>CAZMGG010000024.1:0-54763 GCA_964565715.1 uncultured candidatus Brocadiaceae bacterium | reverse complement strand
CTTGTCGGCGACGTCGACGATCACCTGCTCGACCTTGTGGAACTGGTGCACGCGGTAGAGCCCGCGGGTGTCCTTGCCGTAGGTGCCGGCCTCGCGCCGGAAGCACGCCGAACGGCCGATGTAGCGCCGCGGCAGGTCCTCCTCGGCCAGCAGCTCACCGCCGTGGAAGGCGGTCACCGGCACCTCGCTGGTGCCGATCAGGTTGAGGCCGTCCTTCTCGCAGCGGTAGGTCTGCTCCTCGCCGCCGGGGAAGAAGGCGGTGCCGAACATGGCCGGGTCGCGCACCATCAGCGGCACGTCGAACAGGGTGAAGCCCTTCCTGACCATGTGATCGACGGCGTAGCGCAGCACCGCGTCCTGCAGCAGGGCCAGGTCGCCCATCAGGATGTAGTTGCGCGAGCCGGCCAGGTTGGCGGCGCGGGTGACGTCGAGCCAGCCCTGCTGCTCGCCGATGTCGTAGTGGGGCCGCGCGGAGAAGGCGAACTGCGGGGCCTCGCCCCAGCGCCGCACCTCGACGTTCTCGCTGTCGTCCTTGCCGTCGGGCACGTCCTCGTCGGGCAGGTTCGGCACCCGCAGCAGGGCCTGCTCCATCTCCTGGCGCAGCTCCTTCTCACGGTCCTCGAGCTGCTTCAGCTCCTGCTTCAGCGCCTTCTGCGCCTCCAGGAACTGCTCGCGCTCCGCGGGCGACAGCTTGCCCATCTGCTTGCCGGCGGCCTTCTGCTCCGAGCGCAGGCCGTCGAGGCGCGGGATCAGCGCCCGCAGCTCGGCATCGGCGGCGAGCGCCCGGTCGACGGCCTCAGCGCGGTCGGGGAGGCGCTTCTTGTGAGCCGCGGACCGCGCCAGGTCCGGGTTCTCGCGCAGCACTCGGATGTCCAGCACGGTCGGGTGGTTGCTCCGGAAGGGCCCGGCAGTCTAGCGACGGCCGGGGCCGCCGTCGCCTACTTCCAGTCCGAGTCGACCTTGCCGAACAGCGGGTGCTTCTTGATCGACAGGCCGACCTTGGCGTCGGCGAACGGCAGCTTCGCCTTCAGCTCCAGGCTGCCGTCGCGCACGCCGTCCGGGAACGGCATGCCGGCGACGTTGCGGCCCATGTTGGTGTACTTGCCCGCCGCCTTGTTGAGCAGCTCCGGATCGTCGCACTTGACGAACCTGGCGAAGACCTTGGCGCCCTTGCCGTCCTCGGCCTTCGCCGCCAGCACCTCGGGCTGCAGCACCATGTTGTGCAGGTCGGCGAGCACGGCGCCCGACCGGTCGTGCAGCACGATCTTGCCGCCGTCGATCACCACCTCGTCGCCGCTGCCGCCGCGCTCGAACACCAGCTTGAACGGCGCGCCCATCTTCAGCTCGGCGGTCTTGCCCTCCTCGACCTTGATCGGCGCGAAATCGCCCCGCGCGATGGTGGCGAGCTGGGTGCGGGCGCCCTTGCCCTCGACGATGCGGCCGAACACGACCACGTACTCGCCGGCGGGCACCTCGATCTCCTTGCCGCCGGCGACGTCGAAGAACGCCGTCGACAGGGTGCCGGTGCCCTGCAGCACCAGCCGCTCCGGCACGGTCGGCTTCGGCCCGTCCCACTTCAGCTTGACCTTGCCGGTCTTCAGGTACTCGGGGTTGAACTCGCGCACCGCCAGCGCGGTGCCGCCGGCCTTCGGGCCCAGGTGCCACCACTTGCCGCCGATCTGCGCGAACTCGGAGAACGGCACGCGCGGGCCCTTGCCGATCCGCATCGAGTCCAGCAGCGGCACCACGGTGCCGCCGGGCTGGCCGAAGGTGTAGACCTTGAACTCGCCCTTGCTCGGCTCGCTGCAGCACGGCGTGCCGTCGGCGTTGTCGTCGTAGAGCGTCACCGTCTCGCCGCCGATCTCGGCGTGCCAGCTCGCGGCGCTGCGGTAGAAGACCGGCGCCACCTCGGCGCCCGGCGCCAGGTTGACGGTGACCTCGAACAGGCGCTCCTGCTCGCCGCCGGTCCAGAACGCCATCGCGTAGGGCACCTTCTTCTCGGCATCGAGGAAGAACTGGTTGACCTTCGGCTTGGCGCCGGCGTCGACCTCGAACACCAGGTTCTTGTCGTTGGGATTGGGCGACACGCCGAACTTGGCGGCGCCGAGCCGGACCAGGAACAGCTGCGTGCGCTGGAACCAGGCGATCTTCTCCTCCTTGGCCTCGCCGCGCAGCTGCGCCTCCCACCAGAACGCCGGCACCGGGCCGCCCTTGATCGAGTAGTCGACCTCCTCGAGGTCCTTGTCCTTCAGCGGCGCGAACTCCAGCGCGTGCTCGACCGCGGCGACGCCGGGCAGCACCAGGCTCTCGATGCCCTTGGCGTTGGGGTCGTAGCCCTCGCCCTTGCGCTTGTCCTCGTCCTTCTGCGCCGCCTCGATCGCCTTCACCTCGGACCTGGCGAACTGGTCGTTGCGGATGTAGCTGCCGTCCTTGGTCCACTCCCAGGCCTGCCGGTGCTCCAGGTAGCGCTGCAGCCCGAACAGGGCGTCCTTGCGATCCTGCAGGGTCTTGTCCTTCACCTGGTTGAGCAGGACCGACACCAGCACCCAGGCCTCGGCGGCGTCGAGCTTGTGGCCGATCTTCTCGAAGCCATCGCCGACCTTGCGCAGGGCGTCGTGCAGGTCGTCGATGCGCTTGCGGTCGCCGCTCTTCAGCGCCTCCTCCAGCTCGCCGTAGCACTTGTAGAGGTTGTTGCGCATCGTCTGGTAGGTCTGGTACGTGTTCGGCGTCTGCGCGTCGACCCAGCGACCGACCTTGTCCAGCACGTTGGCGTCCTCGAAGGAGCGCGCCCACGACGCCTTGATGGCATCGATGGTCGGCATCACCTTCTTGTCGCCGCCCCACTGCTGCACGTAGAGCGCCTGGTAGTGGTCCAGCGCCTTGTCCGGCGCCGTCTTCAGGGCCTTGTCCATCGCCTTCTCGTCGTTGAACTCGAGGGCCTTCTGGAAGTCCTGGATGAACTTGTCACGGATGGCATCCTGGGCCGGCAGCAGACCTGCGACCAGGAGCCAGCAGGCGGCGAGGAGACGGAGGGCGTGGTTCATCTTCGGGATCGTGGGCTGGGGAAGGCCGCCATCCTAGCCCTGCCCCGGCCCCGGCGCAGCGCCGGACCGCGCGTCAGCGGCGTTGCTGGCTGCTGCGGGTGAGGAACGCCCGCTCGGCGTCGCTGAGCGACGAGAGTCCCTGCCGGTGCACCTTGTCCAGCAGCTGGTCGAGGCGGGCCCGGTCGGCCTCGTCGCGCGCGGCGTCCCGCACCGCCCGCCCGCGCCGCCAGGCCTCGCGCAGCCGCGCCAGCAGCGAGCCGTGCGGCCCGCCGTGGTCGAAGGTGTGGAACCAGCCGAGCCGGAAGCGATGCGCCAGGAACCCCATCGCCGCGCCGCCCAGATGCGCCGAGTGGGCGACGCCGGCGGTCCGCCCGCTCAGCAGTTCGACGTAGGTCTGGTAGACGCCGATGCCGACCAGGAACGCCGCCAGCACCCAGAGCTGCAGCGGGAACACCAGCAGGATCACCGTGCTGCGCGGCGCGAGGCAGGCCGCATAGAGCAGCATCGCGTAGCAGCTGCCGCTCGCACCCACCACCGTGAGCTGGTCGAGCCCCTGCGCCTTGGCCAGCAGGATCTGCAGGGCGCCGCCGAGCAACCCGCCCATCAGGTAGAGCCGGATGGTGCCGCGGTAGCCCAGCGCCGCCTCGGCCATGCCGCCGAAGAAGAACAGCACCAGCAGGTTCATCAGCAGGTGCCACGGGTCCGACCAGTCGTGGGTGAACTGGTAGGTGAACAGCCGCAGGAACCCGAGGCCGTAGCCGTCCCACAGCCCGTCCCAGGACAGCGCCAGCCAGCCCCGGCCCCAGGCGCCGCTGTCGCTCAGCCGGCCGCCGACCAGGGCGTTCAGCACGAACACGGCGGCGTTGGCCAGGATCAGCAGCTTGATCGCCGGCAACAGCGACCGACCGCCGAAGGCGCTTCCGAAGGATTGGTTCATGGGCTCGCCGGCCCGCTAGGGCCGTCACTGGCTTTCTTTCGGCCAGGGGGCCACCATGGATCCAGTCCCATGGCAGCCAGGATCATCGACGGCAAGCAGATCGCAGCCCGCATGCGGGCCCGGCTGGCCGAGGCCCGGCAGGCCCTGGGGCCCGCCCCGATCCGCCTGATCTCCCTGGAGGTGGGCGAACACCCGGCGGCGGCGGTCTACGTGCGCAACCAGGCCCGCGCCGCCGCCGAGGTGGGCATCGACCTGGTCCAGCGCACGCTGCCCGGCGACGCCGACCTCGCGACCCTGCTCACCGAGATCGCGCGCCTCAACGCCGACCCCGAGGTGGCCGGCATCCTGGTGCAGCGGCCGCTGCCGCCCGGCGTCGACCCGCGCCTCGTGCAATCGGCGATCGCCGTCGACAAGGACGTCGAGGGCATGCACCCCGCCAACATGGGGGCGATCCTCTACCGCGAGCCGCGCTTCCCGCCCTGCACCGCGGCGGCCGCCCAGCAGCTCATCCTGGAGACCGGCATCGACCTGCGCGGCGCCGAGACCGTCGTGGTCGGCCACAGCGAGATCGTCGGCAAACCCATCGCCGTGCTGCTGCTGCACCATCTCTCGACGGTGACGGTGTGCCACGTCGGGACCCGCCAGCTCCGCGACCACACCACCCGGGCCGACATCCTGGTGGTGGCGGTGGGCAAGGCGGGCCTCGTGCGCGGCGACATGATCAAGCCCGGGGCGGTGGTGATCGACATCGGCATCAATGCGCTGCCCCAGGGCGGCATCACCGGCGACGTCGACTTCCCGTCGGCCAGCGCGGTGGCCGGCCACCTGACCCCGGTGCCGGGCGGCGTCGGCCCGGTCACCGTGGCGATGCTGCTGCGCAACACCCTGCGCGCGGCCGGCGCCCAGGTGTGAGTGGTCGCTGTAAGACTGTATTTTGTGATAGTTTATGTCGTAGTGATGCCATTGCGGCACACGCCGCCGGCCCGCAGCGGGCCGGCGGCGGGCCGGCGGCGGGCCGGCGGCGGCGGTGGGCCAGCACCATACCCCACCGTTTCCGCCGCCTTCTGCGTAGCAACCACCCCGCCACCCTGGCGGGTCTTTCCGTGAACCACAGAACCGGAGTCTCCGCGACCATGCGAAGTGCCTTCCTCGCCCTCTCCGTCCTGCTCGGCGCCGGCCTCGTGCTGGCCCAGGACGATCCCAAGCCCAAGTCCGAAACGCCCCAGCAACCCAAGGTCGAGAAGGTGGCCATCGGCGCCGAGGTGCCGAAGGACCTCACCCTCACCGACACCGCCGGCAACCAGGTCAGCTTCGGCAGCCTGCGCGGCAAGGTCGTGATGGTGCACTTCTGGTCCACCACCTGCCCGTGGGAGAAGGTCGCCGAGCCCAAGCTGCAGGCGATCGCCGACGACTACAAGGACAAGAACGTCGTCGTGCTGGCCATCAACTCCAACACCGGCGAGATCGGCGAGCAGCCCAAGGCCGAACAGTGGAAGGCCGAGAAGGACGAGGACCGGCCCTACGCCCAGCTCCGCGCCCACGCCAAGAAGGTCAAGGTCAACCACCCGATCCTGATCGACCACGGCGGCGTGGCGGCGCGCACCTTCGACGGTCGCACGACCCCGCACTGCTTCGTGATCGACCCGAAGGGCGTGCTGCGCTACAGCGGCGCGCTCGACAGCGACGGCAAGAAGGCCGAGGGCGCCGACCCCTACGTGCGCCAGGCGATCGACGCCGTGCTGGCCGGCAAGGACATCGAGACGACCTACCGTCAGCCCTATGGTTGAATGGTGAAGGCAGGCGCGCCCCGTCGGGGCGGCCGCCGGTAGTCCGGTTCACGCAGTTTGTGCGACGATGGGGCCAGGGTGACCTGGCCCCCGTCCTGTACGGGCAAGGACCTACGGGAAGGCCTGGTGCACGGTCTGGATCTGCACGTCGCGCACGGCGCCGTTGCGCACCACGACCCGGCCCTTGCAGGGCATGCCGTTGCGCTCGCATTCGACCTGCAGCTCGAGGTCGCCGTCGCCCGCTCCCTCCAGATCGGTGAGGATGCGCAGCCCGCCGTAGCCGAGCTGCAGCAGCCGCGCCTCGGTGACCGCCACCGCCCGCTGCGCCGGCGAGGCGGGCCCCGCCTCGACGGCGGCCTCGACGCGCGGCGCCGGCGCGCCGGCCTGGGCGACGGCTTCCTCGACGGCGTGGGTCGCGCGCTGCACCGCCCGCAGGTCGTCGTGGAGCTGGCCCAGCATCTCCTCGACCCGGCTGAGGTCGACCCGCTCCAGAGCGCTGGCCAGCGACTCCAGCCGCTGGTTGAGGGTGCGGATGCCGCCCATCTCCTTCAGGTACAGCTCGAACCGCACGAGCCGCAGGTGGATCAGCACGTAGCCCACCAGCAGGGCAGCGAAGAACAGGCTGAACTGGAGCAGGTCCATGGGAATGCGCGGGCGCGAGTGTAGCCTGCCCGCCCATGTCCGGAAGGCTGCGCCTTTCGATCGCGCTCCTGTTCGTGGCCATGTTCTGGCTGCTGCCGGCCCCGGACTCGGGCGCCGGTCGGGCCGCGCTGGCGACGCTGCAGGTGCGCCGCTGGCTGCTGCAGCCCGACGGGCCGCTGCAGGGTTTCGCCCGGCAGGGCCGCCTGCCAGCGCTGGGCGTCGACCTGCGCCTCAGCCCGCCGGACGAAGCCCGGCACGCCCGCCACACCGCCGAACTGGCGCGCACCGCCGCCGAGTGGGCGGCGGCCCGCACCGCCGAGGCCCGTTCCAGTGCCGACCACGTCGTCGTGGACCCCACGCTGCCGCCGCTGCCGCTGCAGGTCCACGTCGGCGAGTCGGGCACCGTGGCGCGGTTCCTGCTGACGGAACTCACGGCCCCGGGGCGCCCGCCGGACCCGGCCACCGATGCCGGGCTGCTCGCCCGGCTGGCCAGCGCCGGCCTGCGGGCCGACTTCGTGCTCGCCGCCGCCGCCGAGGGGACGGCGCAGGCGATCGTCGGCCGGCCGAGCGGCCCCCACCAGGAACGCCTGCTCGCCACGCTGACCACGACCGGCATCGCCCTGCAGCCGTTCGAACTGGCTGCGGGCTTCCCCGGCCGTGACAGCCTGCTGCCGGCCTTCCTGGCCATCGTCGTCGCCGTGCTGCTGGGCCGCGTCCTGCCGGCCCTGCTGCTCGGCTGTCTCGCCGGCGCCTACGCCATCGTCCGCGGCGCCGGCGCCGGCTGGCTCGAGGCCGCCCCCGGCGCCGCCCTGCACCTGTTCGGCGTGACCCTCTGGGAGGACGTGCTCGGCGGCCTGCGGGTGTGGGAGAGCGGCTCGGGCTTCCAGGTCCGCATCATCCTGTTCGTCGTCTTCCTGTTCATGGCGATCGGCGTGATGGCGCGCTGCGGCGGCATCCTCGGCCTCGTGCAGGTGATCGCCCGCTTCGCCCGCGGCCCGGTCCGCACCCAGCTCTGCGCCTATGTCACCGGCCTGCTGATCTTCTTCGACGACTACACCAACTGCATCGTCGCCGGCACCACCATGCAGCCGGTCACCGACCGCAACCGGGTCAGCCGCGAGAAGCTGGCCTACATCGTCGATTCGACCGCCGCGCCGGTCGCCGGGCTGTCGCTGTTCTCGACCTGGATCGCCTACGAGGTCTCCCAGTACCAGGCCTCGCTCTGCCTCGTCACCAGGGCCGACGGCTCGCCCTACGTCGCGGCCGACGCCTTCACGGTGTTCGCCGAGACCCTGCCGTTCCGCTTCTACTGCATCTTCACCCTGCTGCTGGTGCCGCTCACCATCCTGCTCGGCCGCGAGTTCGGGCCGATGCTCACCGCCGAACGCCGCGCCCGGCTGCAGGGCAAGCCCGTCGCCGACGGGGCGCGGCCGATGGTGGCCCGCTCGATGGCGGACCTGCAGCCGCCGGACGGCGTGGTGCCGCGGGCGCGGAACGGGCTGCTGCCGGTCCTCACGCTGCTGGGCACGGCGCTGGGGCTGATCTGGTACTACGGTGCCTATGGCGACGACGGCTACCGGGTGCCGGCGTCGGTGACCGGCTTCCTGCCCACCGCGCAGTGGATCCTCGGCCACACCGCCAGCGAGAAGGCCCTGCTGTGGGCCTCGCTGGCCACGTTCGTCGTGGCCGCCGGCCTGGCGCTCGGCCAGCGGATCCTGACCCTGCGGCAGGTGCTGCACGCGGCCGCCCGCTCGGCCCAGGCCCTGGTGCTGGCCATCGGCATCCTGCTGCTGGCCTGGTGCATCGGCCGGATCTGCGACGAGCTGGGCACCAGCTACTTCCTCACCGCCGGCTTCCGCGGCTGGATGCGCGCCGAGTGGCTGCCGGCGCTGGTGTTCTGCCTCGCCGGCCTGATGGCGTTCGCCACCGGCACCTCGTTCGGCACCATGGCGATCCTGCTGCCGAACACGGTGGTGCTGGCGCACGGCATCGGCAGCGAGTCGGCGATCGGCGGGCCGGCGCTGATGGTGCTGACGATCGGCGCGGTCCTGGAGGGCAGCATCTTCGGCGACCACTGCTCGCCGATCAGCGACACCACGGTGCTCAGCTCGCTGGGCACGCGCTGCGACCACCTGGCCCACGTGCAGACGCAGATGCCCTACGCGCTGCTGGCGATGCTGACCGCGCTCGGCTGCGGCTACCTGCCGATGGTCTGGCTCGGCCCGGGCTGGTGGCCGCTGGCGATGCTGGCCGGCGTCTCGGTGATGGCGGCGTTCTTGCGCCTGCGCGGCGGCCGGCCGGACCGGCCGGCCTAGCGCCTGGCCGCCCGGCCCTTCACCCAGAACCAGGCCGGCAGGCCGGTGGCCATGATGCCGAGCCCGATCAGCGCGTTCCTCTGCTCCACCGGGTCGGTCAGCAGCGCCACCACGAACAGGATCGACACGACGATGAACACCGCCGGGCCCCACGGATACAGCCCGCAGCGATAGGGCCGCGGCAGGTCGGGGCGGCTCCGCCGCAGCCGGTAGACCGCGCCGACCGCCAGCGCGTAGAAGATGAACGCGGCGAACACGACGAACACGGTGACGTCGTCGAACACCGGCATCATCACCACCAGCAGCAGCGCCCAGGCCGCCTGCACCCAGATCGACACCGTCGGCGTGCCCCAGCGCGGATGCACCCAGGTCAGCGCCTTCGGCACCAGGCCGTCCTGGCCCATGGCGTAGAACGCACGGGGCGACGACAGCAGGTTGGGGTTGGCCGCACCCATCACCGAGATCGCCACCAGCAGGGTCAGGTAGCGCGCCGCGTCGGGCGAGAAGATCCGCGCCACGGTCAGCTCCGGCACCTGCTGCTTGTGCTCCAGCGCGCGCATCTCGTCGAACGGCACCACGTGCAGGTAGATGGCGTTCACCGCGAGGTAGAGCCCGATCAGGATCAGCATGCCGAGGATCAGGCCGCGCGGCAGGTCGCGGTCGGGTCGCTTCAGCTCGGCGGCGTTGAACGGCATCTGGTACCAGCCCTCGTAGGCCCAGAAGATGCCGGTGAACGCCGCCACCAGGCCGGTGACGGTCAGCGCGGTGGCCGGACCGCCCTCGGTGACCATTGGCACGGCGGTGGCCGTGGCCTCGCGACCGCCCACCACGAACAGGCCGCCCACCACGATCAGGCCGATGGCGCCCACCTTGGCGAAGGTCGACACGTTCTGCAGGATCGCCCCCCACAGCACGCCGAAGTGGTTGACGACCGCCAGGCTGAGGATCATGACGCCGGCCACCACCAGTTTGAGGCGCGGCGTCTCCGCCTCCGCCGCCATGTCGACGTCGAACAGCGGCAGCAGGAAGTCGGCGAAGGCCAGCGCCAGGGCGGCGACGGTGCCGCTGTTGATGACCCAGAAGAACGCCCAGCCGTAGAGGAAGGCGATGCCCTTGCCCCAGCCCTCGCGCAGGAAGGCGTACTGGCCGCCGGCCTCGGGGAACATGGCGCCGAGTTCGGCATAGGCGAACGCGCCGAACAGGCAGACGAGGCCGAGCCCCAGCCACAGGCCATGGATCCAGGCCTCGTCGGGCAGGCTCTGGGCGACGATCAGCGGCTTCAGGAAGATCCCCGAGCCGATCACCGCGCCCACCGTGATCGAGATGGCGCTGGTCAGGCCGAGCCGGCGCTGCAGTTGTCCCGACGGTTGTTCCATGGGGGCCGCACGTTACGGGGCGGCCCGGCGGTCAGCGCAGCAGTTCCTGCAGTTCGCGCAGCCGCGGCGGCAGGGACTCGCCAGCGAGCGCGAGGCCGCTCGCCAGCCAGGCGCGGGCCAGCAGGCCGTCGCCGGCGTGCACCGCCGCCAGGCCGAGTTCGGCGCACAGCGTCGCGGTGGGCTTCACCGGCACGACCTCCACCACCGGGAAGCTCGGAAACGTCAGGCCCGCGTCGTCCTGCAGGCGCACGGTGACCTCGTGGCCGCGCGCGTCCACCACCGGCGCCTGCCGCCAGCCATCGCGACGCGGTACCCGCACGGCGGTGCCGCGGGGCAGGGGCTGCGCCGGCGGCACGTAGCCCGCCGGCAGCGCGGCGGAGAACTCGGGCCAGCCGGCGGCGGCGGCGGCGAGACCGCTCCGCACGGTGCCGTCGTCGTCGGCCAGCAGGTCCCAGAGGCGCGTGCGCGCCGCCAGCGCCTCGCCAGCGGCGAAGTCGGCGCGCAGCCGTTCGACGGCGGTGGCCAGCGCCGCGGCGAAGTCGGCGCGCAGCAGTTCGGCGCCGGCCTCGTCCTCGGCGGCGAGCCGCCGCAGGGTCGCCTGGGCCTCGCCGAGCCGATGGGCCTGCAGGGCGCCGGTCACCGCCGCGCGCAGGCTGCGGCGGCGGTCCTCGCCGGCGGGAGCGACCGGCGGCGGCACCGGTGCCGGCGCGGCGGGACCCTCGACAACCGGCGCGGCGCCGGCCCCCGCCAGCACCGCGTCGGGCGTGCCCGGCCCGTCGGCGGGAGGCTCGGTGGTCCCCGGCGGTGGCATCCCCACCTCGGGGCCGGGGCCCGGTAGCGGCGTCGGCGCGCCCGGCGAGGGCCACAGGCCGACCCCCCGGCCGAGCAGCAGCAGCAACGCCACCGCGCCCACCGCCAGCACGGAGTTCCGTCGCCACCGCCGCCGCCGCGTGCCCATGTCCGCATTGTGGCGCGGTGCGGCGTTCACGGCACGCGGTAGATGCGATAGCCCAGGCCCTGGGCCGCCAGCGGCAGCTCCGCCAGCGCCGGCTCGAAGTCCGGCGCGGCGCTGTGCAACGCCGCCTCGATCACCACCACCCAGCGGGCGCCGATGCCGCGGCCCGCGGCCAGGGCGTCCCGGCCCAGCCGGTCCGCCGCCAGGACGCGGCCGCGCCGCCAGGCGTGGAACAGCACCTTGGGCTCCTCGAAGTTGTTGGGCGTGCCGTGGTCCAGCGCCACGTCGGTGGAGGTGACCAGGACCAGGTCCTCGGGCTGGGACAGGGCGGCGAGCTGCAGCCCCGCGTCGCGGAACACGGTGACCGGCTCGGCGCGCAGCAGGCGCAGGTTGCCCCGCCACTGCTGGAACACCAGCAGGCCCAGCAAGCCCGCCACCAGCACGATGCCGGGCCACGTCCGGCCGGTCAGCCGGCCGAGCCAGTCGCGCAGGACCACCGCGCCGGCGCCGACGCACAGGCACAACGGCGGCGCCGCGGCCAGGTGGTAGTGCAGTCCGCGCCCCTCGTGGCCGGCGTAGCGCGCGACGATCAGGTAGTAGACGAACAGCACCAGGATCCAGGCCGGCACCGCCACCCGGAACAACGGACCGCGCCAGAACAGCAGCCCCGGCACGGCCAGCAGGGAGCCGCCGTAGCCCAGGATGTTGGCGGCGTCCATCCGCAGCAGGGCCTGATAGAAGCCCGGATCCAGCCAGATCGACCAGTTCCCCCACTTGCTGTCGCCGCCGCTGATCACGCCGAACGTGTTGCCCCATGTCGCGTGCAGGTGCGCGGCGTGGGCGAACCACAGCGCCGCCGGCAGCAGCGCCAGGGCGCCGAACGCCAGCATCGGCGGGCCCAGCGCGGCCCGCGGCCCGCGCTGCAGCAGCGCCACCAGCCCGCACCAGAGACCCAGGTGCACCATGGTCGGCTTGATCAGGATCGCCAGGGCGAGCCAGGCGCCGGCCACCGCCAGGTCGCGCAGCCGCCCGCTCTGCCGGTGGCCGAGGAAGCACTCCGCCGCCAGCAGGTAGCAGAGCAGCGCGGTGGCGTCCGGCATGAACGCGCGGGAGAAGCGGAACACCAGGCCGGCGCTGGCGAAGGCGAGCACCGCCACCAGCGCCGCCCAGGGCGGCAGCAGCCGCCGGCCGATCCGATAGAGCACGATCGCACCGGCGCCGAACGCCAGCACCGACCACAGCCGGCCGAGCCACGGATCGTGGCCGAACCCGCGGTAGAGGGCCGCCACCGCGAACGGGTAGACCTGCAGCTCGCTCTCGACGTAGCCGGGCCCCGGCGCGCCCCACTGCACCTGCGGATGGAACAGGTCGGGCGCGGCGAGGAAGTTGCGGGCGATGCTGGCGGTGTCGGTCTCGCGCCACTCGTCGGGCCCGAGCAGGCGGCCGTCCAGTCCCCACAGCCGCGCCGCCATCGCCAGCAGCACCAGCACGACCAGCAGCACCGGCAGCAGGCGGCTCGAGGGGGCGTTCAAGGCGCGGGATTGTCGCCGCCCAGCCGGTGGCCGCCAACGCCGAAGCCCGGCGCCGCGCCCCGCAGGAACGCCGCCGCCTTCCGCTGCAGCCGCAGCACGCTCTCCTCGGTGGTGTGGCGTGGCAGCTCGCCCAGCTCCACCCAGCGCAGGTCCTCGGACTCGTCGCTGACCAGCAGCTGCTGCCCCGGCGCCGCCCGCAGCAGGAAGCGCACGTCCCAGTGCAGGTGCGCCGGTTCGTCGCCGCGGGCCGGGATCGGATGGACGTCGAGGTCGAGGGCGTCGGGCGAGGCCTCGCCGCCCTGCAGGAAGGCGAAGTCGCGCATGCCGGACTCCTCCTGCGCCTCGCGCAGCGCCGCCCGTTCCACCACCGGCTCGCCGTCGACGTGGCCGCCGAGCTGCAGCCAGCGTTGCAGCTTGCGATGCCGGGTCAGCAGGCAGTGCCCGAGGTCCGGCGACAGGATCCAGCACGACGCGGTGATGTGCCCCGGCGCGCAGCTCCGCAGCAGGCAGTCCGGGTGCGCCATGGCGAACGCGGTGAAGCGGTCGACCAGGGCCCGCTCCGCCGGGTGCCGGACGGCATAGCGGCCCAGCAGCTCGATCAGCCGCCGTCGGTGCATTCCGGGATCATGCGTTCCAGCGCCGGCACGTCCACCTTGCCGTTCTGGTTGTGCGGCAGCGCCGGCCGCACGTGCACCTCGGCGGGCACCATGTAGGCCGGCAGGGCCGCCCGGCAGCGCCGCCGGATGCGCGCCGGCAGTTCCGCATCGGCGGGATCGCCCTGCGCCACCAGCACGATCCGATGGCCGTCGGCGCCGCCCGGGCGGCCGAACACCGCCAGTTCGCCGGTGCCGGGCAGCCCGGCCACCGCCTGCGCCACCTCGTCCGGCGACACGCGATGCCCGGCCACCTTCAGCATGCGGTCGAGCCGCGCCACGAAGTGGTGCAGCCCCTCGGCATCGCGCCGCACCAGATCGCCCGAGTAGACGACCCGGCCAGGCCGGCCGCGCGGATCGGGCCGGAAGCGCAACTCGGTCGCCGCGGGGTTCCGCCAGTAGCCGTGCGCCACCAGCGCGCCGCAGTGGACCAGTTCGCCGGTGGCTGGCCCCTCCAGCACAGCGCCGCTGGCGGGGTCGACCAGCAGCAGTTCGACCCCGGGCAGCGCGGTGCCGAAGCTGCCGGGATGCTGGTCGATCCGCTCGGGCGGCAGGAACGCCGAACGGAACGCCTCGGTGAGGCCGTACATGCTGAACAGCCGCGCCCGCGGCAGGGCCGCCCGCAACGCCCGCACATCGGCTTCCGGCAGCCGGCCGCCGCTGTTGGTGATCCAGCGCAGCGAGGCGCCGGCCGCGGCCGGCACCGAGCCCGCCTCCAGCCCGCGGCACAGTTCGTGCCAGAGGCTCGGCACGCCGGCCAGCCCCGTCGGCCGCACCCGCGCCAGCAGTCCGCCCAGTTCGGCGGCGCCCAGATGGTCGGCGGCGGTGACCCGGGCGCCGCTGTGCATCGCCGCCAGGAGCTGGTTGAGGCCGTAGTCGAAGCTGAACGGCAGCACCGCCAGCAGGTGGTCGTCCGGCGTGAGCCCGAGGTAGCCGGCGACGATCGCCGCCCCCAGGTGCAGGTTGCGGTGCGGCTGCACGATGCCCTTCGCCAGCCCGGTGCTGCCGCTGGTGTAGAGGATCACCGCCGGCGCGTCGGGGTCGGGCGGCTCCGGCATCGCCCCCACGCCCGGATCCGGGCCGAGCAGGGCCTCGCCGGGCAGCCCGCGCGGCCCTTCGTCGCTGCCGAACAGCAGCCGCTGGCCGCGCAGCACGCCGGCCGGATCGCGCAGGGCGGCGGCCTTGGTGGCCGACGTCACCACGCCCCATGGCGCGCTGTCGGCGAGCACGTGGGCCACCTGGTCGTCCTTCAGCTTGGGGTTGATCGGCACGGCGATGCCGCCCAGCAGGCCGGCCGCACACAGCCCGATCGCCTCGTCGAGGCAGCGGTGCAGGTGCAGGGCCAGGCGGTCGCCGGGCCGGAAGCCGAGGGCGCGCAGGCGGGCCGTGGCGCCCCGCACCGCCGCGGCGAAGCCGGGGCCATCCAGGCTGCGCTGGCCGACCGTCAGGAACGGTGATCCCGGGCGCCGCTCGCCGAGGCGCCGCACCAGGTCACCGATGGTCGGGCCAGCGTGCGTCATGCCGTCCGGAAGGACGCGCGGCCCTCCGGGGACCACCGGAGAGCCGCGCAGGTTGGTATCCCGTAGGGGATTCGAACCCCTGTTACCAGAATGAAAATCTGGGGTCCTAGGCCGGGCTAGACGAACGGGACGCGAAGGGGCGGCATCTTAGGCACGACCCGCGCACGCGCAAGCCCGCCCGTCAGCCGAGCTGCTTGAACTCCTTGATGCTCGGCAGGTCCTTCAGGGACTGCAGGCCGAACCGTTCGAGGAAGTGCGGCGTGGTGCCGTACTGCAGCGGCCGGCCCGGCACGTCGGCGCGGCCGGTCACCTTCACCAGCTTGTGCTGCAGCAGCGTGCGCAGCATCGGCCCCGCCTTCACGCCGCGGATCGCCTCGATCTCCGAGCGCATCACCGGCTGCCGGTAGGCGATCACCGCCAGGGTCTCGAGGGCGGCCTGCGACAGCTTCTCCTGCTTCTTCACGCCGCGCAGGCGGGTCAGGTAGAGGTGCGCGTCGGGCGTCGACAGCAGGCGGACCGAACCCTCGGTGCGCACCACCTCGGCGGGCACGCCGATCTGCACCAGCATGGCCTGCAGGTGCTGCAGCCCTTCCTCCACCAGCTTCTGGGTGGTGTTGAGGGTCTGCGCCAGGCGCAGCAGCGACAGGCCGTCGCGCTGCGAGAGCAGCAGCACGAACGACAGACGGCCGACGGTGGCCGGGTCGGTGAGTTCGGGGGCGTCGGGCAGGCCGTCGTCGAGGGCGGGCAGGTCGGCCTCGTCGCCGGGCTCGATCCCAGGCTCGTCGGCCGGTTCGGGCAGGCCGGCGTTCACCGGCGGCGGCTCGTCCGCCGGCTCGTCCGCCCGTTCGCTCACCGGCGCAGCCTCGAGCCGATCGGGAACCTCGGGCACGCTCGCCGCCAGTTCCAGGCGCGACCGCACCTCGTCCGCCGCGTCCGCCGGCTCCTCCGACAGGCGCATCCGTTCGAAGTCCCGGAGGTCGGCGCGACGGTCGTCACGCAGGTCATCGGTCCCCGGCGTCGGTGCGTTCCGGTTCTTGCCGGCGGCACCGCTGGTGGTGTCGAGGGACTTGTCCCGCGAGATGTCGTCCATGGATGGGGTTTTCTAGCGATCCGAGCCGCCCTTGTCATGGGTCTCCTTGACGTCCGGCGGCACGTCGGGCGGCGGCGCGTCCAGCGCGCCGCGCCAGCGCAGCGTGTAGGCGTTGATCTCGATCGGCCCGAGCGGCTTGCGCTGCAGGTCCTGTTCGATCTCCTCCCTGACCTCGGCATACGGCACCTCGCGGCCCGGGCGGCGGTCGAGGCAGTAGACCAGGAAGTGGCGCGGCCCGTTCTGCGTGTCGCGGGCGGTGACCGGGCTCATCTGCCCCGGCTGCAGGCCGAAGGCCACCTCGGCGACCGGGTGCGGGAAGCCGCGGCCGAACGGCGGCAGCAGGCCGCCGTCGCGGCGCAGCGAGTCCTGGCTGTGGCGCAGGGCCAGGGTGGCGAAGTCGGCGCCCTCGGTGACCTTCCGCTGCAGTTCGGCGAGCACCTGCGGGTCCTGGTGGACGATGTAGCGGACCGTGACGCGCTCCTCGCGGAGCGCCAGGTAGCGGATCACCGCGCCGTGGTAGCGCCGCTGCGCCACGCGGACCTCGGCGGTGCGCAGCCAGTCCGGCAGGGTCATGCCGAAGGTGCGCCAGACGTAGTCCTCGAACGGCAAGCCCTCGCCCAGCTCGGCCCGGACCTGGGCCCGCAGGTCCTCGGCCTCCTGGGCGGCCTCGCGGCGCACGGCGTCCGGATCGACGCGGATGCCGAACTGCTCGGCGTGGCCGGCCACCAGCACGTCGAACACCAGCAGGTCGACCGCCGACAGGGCCAGCCGCGGATCGGCGGTGAGCAGGCGGCCGAAGGCATGGCTGCGGCGCAGCGCGCTCTCCCCCACCCGGGCCACCACCTCGTCGCCCAGCGCCGGGTCGGGGCGTAGGACCTCGGGGCCGAAGCCGTCGGGCAGGGAGAGCCGCGGCAGCGGGCGCGGCGGCGCCGCCGGCGCCACCTCCACCGCCGGCGCCGGCGGGAACACGGCCGGCGACGGGGCCGCGGCGCGGTCCGGGGCGGCGCAGGCGCAAAGCCAGAGCAGGCCCGCCGGGACGACCCCGGCGGCCACCGGCAGGCTGGGATTGCGCGTGGGCCGGGTCAGGGGCGGATCAGTAGGCGTAGAAGCTGCGCAGGAACTTGGTGCCATGGCAGAGGAAGCACTTGTTGCGCACGACCTTGCCGTTCTGCACCTCCGGCAGGGTGCCCTCGCCGCCGCACGACACGCAGCCGGCGACGAACGCGGCGGTCACCACCAGGTCGCCGCTGTTCTCGGCATAGAAGGCGCGCAGCCAGTTGGCCTTCTCGTTGCGGCTGGCCAGCCGCCACCAGTCCTCGTCGGTGGCCTCCTGGTTCTGGCCGCCCTCGTTCTTCGCGCGCCGCTCCATGGCGGCGCGGATCGCCTTGGCGATGCGTTCGATCTCGCGCTCCTGGGCCGGGTCCTTCGGCGCCTGCTCGCCGGCCTTGCCCTGCTTGGTGTCCTTGAGGATCGCCGAGTCGCCGAGCACCCAGGAGCCGATGCCGTAGACGAACAGGTCGGTGCGCTTGCCGGCCGGGTACTTGCCGCGGTTCTGCCACATGAGGCGGGTCTCCTCCGGGGTCAGCGAGAGCTGGGCGGCGGCCTTGGCGGTGATCTCCTCCTGCATCTTGCTGCCGGCGAACTCCTTCACCGCGGCCAGCGTGACCCCCGGTTCGCCGGCCTTGCGGTCGGCGACGGTCAGGATGTGCCGCCGGTAGGCGTCGGCGACCTTGACCGACAGGAAGCGCGTGCGCGCCTCCTCGAAGCGCTTCTTCTCGCTGTCGAACTCGGCCCGCAGCTTGCCCTGGCCCTGCGGATACTGGCTCTCGTAGTCGGCGATCAGCTTGCGGCCCTTGTCGAAGTCGCCGATGCCGCCGCGGTGCCGCGCCACCTGGATCTGGTCGAGCAGCTCGCGCTCCTTCTGTGCCTCCTTGTAGCGCTTGAGCCGCTCCAGCAGCGCCGCCACCTGGGCCGGGGCCTTGCTGTTGCCCAGCGCCTCGGCCTGCCGCAGGTGGTCCTCGGCGTGGTCGTAGTCGCGGACCTTGATCATCTCCTGGGCCAGCAGCACGTGCTTGTCGGCGGACTCGCCCGGCTGCAGCTCGGTCAGGCGCTGCGTGTAGTACTCGTCCTTGGTGAAGATCTGGCTGACCGGCACGTCGAGCTGCCGGATCAGCCGCACCTCGGTCTTCGGGATCTGGTACTGCACGCCCTTGTTCTGGATGACGACGTGCGTGGCGGTGCGGTCGACGATGCGGCCGAACATCTCGGTCGGCGAGCCGAACTGCACGTAGGAGATCACGTCGGCCTGCACGGTGGTCTCCTCCTCGGCGCCGCCGGCGAGGTCGTGGGCGACCTTGATGCGCTGGGCGCACTCCGCCGACAGGTGGTCCCAGCGCAGGTCGAGGGTGCCGCCGTTGTCCAGGCGCCGCACCCGCAGCCCCTGGCCGTCGACGTCCTCGATCGCCGCCAGCAGGACCTGGCCGTCGGCCATCTGCAGGGTCTGGGCGTGGGCGCGGGGCGCCGCCAGCAGGGCCAGCAGCAGACAGGCGATCACGATCGGCAGCTTGCTCATCACGTTCCTCTCGGTCCTCGCACGCGGCACGCGTGCATGCAACTCGTTCATCGGGGCCCGCCATTCTCGGCCCGGAAGCGCCGCACGCGAACCCCCAGGGGCTCCTGGCGCGGCAGCAGGCGGCGGAATTCCTGCATCACGAACTCGCCCTGGTCGAGCCAGCGGACGGTGACCGTCGCCAGCACCAGGTCGGGCCGCTCCGGCGCGGCGCCGAACGCCACCTCCCAGCGCATGCCCGGAAACTGCTCGGCGGTGCCGCTCTGCGCCTGCGGCGCGTTCTCCAGCACCGAACTGCCGTCCTCGCCCTGGGCGAAGGCCTGCTGCCGGACCCGGTGCAGCACCTCCTCGGCCAGCAGGCTGGCGGCCTGGCGGGCGTCGGCCTCGCGGCGCAGCGACACGCCGCCGGTGAGCGCGGCCAGCAGCGAGGTGAAGCCGATCAGCAGGATCGCCAGGGCCACCATCATCTCGGTGAGGGTGAAGCCGGCCTCCGGGCAGGGTCGCCTCATCGCGGGCCTCCGGCGGTGTTCCAGTCGTCCTTGGCGAACGGCAGCGGCAGCGTGAACGACACCGTGCGGCCCAGGCGCAGCCGGCTGCCGGACGGGTGGGCGCGGGGCTTGCTGCCGCGCAGGCCGCGCTGCAGCCCCTGCAGTTCGCTGCCGCGCAGCGCGCCGTAGCGCAGCCACTCCGGGCCGATCTTGACGTAGCCGCCGTCGGGATCGCCGGGGAAGCGATCCGGCGCCAGCAGGCGCAGCGACTGGTCGCCGGCCTCCAGGTCAGCGGCCAGCAGACCCTCCGCCGGCAGGCCCGGGTCCTGCGCCACCACCAGCACGCACTGCACGGCGTGGGGATACACGTCGTCGGTGGCGTCACCCAGGCTCCAGGGGCCGAGATCGAGGCCGAACACCGGCCCCTGCTGCGGGTCCTGCAGCCAGCCGCCGCGGGCCGAGTCCCAGACCACCTCGGCGGTGTTCCAGGCCGCGGTCTGCTGCGACCAGAAGCGCAGCTCGAAGTGCAGCAGGTCCGGCAGCAGCACCTTGGTGAAGCGGTCGACGACCGCCGAGGGCAGCTCGGCGGAGCCGGGCAGCGGCACCAGCATCGGGTCGACGAACTGGTCCTGGCCGACCTCGACGAGCTGGCCGGGCAGGAAGCGCGCGGTGCGCAGTTCCAGGTAGGCGCCGTCCTGGTCGCCGGTGGGCCACGGCAGCAGCCAGAGCCCACAGCGACCCTGCCGGGCGGTGGCGGCCAGCAGCTCCTGCAGCCGGGCCTGCACCGCCGCCTCGCCCTGCTCGCCGACCTCCTGCTCGGCCCGGCTGCGCAGGCTGGCCTGCAGCAGGTCGCGTTCCTGGTCGGGGGTGAGCGCGGCGTCGGCGCGCAGCACCTGGTTCCACGACAGCGTCGGCGGCGGCCGGTCGACCAGGGCGTGCGGCAGCCACTGCACCAGCAGGCGGGCGTCCAGGGTGCCGGGCTCGATCGCCGGCCGCGGCCCCTGCAGGGCGCGCAGCTCGGCCTCGACGGCGTTGGCCGCGGCCTGGGCCCGGTCGGCCAGGGCCTGGCCCTGCTCGCCCTCCTCGAACACGTCGACGCCGGCCCCCAGCAGCCGGGTCAGCAGCAGCAGGAAGCCCGACAGGATGCCCATCACGAGCACCAGCTCGATCAGGGTGAAGCCGGCGACGGAGCGGCGCTGGCTCATCGGTCGCTCACCTGCTCGGTCAGGATCTGCCCCTGGCCCTCGTAGTCGACGCGCACGTCCTTCACCTTCGGCGACGACTTCCAGCCGTGCGCCCGCCAGGCCACCGGGTCGTAGGCGCCGGGCCGGTAGCGCACGTAGAAGCGGACCTCGCACTGGCTGCCGCTGCGGTCCAGCAGCACCGGCCGGTCCTGGCCGGCCTGCTGCTGGAAGCGGTAGAGGCCCGGCGTGCGCATCGGATCGTCGGCGAACGTACCCTGGCCGTCGATGCGGACCCGGCACAGCACCTCGACGGTGGCGTCGGTGGTCTCCTGCACCCAGTGCAGGGTCTTCCAGTGCACCGGCGCCTGCACGTGGGTGACCTGGAACGGCGCCATCTCCGGATCGTCGGCGTCCTCGGTGAAGCGATCCCAGAAGCGGAACGGCATCCCCACCACCGCCTCGCCGGCGCCCGCCCCCTGCGGCGTGGTGCCGTAGCGGCCGCGGAACAGGCCGCGTCCCGCCGAGCCCTCGTCGGGGGTCTCGCCGGGCGGGAAGTAGCGCGGCATCTCGAGGCTCACCTGGTCGCCGGTGCCGCGGGTCCAGGTGTAATGCAGCAGCTCGCGGCCCAGCAGCAGCGTGCCGCGGATCGGCAGGGCGCCAAGCGCCTGCACGGGCAGGCTCTCGCCGCGCGGCTGCACGCCGCCGGCCAGGATCGCCGCCGGCACGTGGGTCAGGAACAGCACGCGGGCGCCGCGGTCGTGGCCCCGCGGCGTCGTGCCCAGCATGCCGCGGCCGTTCTGCGCCACCTGGAACTGGCCGTTGCTGCGGCTCTGGAAGGCGAGGATCTCGCCGTCGATCATGCAGAGCCCGCCGCCGGCGGGGAACTGCGCGCTGAGGTCACCGCCGAACGCCACCGGGCCGGTGGGCCAGATGGTCAGGTCCGGCCGGGTCTGCAAGGTGGTCGCGGTGGCGTCGCACGGCTCCTCCAGGGTGACGTCCATGGCCAGCTGCCCGTGCATGCCGGCCTCGTCGAGGCGGCCGCGCATCGAGTCGCCGCCGAGCCCGCCGCCGACGGGCACCTCCGGCGCGTAGGCCGCCGGCAGCTCGCCGCTGGGGAACTTGACGAGGCGATCGATCAGGCGCGGGTCGGTGCCCGGCGGCAGGTCGCTGGCCGGCCCCTGGATCAGCTTGGCCACCCGCGCCTTCAGGCCGACCAGCTGGAACGGGGCCGGGCCCAGCAGCTCGCTCGGCACGTTGCCGTTCCGGGTGTTGTCGATGCCGTAGCGCCGCATCTGCCAGTTGACGGTGTGCCACTCGACGCTGGGCCGGGCGGTGCCCGACGCCGAGGAGCCCGACACCAGGGCGACGCGATCCTGGCGGCCGACGCGGCCGGTGTAGGCGCCGTGGTTGCCCCACTGCAGCTGCAGGCGGTGGCAGGGCAGCACCGTGCAATTCTGCTGCGCGTGCGAGCTGGTGCCGGTGCTGGGATCGCCGCGGAACGCCAGCGCCGAGCGCGCCGCCCGGACCATCGGCCAGTCGGCCTCGATCTTGTCGACGTAGCCGATGTAGCCGGTGGTGGCGGTGACGTTGCCCCAGATGGCGGCATTGGCCACCGTCGGATCGCGCAGCAGGACGCCGAGGTTGCCCACCCCGATCTGATCCTGGTTGATCTGCCGGGTCAGCTCGTAGCGGGTGCGGTCCCAGGCGCGGCGGTTGGTGCGGGCGAGGTGCTGGTTGTCGAGGATCGCGTCGTAGCGCACCCACTCGGTGTCGTTCTCGTCGCCGCCCGGGTAGAGCTGCACCCACTCGGTGTAGCCGGTCGTCTGCGGGTCCGGCAGCATCGCCGTGCTCTGCACGGCCAGCGAGATCGGCACCACGAACAGCATGAACACCGGCACCTCGTTCCAGGTGAGCCGGGTGCCGTCGATCTCGACGGTGAAGTTCGAGTTCCAGTTCATCACGAACCGGCGCGCGGTGCCGTCGAACTGGTTGCGGTTGATCTGGCTGTCGTTGCCCGGCAGCGTCACCGCGCGCTGGATGCCGGTGAGCCGGGTGCCGTCGCGGCGCGCATACTTGAAGACCTCGACGCCGCCGACCAGGGTCGGCGTGCCCGACAGCTGGCCCGGCTGGTTGAAGTTGAACTCGAAGCTGCGCTGCACGAACAGCGCGTAGCCGCCGTTCACCGGGAACGCATCGGCGATCGCCTGCTGCGCCTTCGCCGGCGGGTAGTTGCGCCCGGCCAGCGGGTCCGCCAGTTCGATCTCGGTGCCGCCGCTGGTGTCGATGCCGTCGCCGATCGGGATGCTGGGCCCGCGCGGCACCTGGATGCTGATCGGCACCGTGTTGTTGGCGAAACCGCGGCCGACGGCGAAGGCGCCCACCGGCGAGGCGAGCTGCGTGTCGCCGACGAACATCACCGAGTCCACCGACGGCAGCGCCGAGTAGCCGTACAGCTCCACCATCGCGCCGACCGGATGGTCCGGCGCCACGTCCAGGTTGACCCCGGCGGGCAGGTTGTCGATGTCCACCGTCGGCCGGCCCTGGGCGTCGGTGGGGATGTCCGGGCGGAACTCGCGGAAGATCTGCCGCGCCACCCGGCCGCCGCGGCTGTCGGCCCAGCGGCAGTGCAGGATGCCAGCGCTCTTGCTGGTGTACTCGAACAGCTCGAGGCCGATCCGCACCACGCCCTGCGGCGGGAAGGTCTCGGTGTCCTCGACGTAGAGGTCGAGGAAACGCGGGTCGGAGCCGACCGGATTGCCGGCCACCGGCGCCTGGTTCTGCGGATCCAGCACCTGCAGCGGCGCGGTCAGATACGTCACGTAGCGCGGCTTGCCGCGGGGGATGCCGTCCACCAGCAGCGACAGGTCGGTGGGCCGGGTCGCATACGCGCTCAGGTTGAAGTGGGTCCAGGTGCGCGGCTGCGCGTTCAGTTCGGTGAGCGGCACCCGGATCTCGGTGGCGGTGCGCTCGGGGCTGGTTGGCGACCGGCCCGGCTCCGGGTCGAGGCCGGCCTCGTCCAGGGCCTCCAGCACCAGGTTGCCGTCGCGGAACTCCAGCGCGATGCGGTTGCGCTCGCGGTCGCCGTCGCCGTACTCGAACAGGGTCTGGTTGCCCAGCGACTCCGGCTCGGCCCAGAACTGCGCGGCGAAGCGGCCGGCGACGCCGCCGTCCTGGGTGAACGGGAAGCTGATCCGGCTGTGGTCGCCGCCGCCGCCGTCGGCGCCGGCGGCCGGCTCGGCCTGGCCGCCGCGCGCCTGCGGACCGTTGTTGCGCACGCGGTAGGCACCCTCGCGGCTGACGTCGCGGCCGAGCGGGTCGTTGCTGGTGCCGAACGGCTCGAAGCCGCGCGGTTCCCGCTGCCAGCGCCGGGTCGGCGTGGTGGCCGGCGCCAGCATGAAGCCCGAGTCGGCGGTGTCGGTGCTCGGGAAGCGGCTCTGGCCCAGCCCCGCGGTCGGGTAGGCCATGCCGATCAGGTGCGGGAAGAAGCGCGAGGCCGGGTCGTTGCCCGCCTCGTTGGGATTGGTGGCGCCGGTGTTGATCGGCAGCGTGATCCAGTAGGGCGCGCGCTGATCGAACCGGAACGCCTCCTCCAGCGCCTCCTGGGTGCGCCACTGCGCGTCGAGCGGGAAGCCCGGGATGGCGATGGCGACGCCGGTGCGTTCACTGCGGGCGCTGACGCCGGTGCTCAGCGCGCTGCGCGACACCGAGGCGGCCCCGCGGTAGCCGACCCACGGCCCCGACGCGAAGCAGAGCGGCGCGGTGCCCATCTCGATGGCGCTGTCGCGGCCGGTCAGCACGTTGCGGTAGAGCAGGATCCAGCGGTTCTTCTGGGCGAAGTCCGGGGCCTCGTCGAGCCGCGGCTTCCAGACCCGCTCGGCCAGATCGCGCCAGTTGCGGAACGGGCCGGCGTCGTCGGCGGGCGGCAGCGACCGCTGGGACGTGATCGACTCCGCCAGCGCCCGCGCCTCGGCGTCCGAGATGGCCGGCGACGGCTGCGCCCGCTGGCGGCCGTCGGCGCCGTGCTCGCGCACGTCCTGGGCGCGCCGGTTGCCGGCGAACAGCGCCGCCAGCACGTCGCCGCCGGCGGTGTTGACGTTCACCGGTGGCGGCACCAGCGGCTCGACCACCGTGTCGAACGCCGGCCATTCCGCCGCCACCGGCAGCAGCAGGTCCAACCGGAACTCGGACGGCAGCTGCACATCGGTCTGGCCGCGCGGCGTGCCGGCCCCCATCACCAGGTTGTACTCGACGGGGCCGCCGCGCAGGTGCCGCAGGCGGACCGTGCTGCCCGGACCGACGTGCACCGCCGACTTGACCCGCAGCGAGCGCGCGCCGGGCTGCAGCGCGCCGAACACCCGCTCGGCACGGCCCCACACCGGCGCCTGCTCGCGGCCGCCGGCGGCGGTGAGCGTGCGCTCGAACACGTCCAGTTCGGCCGGCGTGAAGGCGCCCATCCCCGCCTGGCCGACCTCGGCGAGATCGCGCGGGCCGGCGAACGGCCGCCGCGCCTGGCGGGCGCCGCCGGTGCGGGCGTCGAACGGCCAGCTCACCGCCAGGACCGTGCGCAGGTCGAGCACCAGGGCGCCTTCGTTGACCTCGTGGTCCTCGGCCCGCACGAAGCCGCGCTCCTGCAGCAGCGAGCGGGTCAGGCCGGACAGCGCGCCGCCCGAGCGGGCGGCGTAGTGGATCACCTCGTGGTCGATCCAGACGAAGCCCGCTTCGGGCAGGTTGACGCCGCCGTCGAGCTGGATCGACGACGCCTCGGCGGGCAGCGCCTCGCGCAGCCGGCCGACGGTGCCGATCAGGTTGCCGAGCAGCAGCGGCGTCGCCGCGTCGAGGTGGACCCTGCGTTGCAGATCCTCGACCTCGCCGCCGAGCCGCACGCGGCCGTCGCCGCCCATCGCCGCCAGCGCTTCCGGCAGCAGCACCTGGTCGGCGTACTCGTCGCGGGTGTCGAAGGTCGGCGTCGGATCCACCGACGGATGGCCCATGGCGGCCTGGCCCACCAGCAGGTCGCGGGCGCTCTGCGCCGACAGGTCGGCGGTGCGGGCATCGGCGGTGGCCATGGCGGCATCGCTGCCGAAGCCCATGCTGGCGGTGAACGGCACGATCAGCGCCATCAGCAGGGTCAGCGCGATCAGCACCGCCACCAGGGCGATGCCCGGCTCGCGCCGCGCACCGGACGCGGGAAACTGGCGGGAACACATCATCGGAGGGCTCCTCCACGGCCGACGCGCAGGGTCTCGCGCCCCTGGTCGCCGGGCAGCTGCAGCACGATCGGCCCGGGCTCGACGGGCTCGCCGTCGCGGCCGAACCGGACCACCACCTCGGCCTCGGGCGTGACGTCCAGCGGCAGCGGCAGCGGTTCCGCCTCCTGGAAGACCAGCAGCACGATCTCGTCGAGCGCGCCGGGCACCGGCGCGTCGGCGGCGGAGAGGTCGAGGACGTCACCGGCCTGCTGCTGCACCGACTCGCCGGCCGGCGCGCGCGCCAGTTCGACGCCGTCCAGCAGGCAGCGGAACGAGGTGCGGTCCGCCACCAGCTCCAGGGTGGCCCAGCGGTGCAGCGGCAGCGCCTGGCTCGCCTGCAGCACCGCCGCCGTGCCGCCGCGGCCGTCGGCGCCGCGCTGCACCATGCGGGCCCGCGGCACGCCCTGGCCATCCAGGGCCAGCTCCAGGTTGCTGCCGAGCCGCGCCAGCACGCAGGGCTGCCGTTCCTCCAGCCACACCTCCAGGCGCAGCGCGAAGCCGTCGCGCAGGTCGAGAACGCCGCCGAGCGGCACCGACGCCAGGGCCTCCCGCTTGCCGTCCGCGGGCCGCCGGGCGTGGCCGTAGCGTCCGCGCGGCTCGTCCTGGCCGCCGAGCCGCGGCTCCAGCCCGAGGTTCAGCGTCCGGTCGCCGGGCTCGAAGTGCAGCGCCAGGACCGGCTCCAGCAGGCGGGCGCGGACCACGCCGGGCTTGCCCGGCGGCCCCGGTTCGACGTGCACCTCGGTCGGCACCGCCCGCGTGCGGGCGGTGAGCGCCGCGGCGCGGAGCTGCGCCCCGATCGCCGAGCGGGCCTCGCCGATGCCGCCGCCGCCGCCGCCGCGCAGGAAGCCGACGCCGAGCCCCATCAGCACCGCCAGCACGCCCACCACCACCAGCAGCTCCAGCAGGGTGAAGCCGGCGCTGGCCTCGCGCGCATGGCTGGCAGCTGGGGACGGCCGCATCATCTTTTCAGCGGCGCTCCGGCACGGTGATGTCGTCGTCGGTGTTGAACGCGAGGTCGGCGCCGGCGGAGACCAGTTGGAAGCGGCGGGCGCCGACGTGGACGCCCTCGGCGTTCTTGTGGGCCCGCGCCTGCTGCTCGGGTCCCTCCTCCGGCGGCTGGATGCGCTGCGGCTTGTCGAAGCCGTTGCTGGTGGCGGAGAAGTAGCCGAGCGGCGTGCCCCAGGCGTCGACCACCTCCATGCGACTGCTGCGCGACAGCAGCGGGATCGGCGCGCCGTTGTCGTCCTTGTCGGTGTTGGCGAGCCAGGCCTCGTTCTCGGCGAGGTCGATGCCGCCGCGGGCCTGGCAGAGGAACACCACCAGGGACTCGATGCCGGTGTTGATGCCGTTGTCGGCCCGCACCTTGACCTTGTCCTCCGGGTCCTTGAGGTCGTCCGGCGGCACGAAGCCGCGCTGGCGGGCGAAGGCGTCGATGCCGACCTGCAGGCTGCGCAGGCGCGCCTCGGTCTCGGCGGCGCTGGCGCCCTGCCTGGCGCCGATCAGGTCGGGCACGAAGGCGACGATCAGCAGGCTGAGGATGCCGATCACCACCATCAGCTCGATCAGGGTGAAGCCGGCGGCGCCGGGCTCGGGTCGGTTCATGTCAGTTCTCCTTGCGCCGTTCGAGCACGTAGTCGTCGAACCGCACCGCCACGTCGGCGCCGCGGCCGCTGCCCACCAGCAGCACCGTGCGCAGCTCGTTGGAGCTGTCGGCGCGCAGCGAGGTCAGGTCGCGCTCGTGCACCAGCACGCCGTTCCAGCGGCACAGCAGCCGGAACATCCGGCCCTGCTCGTCGCGGGGCACGACCCGCAGCTCCAGGGCGTGCACGCCGTTCGGATCGAAGTCGGGGATGCCCGACTCGAAGCCGCGCACCGGCTCGCGCTCCTGTTCCTTGCCGGGCTGGGCGCTGCGGCCGTCCTCGATCCGCAGCCACGGCCGGCCGTCCTGCAGGCCGAACTGGACGCGGAAGTCCGGCGCGGCCTGCCCCTGGCGGGCGGCGTTCTCCAGGCGCAGGCCGGCGAAGCCGCCGTCGCGGGCGTGGCCCGGCAGCAGCTGCAGCTTGACCTGCACCGACAGGAAGCGGCCGCCCTTGGGCAGGGCGTCCTTGCGCTCGGCCCACACCTCGCCGGCCCGCGACGCGCGGCCGCGGAACTCCAGGTGGTTGTCCACCACCGCCGGACCCAGGGCGCCATCGCGCTCGGCGGGCCAGATCGCGCCGAGTTCGCTGCGCTCGAAGCGATCCTCCAGGCGCTCCTTCTGGCTGTGGTCGTCGATCAACGCCATCGTCGCCTCGGCGTAGCGCCGCATCGGATGGTCGAGCGGCGCGTCGGTGGCCAGGCGCTGCAGCTGGTCGCGGGCCTCGTCGACCCGGTTGCGGGCGTAGTCGCACAGGGCGATGCCGGCCCGGGCGAAGAAGCGCTCCTGGTCCTGGGCCGCCGCGTCGCGGGCGCGGGCGAACGCCGCCTCGGCGGCGGCGAAGTCGCCGGCGTGCAGCCGCAGGGTCGCCTGCAGCTCGAGGAACTCGCGCGAGGCCGAGTCGCCCGCCAGGTCGACGGTGCGGTCGGCGTAGCGCACCGCGTCCAGCAGGTGCACCGCCGCGTCGCGGCTGCGGCCGTCGGCGGCGATCGCCCAGTGGCACAGGGCCACCTCCGCCAGCGCGTGCTGGAAGTCGTCGCGCAGGCGCAGCGCCGCCTGCAGCGCCTCGATGGCCTGGTTGGGCTGCCCCAGCTCGCGCAGCACGCGCGCCCGCAGGTAGTGGGCGTAGGCGTCGAGCGGATCGGCCTCCAGCGAGCGATCGAGGAACTGCAGCGCCACGTCGCGCTGACCGGTCCGCAGGAACAGCAGGCCGAGGCCGGCCCAGGCCCGGCCGCGCAGCAGCGGCGACTGCACCGCGGTGCTCTCGAACGCCGCCTGGGCGTCCTGCCACTGGCCGAGCCGCAGCAGGCACGCCGCCGAGGCCAGCACCGCCTCGGCGCCGCCCGCCGCCGCCGCCGCGCGCCGGAACGCGTCCAACGCCTCCTGTGGCTGGCCGGCGGCGTAGAGCACCGAGCCGTTGGCCACGGTCAGCGCCGCCTGCACCGTCGGATCGCCCTCCTGGGCGAGCTGCTGCCGCGCCGCGGCCACGTCGCCGACGGCGAGCTGGCAGGCGACGATGGCGCCGACCACCAGGGCCCGCTCGCCGGGGTTGGTGATCATGCCCAGCGCGCCGGTGCCCTGCTCGGCCACCGCCCGCGCCGCGCCGGCCCGCCCCCGCGACAGCAGGAAGCCGGCCAGCGCCGCCAGCGGCCGCGGATCGCCCGGCGCCAGTTCCACCGCGTGGCGCAGGTCCCGTTCGGCGGCGGCGTCGAGACCGAGGATGGCCTTCACCGAGCCGAGGCCCTGGTAGCGGAACGCCGACTCCGCCAGCCGGCCCTCGCTCATCGCGCCGTAGAGGGCGAACTCGCCGGCCAGATCGCCCTTCTGCCGCAGCACGCGGACCTTCAGGCGGAAGCCCTCCAGGTCGTCGCCGGACAGCCGCAGGTAGATGTCGGCCTGGGCCAGGGCCTCGTCGTAGACCCACGCCTCGGTCTGCGCCTGCTGCAGCAGCCAGTCGATCAGGCGGGCGCGGTCGGCGAGGTTGCCGGCGTGCTCGGGCACCCGCCGCTTCTGCCGCTCGACCTCGTTGCGCAGGGTGCGGGCCAGCTCGATGCGCGTGACCTCGCCTTCCTTGGTGGTCTCGATGCCGCGCAGCTTCTCCTGGCTCGGATAGAAGCGCCGGTAGCGCACGGCGATGTTGGAGAAGTCGGTGGTGGCCTCCAGCGCGTGCTTGTCCTTGGCCTCGATGATGCCGAGGAACGGCACGCTCTGGTTCTGCACCCAGATCATGTCGTAGGTGCGGGCCCAGCGCTCCCACGACGCGCCCTGGCCCTCGGCGTTGCCCGTGCCGTCGCCCACCCCGTTGCCCGCTGTGCCGGCCGCCGGCTCGGCGGTCTCGCCGCCTGGCTGCAGGGTCACGCCCGCCACCGGCGTGCCGTCCATCTGCAGCAGGTGGGCGTGGCCGAGGTCCGGGCCGACCTCGAGGGGCAGCGCCACCAGCGACAGCGGCGCCTGCTCGGGAAGCGGCAGCGGCCGCGGCGGCAGCGCCTGGGTCTCGCTCGGCTCGCGGAACAGGTCGCGGCCGGCCTTCACCGGCGCGCCGGTCTCCGCCAGCGCCGCCACCGGCACCGACACCGCGACGTAGTCCTTCTTGCCCGGCTGCCAGACCGCCGGCGGCGGCGCGTCGCCGCCGATCGAGCGGTACTGCAGGAGCCCGAGCGCCAGCACCGCCAGCAGCAGCACCTGTTCCTTGCGCAATGCCATCAGTTGGCCTCCTCCACCTTGCGGAAGGTCACGCCGAGCAGCGTGCCCTTGACCGTCACCGGGTCGCCCGGCCGCGTGGCCTGGGTCATGGTCCATCCCTCCACCACCAGGGTCCGCTTCGGCGCGCGGCAGGCCTCCAGGAAGGCGAACGCGGTGGCCGCGTCGGCCTGGAACTGGAACGAGATGCGCTCCTGGGTCAGCCGTTCGCGCAGGTCGACCTCGCCGGGCCGCATCGGCCGCGGCAGCGTGCTGCGGGCCGAACGGCGGTCCTCCATGCGGAACGAGTTGATCGCCCGCAGGCCCATCGCCTCGGGGTTCTGCTTGCGGACCTGGTCGTGCGCGGCGAACAGCCGATCCGCCGCCACCTCGATCAGGTTGAGGCCGAACAGCACGCCGCGGATCTCGTCGGCGACGCCGCTGCTGGGCCAGGTCAGGTCCTTGTCGAGGAGCTGCACGTCGAGCCGGTTGGCCCGCTGCACGAGCTGCTGCTTGAGCGCGCGACCCTGCTGCGTCAGGTAGTCGTCGGCGGTCATGCCCTTGCCGCCGAGCTGGTAGCGGGCGTCGGGCTCGAAGGCCAGCTCCGCCTCCAGGCGCTGCAGTTCGGCGCGCAGCACCTCGCTCTCCTGCTGGGCGGCGGTGCGGGCGGTGGCGTCGTAGAACTCCTGGCCGCGGGCCTGGGTGGCGACGCCGCGGGCCTCGCCACGCGGGCCGGCGGGGTTCCACAGCGAGCCGACGATGCTCTTGGCGAGGAAGTAGACCATCACGCCGAGCAGCGCGCCGATCACCCAGCGCTTGTTCTCCTGCCAGAAGGCGGCGGCATCCATCACGGCACCTCCTTCGCGGCCGGCGCCGCGGCCCGCGGCGTCCAGTCGATGGTGAAGCGGAACTGCAGGGTCGCGTCGGCGGACGGCGGCGACTCGGCGGTGACCGCGTCCGGCGGATGCGGCGGGCTCTGCGGGATGCGCGGATCGGAGCGGAACGCCTTGCTGAACTCGAGGAACACCGCGCCCACGTCCACACCGTCGATCTCCTTGCCGCCGCCCTCGACGATCACCACCGGCCGGCGGCCGCCGCCGGTGCCGCCGGCGCCGGCCCCGGCCGCCGCCTTCTGCGTCACCTCGAACTTCTTCAGCCAGAGCTGCGGCGGCAGGTGCTGGCGCACCGCCTGGGCCGTGCGCACGGCGCCGTGCAACGGCGCCGCCAGGGTCGCCAGGTGCTCGACCAGGGCGCGGTCGCGCAGGTTCTGCTGCGCCAGCTTGTCGGTCTCGTCGTGGATCTGGTTGGCGCTGATGCGCTGGCGCTGGATCCGCCGCAGGGCGCCGTCGGCGACCAGCTCGTCGGCCTGCATCTGCCGGGCGAACAGCACGAGCAGCACGACGCCGACCAGCCCGGCGGCGATGTTCCAGACGGTCCGCTGGGTGAAGTGCTGGCGCTTGCGCACCGCCGCCGGCACCACCTCCAGCGCGTAGAGCGAGTCGTCGGTGCGCGCCGCGGCCAGCCCCAGCGCCACCACCGCCTCGCTGCGCATCGCCTGCAGCTGCTCCTGTTCGGCCTGCGGCAGTGCGGCGAGGTCCAGGTTGGCGAACGGATCGAACACCTCGGCCGGGCAGCGCAGGGCCTCGCGCAGCAGGCCGCGCAGGCCGCGCAGGCGGCTGCCGCCGCCGCACAGCAGCACCTTGTCCAGGCGCAGGTCGGCGATCTTCGTCTGCGTCTTGCAGAACGCCAGCGACGACTGGATGCCGGCGACGATGGCGTTGGCGGCGCCGCCCGCCGCCATGGTGACCTTCTCCGCCTGCCCCGACGCGTAGCGGCCGCGGCTGGCCGGGTCGAGGTCGAGCAGGTCGCGCTTCAGCGACTCGGCCTTGCGCTCGCTGACGTTGAACGCCGCGGCGATGGCGTCGTCGAGCACCTTGCCGCCGCCGCTCAGGTTGCGGGCGAACAGCAGGTCGACGCCCTTCACCAGGGCGATGTCCAGCGTCTGGTGGCCGATGTTGACGAGACACACCACGGCGTCCTCGTCGACCGGCCCCGCCTTCAGGTAGGCGTTGTAGATGGCGATGCAGTTGGGCGAGAAGCCGGTGGCGCTGCCGCCCATGGCCTTCACCTCCGCCGACAGCCGGTCCAGCGCCTCGTCCCTGGCCAGCGCCAGCAGCACGGTGTCGCTGCCGGCCTCCGGATCGAGCTGCGGCAGCAGGTTGTAGTCCGCCGACAGGCCGCCGCCGGACTGCTGCGCCAGGTCCTGGATCTCCAGATCCATCAGGCTGCGCAGCTGCCAGTCCGGGGTCGGCGGCACCTGGCTGTAGCGCAGCGTCATGTCGCGGCCCGACAGGCCGCAGACCGCGTCCTGCAGCGGGATGCCGTGGGCCGCCACCGCCCGCGCGCCCTCGCCGGCCGGCACCGCGCAGAAGCGCAGCACCTGCAGGCCGTTCTTGCCCGCCCGCAGCGACAGCACCTTGGTGCCATGGCTGCCGATGTCGATCGCCACCGCCTTGCCCGCCATCACTTGCCCTCCAGGTAGTCACGGACCAGGCGGCTCAGGCCTTCCTGACCGCTCTCGCCGAACAGCCGCGCCAGCTCCTCCAGCCGCTTCTTCGCGGCCTGCTGCGCCACCGCGTCCAGCGCGGTGAGGCGCCCGGCGGCCGTCGCCCGGGCCTGCTGCACCGCCTCGGCATCGGGCAGGTTGTGCTCGCCGTAGAGGGCGATCAGCTCGTCGATCCCCTCCACCACCCGCTGGAAGCCGCCGCGGGTGTCGAAGTAGGACGCGTCGTCCAGGTTGCGGCGCAGGCGCGCCAGCCGGTCGGCCAGGGCCTGCTGCAGTTCACCGCGGAGCGACTGCGCCTCGCGCAGCGAGTCGGTGTCGTGCGGCAGGTTGCGGGCCAGGTCCCGCAGGCGGTCGAGCGCCACGCCCGGCGCCCGTCCGGCCTCGGCCCGCGCCGCCCGGATCTGCTCCTGCGCCGCCAGCTTCTCGGCGCGCAGGTTGACCACCAGTTCGAGCTGCTCGGCGGCCAGCGCCAGCCGGAAGCGCCCGCCCGCCGCTTTGCCGGTCATCGACGCCGGCGCCGGCAGCGACAGCAGGACGCGCGTGCGGCCGTCGCCGAGCAGCACCTGCTGGGCGGTGAACGCGCCCCCCTCGGACAGGGTGGCGAACGGCTCCTGCCCGGTCCGCTGCAGCAGGCCGCCCTCGGCCTCGGCCGGGAACTCCAGCAGCAGGTCGCGCACGCCCTGGAAGGCGAGAGCGAAGCCGCGCTCGGTGGCCGTCGCCGTCAGCGAACCGCCGACGTCGGTGAGGCAGGTGAGCCCGGCCTTGTGCAGGCCGAGCAGCGCACCCGAGGTCAGCTCCGGCCGCACGGTGTGCAGGATCGCCGGCTGCTCCGGATCGGTGGAACGCAGCGCCACGCCGCCACCGGCCCCCAGCAGGGTCTGGCCGGTCTGCTCGGCCTGCAGGTTGACGCTCTCGCCGCTGCCGGTCTCGACCAGCGCCACGTCGTCCACCTGGGCCACCGCGCCGCTACCCGGCAGCGCCGCCACCAGTTCCACCTCGACCCGGTCGGCGCCGGGCGGCACCGTGGCCTGGCAGCGCACCTCGCTCCAGCCGTCGTGTTCGCCCACCCGGGTGCCGGCGCGGAACGCCAGCGGGTTGCCGGCCACCGACGAGAAGAAGCGCAGCCGCACGCCGGCCTGCCCGCCGCCGAGCGTGCGCAGATGCGCCGACAGGGTCAGCGCGCGACCGGCGATCACCGTCAGCGGTTCGGCCAGCCGGGCCATGGCGAAGTCGTCGCCGCCCGCCTCGGGCCGCGCCGCCTCCAGGCAGCCAGCCCCGGTGTTGCCACCGCTGCCGGGCGTGAAGCCGAGCCCCGCCGCCCGCAGGGTCCAGCCCTGCTCGTCCTCGCAGCTGCCGGCGGCACCGGGCAGCCGGTTGCCGGCCACCTGCAGCGGCGCCCGCTGCCGCGGCCCGCCGCCGCCGCCCTCGCCGCCGCCCGGCCGCAGGAACTGCCACGCCACAGCCCCGCCGCCGGCCAGCACCAGCAGCACCAGCAGCGCCAGGGTGCCGCCGCGCTTGCCGCCCTGCAGCCGGCTCTGATCGAGCCGATGCACGGTCAGGTCCTCGGCGCCGCCGCCGGCCGCCGTGCCAGCGAGGCTCGGCGCGTCGCTCTGGCGATAGCCGATCCGAACACGACCGGCCTGGAACACGTCGCCCGGCGTCAACACCACCTCGGTGATGCGCTTGCCGTCGATCAGCGTGCCATTGGTGGAGCCGAGGTCGCGCAGCACGTGGCGATCCCCTTCCTGCAGCACCTCGCAGTGGGCGCCGGACGTCTTCTCGTCCTGGATCGTCAGGTCGTTGGTCGGCTTCCGGCCGATGCGCAGGCGCGCGGACAAGGCCACCACCTCGCCGGCGCGGTCGCCGTCGAGGATCTCCAGAACGTATTCGGCCATGCGGAGGGGTTGCGGGGGCGGCCGGGGGGCACCGGCCGCGGTCTGATGGGCCACGCCCGACCGGCGGCAGGCAGCGACCCTAGGGGACGGACCCGCCCGACGGCAGCGAGGGGTGAGCTGCCGGCGATGCGACCGGGGTCGCTCTAGCGGATCCGCCGACCGGGGTTACGCCATTCCGACGCCGGGCGGAGGAAGGCGACCAAGCTACGCCGTGTCTGCTTGCTGTCAAAGGCGCAAACCGCCCGCCGCAAGGGTTCTCGCGCCGGAACGGCCGACCGGCCAAGATGCCCGCCCCGATGGCCCGCCGCTACCTGCTCCAGCCGCTGCCCGCGCCCGGTCCCGGCCGCCTGCACGGCCCGGTGGCCCACCACCTCGGCACCGTCCTGCGGGTCATGCCCGGCGACGAGGTGATCCTGCACGACGGCCAGGGCAGCCAGTGCACGGCCCAGGTCACCGCCCGGCAGGGCCGCGACCTGCTGGTGACGATCGGGCCGCACCGGCGCCAGCCCCGGCCCCGGCCGGAGATCCACCTGGCGGTGGCGCCGCCGCGCTGGAACCGCGCCGAGTGGCTGTTCGAGCACGGCACCGAGGTGGGCACCGCGGTCTTCCACCCGCTCGGCACCGGCCGCAGCCGGCCGCAGGGCGACAAGGCCTCGCGCTGGCGCCGGCAGTGCGAGGCCGCCGCCGGCCAGTGCGACCGGGCCTGGGTGCCTCTGGTGCACGAGCCCCGCGCGCTGCAGGACTTCCTGCAGGACCCGACCCTGCCCGCCGAACGCTACCTCGCCGATCCCAGCGGCCCGCCGCTCGGACCGGCCGCCACCGACGCCGCCGTGCTGCTGGTGGGCCCCGAGGGCGGCTTCGCCCCGGACGAACGGCAGGCGGCCCTGGCGGCGGGCTTCCGGCCGGCGGCGCTCGGCCCGTTCGTGCTGCGCACCGAGACCGCGGCGGTGGTCGGCGCCGCGATCCTCTACGGGATGGGCCGGCAGACCTCCTCGGCGAACGAGTAGAAGCGGTCGCTGCCCACCACCACGTGGTCGAGCACCTCGATGCCGACCAGTTCGCCGGCGCAGCGCAGCCGTTCGGTCACCGCCCGGTCCTCGGCGCTCGGCGACGGATCGCCGGACGGATGGTTGTGCGCCACCACCACCGCCGCCGCGCCCTCCCGGATCGCCGGCGAGAACACCTCGCGCGGATGCACCGGCGCCGAGTCCAGGCTGCCGGTGGAGACCACCCGCAACCCCAGGATCCGGTGCCGGTTGTCGAGCAGCAGCGCGAAGAAGTTCTCCCGCCGGCTGCCGCGGGCCGCCTCCAGCACCACCCGCGCCACGTCGCCGCCGCTGCGCAGGGTGACCCCGGGCCGCAGCCGGCACTCGCCGAGCCGGCGGGCGAGCCCGAACGCCGCCAGCACCGCCGCCGCCCGGGTCAGTCCGACTCCCGGCAGCGACGCCACCTCCCGCACCTCGGCGGCGCCGAGCCCGGCCAGCCCGCCGAACTGCCGCAGCAGGCGGTGGGCCATCTGCTGGGCGTCCTCGCCGCGCTGGCCGGTCCGCAGGATCAATGCCAGGCACTCGGCGTCGCCGAGCCGGCGTTCGCCCAGGTGCAGGATGCGCTCCCGCGGCCCGTAGGCGGGGCCGCGGTCTTCGCTCGGGGAATCGGCCATGCAAATGCCTCCGATTCCCTGTGCCCCCGGAATCGCCGGCGGTTACGCCGCCGAACGGATTTCTTCAGGCCGGATGTCTTCAGGCCGACGCCTGATGCACCGTGATCTGCTGGAACGGGATGACCCAGCCGTTCCGCGTGCAGGTGTCGGTGAGGATCCGGCGCACCAGCCGCTGGATCTTCAGCGAGTCGGCGGCGGCGTCGCCCTTCATCTCCACCAGCACCAGCACGTCCAGCGACGACGCGCCGGCCTCGCGGAACTCGGCATCGACCTTGACGATGTGCCGCGGCTCCACGGTCTTCGGCAGCTCGGCCTGCACGGCCTCGCGGAACGCCCGCGGGATCGTCTCGGTGGCCTCCGCCTGATGCTGGTAGTCGACGCCGAACACCACGTCCACCAGGAAGCCGCGCGACAGGTTGCGCGGGCTCTGCTCCAGGAACGCCGCCGTGGCGTAGGACCGCTCGGCCTGGAAGTGCGACATCACCACGTGCTCCGGCGTCTGCAGCTTGACCTTGCCGCGCACGCCGTCGGCCAGCAGCACCACGTCGCCCACCCGGCACGGGAACCACGGCTCGTCGGGATGCATCGGCCGCGAGCGCTGGCCGATCAGGTCGCGCAGCGGCATCCGTAGCACGCCGCCCTGCAGCTCCGGATTGGTCAGCACCGAGTAGAACTTCAGCGCATCCACCCGCCACGGCAGCCCGTCGATGACGATCCGCTCGCCCTCGCGCACCGCGCCCAGGTTGAGCATCAGCCGCACCTGCTCGAAGTACTGCGGCAGCATCCGGATCGCGGTCCAGCCGACGCCCAGCAGGAAGATCAGCGCCAGCGCCAGCAGCAGCCAGTCGCCGGCCACGTAGAGCGTGATCAGCGTGGCGCCCACCGCCGCGCCCACCACCAGCAGGTTGAGCAGCACCTCGGCGACCCGCGCCAGGAAGCCCCGCTCGTCCCGCGGCCGCCGGGTCAGCGACAGCCGCCGCTGCACGAAGCGCAGGCCGGTGTAGACGCCGAGGAACGCCAGCACCGCCAGCAGCAGGTTGAGTCCGCGGTTGCGGAAGAAGTCGCGGGTCTCCTCGGTGGCCGCCCGCCAGAACGAGGTGCGCGTGTCCAGCCGGTTGCGGTGCTCCCCGCGCAGCACCGCCAGCTGCTGCTGCATCGTGCGCTGGCGGCCCTCCCAGCCGCTCCGTACCTGCTCCAGGTGGCTCCGCAGGCGCGCGTTCTCGGCGTTGGCCGGGTCCAGCGCATCCAGCTCGGCCTGCACCCGCTGCAGCGCCCGCCGCGCCACCGGCAGCCGGTCCTTCTCCAGGGTGTCGATCCGCGCCGCCAGTTCCTCGATCTCGCGCGGCTCGGCGGTGATGTCCTTCAGCTTCTGCACCAGCGGCTGCAGCAGCCGGCCCAGCTCCGACTGCAGGTCCTCGGCGGCGCTCTTCGGCACGTCGAAGTCACGCGTGTCGATGCCCACCACCAGCGAGTCGAAGCGCCACTCCAGGTCACGCACGACCTGTTCCAGATCGCGCACCTCCTGCACGGCGTGGGCCTTGTCGGCCGCCGTGGTCACCGCCTCGCGCGCCTGCCGCAGGGCCTGCCGCTGCGCCTCCAGGTCCTCGGCCAGGGCCTGCAGCGCGGCGCGCTGCACCGGATCCTGCAGCAGCCGCCGGCCGGCGGCAGCCGGACCCGGATTCTGCCCCGGCGCCGGATTCTGGGCCGGAACGGCGCCCACCAGGACGGCGAGCACGACCAGCGCGAGCAGACGGAACGGGGGCAGCATGCGGCAGGCAGGCTAACGGCTGCGCGCCATCGGATGCCAGCGGCCTACAGGCCGATCGTCAGCAGCCCGGCGTCCGACGTCAGCAGGGCGTTCACCCGGCAGCCGTTCACCAGGCACGTCTGGTTGACGCAGCCCCACTGCGCCACCAGGTTGGTGCCGATCAGGATCGGCTGGTTCGGCACCGTCAGCGAGAACGTGTTCACGTAGGAGATGCCGCCGGCCGGCATCAGCTGCCAGTAGTCGGCCAGCAGGTAGACCGTGCAACCGGCGGGCTGCGAGCTGGACAGCGGCGGCACCGGCCACTGCGCCTGCTGGAAGCCCAGCATCACCATCGGCTGCAGCGAGGTCGGCCAGGTCGCCCGGTTCGGCCCCGTATACGTGAGCGTGAACGTGGTGTTCAGCTGCGGCAGGCCGAGGATGCCGATCGCCGGCACCGGCAGCCCCGACGCGGTGCAGCCCTGGCCGAAGGTCGAGAACGCCGCCGCCTGCGCCGGCAGCAGCGTGGTGGTGAACAGCGTGGCGAGGGCGAGGAGGCCGGAGCGGACGAGGCAGCGCATGCGCCCACCCTACGGAAACACCGCGCCACCGCCAACCCTGCCCGCCGCGCGCGCCGCGCGCGCCTTGCACCGCCGGACCCGTCGCCCATGATCCCAGCGATGGACCTGCGCGCGGCCCTGCGCCAGCACTTCGGCTTCACCGACTTCCGCCCGGCGCAACGGGAGGTGATCGAGACCGTGCTGGCCGACCGTTCGGCCCTGGTGGTGATGGCCACCGGCGACGGCAAGTCGCTCTGCTTCCAGCTCCCGGCCCTGCTGCGCGAGGGCCTGACCTTGGTGGTGAGCCCGCTGATCGCGCTGATGGACGACCAGGTGGCGGCTCTGCGGCGCAAAGGCCTGCCCGCCGCCTGCATCCACAGCCTGCTCGACCACCAGGAACGCGAACAGCGGCTGGCCGAGGCCGAGCGCGGCCTGCTGAAGCTGCTCTACGTGACGCCGGAGCGCTTCCGTGTGGCGGGCTTCCTCGACCGCGTGCGCAAGATCGGCGTGTCGCTGCTGGTGGTCGACGAGGCCCACTGCGTCTCGCAGTGGGGTCACGACTTCCGGCCCGACTACCTGCGGCTCGGCGCGGTCCGCCAGGCGCTCGGCACGCCGCCCTGCCTCGCGCTCACCGCCACCGCCACGCCGGCGGTGCAGGCCGACATCCGCGCGGCGTTGCACCTGCAGGACGCGCCCCTCTTCCACACCGGCATCGAACGCCGCAACCTGTTCCTGTCGGTGACCGCCTGCGCCGACGAGACCGACAAGCTGGAGCGCCTGCGCGCGCTGCTGGCCCGCACCGGCGGCCCGGCCATCGTCTACTGCGCGCTGATCCAGGATCTGCTGCGGCTGGAGACGGCGCTGCAGAAGGACGGCCACCGACCGCTGGTCTACCACGGCAAGCTGTCGGCCCACGAACGGCGCCAGCAGCAGGAGCGCTTCCTGCAGCAGGACGCCCCGCTGATGCTCGCCACCAACGCGTTCGGCATGGGGGTCGACAAGCCCGACATCCGCGCCATCGTCCACTGGCAGCTCCCGGGCACCCTGGAGGCGCTCTATCAGGAGGTCGGCCGCGCCGGCCGCGACGGTGCGGGCAGCTTCTGCGAGCTGCTCTATCGCGAGGAGGATCTGCAGATCCAGAAGGACTTCGTCGAGTGGCAGAACCCGGACCGGCGCTTCCTGCTGCAGATCGCCGAGCACCTGCAGGGCCTCGGGATGCGCATCGCGGCGCTGGACCTGGAGGGATTGCAGGACACGTTCCTGCTGAAGAACCGTCGCGACGGCCGGGTGGACACGTGCCTGCGGCTGCTGCGGTCGGCGGGCTGCATCGAGGGCGAGATCGGGCGGGATCTGTCGTTCGTGCGGCTGCCCACCGATGCGGAGTGCGAGCTGTGGCTGCCCGAGGACAAGCGCCGGCAGGATCTGCTGGGGCTGCTGTCGATGGTGCGGTATGCGACCGGGCACGACTGCCGCAAGCAGACGATCCACCGGCACTTCGGCTTCGACGATCTGGCGGACGGCTGCGGCGCCTGCGATGTCTGCGTCGACCCGGCGGCCTGGCAGGACGGCCACCTGCCGGCGATGCGGCCGCTCGTGGTGGGCAGCGCCGGCGAGGGCGGCGGTGGCGGCGACGACGGACCGCAGCGCGGCGACTGGATCGAGGTGAAGGGCCTGGGTCCGTGCGCGGTGCTCCGGGTGCACCGCCACGGCCGGACGTGGAAGGCCGATGTGGAGGTGGCGCGCGACCTGTCGCAGCGGTCGATCGACCTCAACCGCCGGCAGTGGCGGCCGGTGCCGCGGTAGTGAGCTTGTCCGGAACGCCTGGGCCAGGTAGGCTCGCCCGCTTGGCGCCGGCCTCGTTCCGCGGCGTCGAGGCAAATTCCCATGCCTATCTGGAGTGGTCTGTTCGCCGGCGCAGCCCTGGGTCTTGCGGCGGGCATCGCGGCTGGCCAGTGCATGAATGCCTGGCGCGGCTGGGATGGGCTGCCAGGCACGAACTCCACCATCATGGCGACCGTCGAATGGGATCCGGACGGCGCGGGGCCGCGGTTGCCACTGCTCGTGGTTGGCGGCCTGTTCGACGTCGCCGGACAGGCGCACGTGGCGGGGATCGCGGCGTACGACGCTGGTTTGGACGCCTGGTCGGGTCTCGGATCGGGTCTCGAGTTCATGCCGGGGGTACGCGGCTATGGCAGGGCATTCGCGACGCTGCCCGGCGGCGACCTCATCGTGGGCGGTTCCTTCCACCTGGCGGGGGGCATTCCTGCGAGCAACATTGCGCGCTGGAACGGCACCGCGTGGTCACCCCTCGGCGCGGGCTTCAACGGATCGGTGAAGGCACTCACGGTGATGCCCAACGGCGATCTCATTGCCGGCGGCGACTTCACCCACAGCGGTCCGGTGGCGACCTCCTATGTTGCGCGGTGGAGTGGTTCTGCCTGGCTGCCGGTTGGCACGGGCATGACCGCCAACGTGCAATCGCTGGTGGCGCTGCCAAATGGCGACCTGGTGGCTGGGGGCATCTTCGGCATTCCCGGGGGCAGCGCCGCGAATGGCATCGCTCGCTGGGATGGCAGTGCGTGGCGCTCCTTGGGCCCAGGCCTGCGAAGTCCCAACCCCTTATGGTTGACAGGGGGTGTCGCGGCGCTCGCGGTTCTTGCCAACGGTGACCTCGTGGCCGGCGGCGAGTTCATGCTCGCCGGTGCGCAAGGTCCGGATTCGCTGGCGCGCTGGGACGGCGCCGCCTGGCGATCGCTGGGGATTCCATCGTCAAGTCCCGTGAGCGCCCTGTGGACCCTGCCGAATGGCGACTTGATCGTTGGTGGCGCCTCCATCAACGTCAATGGCGACCCCTCGGCCGTGGCTCGCTGGTCCGCTGGCCAGTGGCAACCGCTTGGCGACTGGATAGCGGTGTCCGTGGAGGCGATCACGCAGCTGACCGGCGGGGACCTGGTTGTCGGCGGCTTCTTCTTCCGGTCTGGCAAGACCGGTCTGCACAACGTGGCCCGGTGGAACGGCACGGACTGGCGCCCCGTGGGAGCGGGCCTGAACAGCGCGGTCCGAGCCAGTGCGACCTTGCCCTCGGGAGACATCGTGATTGCCGGAGACTTCACTCAGGTGGGCGGCGTCCAGGCCAATCGCATAGCCCGCTGGGACGGCCGCCGGTGGCACCCGCTTGGCTCCGGCCTCGACGACTCGGTGCGGGCGTTGGCCGTGATGCCCAACGGTGATCTGGTTGCCGCCGGCTGGTTCCTGGCTGCTGGCGGATCCGCTGCACGGTTCATCGCCCGTTGGGACGGCGCGATGTGGCATGCACTTGGGGCTGGCCTCGACAATGCTGCTTGGTGCCTGGCGGTCCTGCCAACGGGCGATCTGGTCGTAGGAGGAGGGTTCCGGTTCATCGGCCAGATCAACGTCGGCCTACGGGTGAATGGAATGGCGATCTGGGACGGTGCTGGCTGGCATGCGATGGGACTGACCTCGCCGTGGCTTGTCCAGGCGCTGGCGGTGCTGCCCAATGGCGACCTGGTTGCGGGTGGCCAGTTCTCGCTCGGCCCTGTGGACCGGGGTATCGCGCGCTGGGATGGTGGCCAGTGGCACTCGGTTGGGTCGGGGATGTCCTGGAGCTTCCCCAACGGCGGTGTGTACAGCCTGGCACGGATGCGGAACGGTGACTTGATCGCCGGTGGCGCGTTCGAGACTGCTGGAGGCATTCGGACGGTCGGGCTCGCACGCTGGGATGGCGTCGCATGGTCCGCGATGGCGGACAGCCGCGGCCCTCCGTATGCTGGTGCCAGAGCGTTGGCTGTTCTGCCGGATGGCGATCTGGTGGCTTCCGGCAGCTTCTCCCAGGGCGGCGTGGCGTTGCCCCATAACATCGCCCGCTGGGACGGCGTGGCATGGACCGCTCTGGGGACCGCCAGGACCACGGTCGTGCAGACCATTCTCTGGTGGAACGCGGGCGAACTCGTGGTGGGAGGCGCGTTCCACCAGATGGACGACACCGTGACGGGCGGGTTGGCGAGCTTGGTGACGAGTTGTCCCGCAAGCACGTCCCCTTATGGCTATGGCTGCCCGCCGATCCAGCCGCTGACCCTGCAGGCAGCCAGCCAGCCCTGGCTGGGCAGCGAGCTCGTGATGCGCACGAGCAGTTTCACGGGCCTCGGTCCCGGCGCCGTGTGCATTGGCTTCACCCGGTTCAGCGGGATCGACCTGGGCGGCCTGGGCGCGCCGGACTGCGCGCTCTACACCAGCCTCGATCTCACCTATGCTCTCGTCGGCACTGCAACGCCGCAGATCGCGGTGCCTCTGCCGCGTAGCCCTTGGCTGAGTGGCTTGCGCTTCCACGCCCAGGCCTTTGTCCTGGCCCCGGCGACGAATGCGCTGGGTGCAAGAACCTCGAATGGCCTGACCTTCACGGCTGGGTACCTCTAGCACCACAGTCGCCTCCCGGCAGGCTGTGACGCCCCCCACCTCCCGACCTCACCGCCCCGCCGAACCCGACCCGCTCTCCACCAGCACCGGCAACGGCTGCCAGTCCTCCCCGCCTCCACGACCCACCAGCACCGGCAGGCCCAGCCCGATCGCGATCCGCCGGCGCCCGTCGAGCATCACCGGCAGCGGCACCATCGACGGCAGCCCGCGCCGGTAGCGACCGATCACGCCGGCCGCGCCCAGATCCGTCTGCAGCCGCCGCGGCGTCGTCACCTCGCCATCACCGAGCCCGTGCCCCGCGCACAGCGCCGCCACCAGCCGGTCGCCGCTCGCCGCATCCACCGCCTCGCCGGCCTCCTGCCGCCGGCAGAGCTCCACGATCCCGTCGAGCAACTCGAGCCGCTCCGCGCGATCCCCCACGAAGCGCGGACCGTACTCCGCCAGGATCCGCCCGTAGGCCTGCCGCAGCGCCAGCCACACCGACAGCCGCGGCTCGATCACCACGCGACACCCGCGCCGCCGCTGCCAGGCCGCCGGCACGTTCTGGACCTCGCCACGTTCGGGCAGGGCCAGATACAGCCACGCCGCCGCCGCGGCCTGCTTCTGCGCCCAGACGCCCTCGTCGCCCGGCGCCACCAGCGGCGACTGCTCGGCGGGGCCCGAAAGCGCCCGCACCACCGTCATGCACGCCTCGCGCACCGTCGGCACGCGCGCCTCCGAGGCGAAGTCGCGCAGCGGCGGGACGCGCAGGCCCCGCGGCTGGAAGGCCCATTGCTGCGGCTCGCTGCCGCGGCCGACCGGCAGGCGCAGCAGCATCGGCAGCTCCGGATCGGGCTCGAGGCCGTGCCAGGTCGCGACCTGGCGCACCAGCGGCGCGTGGTCGGCGTCGGTCATCGCCTCCCGCGCGGCCCGCTGCAGCCGTTGCCGCAACTCCGGCGGCAGCAGCCGCGCGCACACCAGCAGGTAGGACTCCACCAGCAGGACCTGGGCGGCATCGGTCACCGCCACCGCCGACTCGCCGGTGTTGGTGAGGCCCGGCACTTCGCCGCCGCCGGCGAAACGGGAACGCAGCACCGCGCCGCTGGCCCAGCCGCGCACGGCGTCCCGCTCGTCCGCTTCCTCGGCGGAGAGCTCGAGGCGCGCCCCCAGCAAGGCGGCGCCGACCCGCAGGATCGCGCGCACCGGTTCGGCCTCGGCTTCGGCCAGCGACGGCGAGCGCGCGGCCTGCTGCAGCACCGACCGCAGGTCGGCGCGCCGCTCTGCCTCGAGCCGGAGCTGGATCCCGCGGCGCATCAGCACCAGTTCCTCGACGAAGTAGCTCGTGTCCACCACCACGATCGGGTCCGGCACGGGCGCCTCGTCGATGGCGCGCGGCAGCAGGTAGCGCGGCGGGCCGGCGTGGGGCTCCTGCAGGAACCGGGTCAGTGCGGCCTGCTCGTCGCCGGGCCCCTGTGGCGTGGTCGCGGTGGCACCGGCGCTGCCGGCGACCATGGCCAGCAACAAGGCCTGCAGGACTCGGACGGGAAGCCGCATGGCCGGCAGCATCGCACGGCCGGCAGCAAATGCACGCGCGCGACCTTCGCTGGGCCACCGCCGGAGCGCCGGCTAGAGTCCCGCCCCGCCGCCCCTTGGGTCTCTACACCGACATCACCCGCACCTGGCTCGAACGCCGCTTCGCGCAACGGACGGCGGCGGGCGTCTACTACGCGCACCAGCCGATCTACGGCATCGGCCATCCGGACTGCGAGCCCGGCCACGCGGCGCGTCTCCTGCGCCAGCTGCACATCCTGCGCCTCCTGGACGGGCTCCGCTGCGGCACGCTGCTGGACGTCGGCGGCGCCGAGGGCTTCCTGCCCCACCTCGCGCAGCGCGCCTTCGGCGTGCGGGCGGTGACCTGCGACCTGTCGGTGCAGGCCTGCGCGCGGGCCCGCGAGCTGTTCGGCCTGCCGGCGCTGGCGGTGGACTGCGCGGCGCTGCCGTTCCCCGATCGCAGCTTCGACGTGGTGGTGTGCAGCGAGGTGATCGAACACGTCGAGCAGCCGGTGCCGCTGCTGCTGGAACTGCGGCGCGTGGCGCGGCACGCGGTGATCCTCACCACCGAGGAGGTGCACGCCGAGCGGGCCTGGGTGGACGAATGGCTGTTCCGGCGGCCGGGCTGGCCGCACATGGAGCGGAACCTGTTCCATCCGGACGACCTGCGGGCGGCGTTCGGAGCGGACGCGTTGCTGCACGCGCAGTGCGCCGGCACGCCGCCGGGCCAGCTGGCGGACGTGGCGGCGGCACGGGCGTGGCTGCGGCGGAACCTGGCGCTGGCGCCGTGCGGTGCGGGCAACCACGGCGTGGTCGCCTGCGAGATGCTGGCCGGGACGGCGCGGCGCGAGCGCCGGCACCGCGACGAGGCGCTGCTGGAACTGCTGCTCGGCAGCGTGCTCATGCCGCGGCCGGTGGCCGGCGCGGCCGCGGGCCTGGATCCGGCCTTGCGCGGGCTCCTGTGCGAACCCGGCGGCGGCGCGCCGCTGCAGCTGGGCAGTGGTGCGTTGCTCGCGCCCGGCGGCCGGCGCTTCCCGCTGGTGGACGGCGTGCCGGACCTGTTCGACCGTGCCGCCGCGCCGGTGTCGCGCGCGGTACTGGCCGGACGGCTGCAGCGGGAACTGCCGGCGCGGGCCGCGGCCCTGCTGGACCTGCACGACCGGCTGTTCCTGCCCGAACGGTGGCCGCAGGACCGGTTCGTGTTCGCCGAGCGGGACCAGCGCCGGGGCTTCTTCTGGAACGAGCAGCTGCGGGTGCGGCCCGGCGACGGCAGCGGCTTCCACTGGCACTCGCTCGGCGCCGACCCGTGGCTGCTGACGCCGTGCCTCGACCGGGTGGTGCGCGAGGTGGTGTTGACCATGCGGGTGCACAACCCGGAGCTGGCGGTGAGCCACGGCGACGGTCAGGTGTTCTGGAAGGGTGCGGGCGACGAGGGCATGGCGGAGGGCCGCAGCGTGCTGTTCCGCGTGCCCAACGACGGCCGCGTGCACCGCCACGTGGTGCCGCTGCCCGCGGCGGCGCGGGCGGCGCCGGTGCAGTGGCTGCGGCTGGACCTGATCAACGGGCCCTGCGAGGTGGACCTGCTGGAGCTGGAACTGGGCTGACCCGGGGCGCCGGGGGTCAGCGGATCATGGTTGCCGGCCGACGCCCCAGCCCACCAGGAAGGGCGCGGCGTGCGACAGCGAGATGCCACCGCTCGGATCGAGCAGGCCGGCCTGGAAGGCGAACACGTGCTCGACGGGGACCTGCCAGCCGAGCGGCAGCCGCCACTGGGCCCATCCGTAGGTAGAGTCCAGGGCGGCGGCACCGATGACGGCGATGCCGCTGGGATCGATGCCGAGGTCGCCGAGCGGGCCACGGATCGGCTGCTGGAGGTAGCTGCCGACGGCCAGCAGGGCGAAGCCGCCAGGCGGACCGAACACCTCCACGTCGTAGGTCTGGTTCTGCACCAGCCAGCGGAAGGTCACGGTGTTCACGTTGATCGGTGTGAACTGGAAGCTGGCAGGCAGCGCGCCCGAGCGTGGGTCGCGGAACACGAGGCCGCGCCCGTCCGCCGGCCGGTACGGGAAGCCGCCATGCAACCGCATGGGCCACCCGCCTTGGATGAAGGTGCCCCCGGCCAGCACCAGGGAACCGCTCTCGACCACGGCACCATCGCTGCCGGCGGTGGGCTGCGGGTTGTCACGGGCGTCGGCGCCTAGGATCGCTGCGTCCGAGGCGAACACGTTCGAGTTGCGGATCAGTACGGCGGGCTGCGAAGGCGAGGAGAGACCATACCACGAGATCGGATACCAACTGCTCAGCCCATAGATCCCGTTCTCCGACAGCAGTTGGCTGTAATGCACATAGGCGCTGGAGTCCACGAAGGTGATGGGCTCGCTCCGGCAATACAGGAAGCAGCCACGGATGATGACGTCGGCACAGCGCTCGAACCGGCATCGCCCCTGGATCACGCCGCCGGTCACCCACCAGACGTTCTCCAGGATGACCTGGCCCGCGCAATCCCAGGCGTGGATGCCGTGAGGCTGCAGCACCAGGTTCGGGTATGTCCCATGGTCAAAGAACAGGGATACGCCGGACAACACCAATCGCTGTCCCGCCGCGATGTTGGACACCGTGATGCGGCCCTTGACCGACACGCGGGGACCCTGCGGGCTCGTGCCCGGTGCATTGGATGCGTACCACCCCATTGCAATCAAGCGCAGCGGTTTGTCGATGTGGCACGCCGTGAACGACGGAGACGAAGCGCAGCCCCGATAGAGCCACAAGGTGTCACCAGGAGCTGCTGCGGCTACCGCCGCAGGAAGGTCCGTGAAATCCGCCAGTGGTCCATTGCAGCGGTCGACGATCCAGCTCCGCTGGGCACAGGCCGATCCGCCAGCCAAGGCGAGCGCCACGAGCACCAGGATGATGATTCGCAGGCTACGGATCATGGCGAGTTGCTCCACCGCGGACCGCGTTCTCCAGGGACGCTGGAACGCTATCCCGGCCGGTGTCCCGGTCAAGGCCCCTCCCACCGGCGGAGCCCGGCGCGCCACGACCTGCCCACCATGACCCGGCCAGCGTCACGAAGTGCCCCACCGACACCGGGTTGCCCTCCTGACCGCCCCTCGGCTAACCTACTCTGCAATGCAGAGCACACGCCGGACCGGCCAGTCCCCTCCGCTGCTGTTCCTGATCGGCGGCGTCCTGCCGCTGCTCGGCGTGATCAGCGAACTTGCCAGCGGCCTGTTCGCCGACGTGGCGGTGCCCCTCTTCCCGACCGGCTGGCACGTCGCCTGGGCGCTCGGCTCCAGCTTCCTGGCGATGCTGCTCCACCTCGGGCTCTACCACCGCCCGTCGCATCAGAAGGCCCGGCTCGTGCTGCTCGGGGTCGTCACCGGCACCACCCTCTACTATACGCTCGCCGCGCTGCCGTACCTGCCGCTGATGCTCCTGGCCATCGCCGCGGCAGGGCTCGGGCTGCTGGCGCTGGCGCCGTTCTGGACCGCGCTCGGGCTCTTGTGGCTGTGGCCGCGCTGCGTGCGGGAAGCGCGTGCCGCCGGCATCGCCGCGCCCGCCATCCTCGGGCTCGGGCTCCTGGGCACGCTGCCGCTGCCGGCACTCGCCTGGGGCCACGAGATCGCGCGGCTCACCACCGCGCGCGACCTCGGGCTCGCGGCGCACGACGCGGGGGAGGACGGTGTCGCCGCGCGGCAACGGCTGGCCGACGCCGATCCCGCGGCGCTGGCGGCGCTGTGCGAGGACGGGCTGCGGGCGCCAGCACGGCGGGTCGGCGCGTTCGGCGGACAGGCCACGCTGCCCGGCGTTCTCAGCTACTGGCTCACCTGGTGCTACGCCTGGCCCGACGTCACCGCCGAGCGGGCCCGCGAGGTGTTCTACCGCGTGCACGGCAGCGACTGGAGCCGCCACGCAGCCGGGCCACAGCGCGGCGGTCTGCTGTGGGATGGGCCACGGCGCTTCGAGAACGCGGCGGGCAGCAGCGCCGAGCAGGGCGTGATCGAGGGACTGCGCTGGCGGGACAGCGAGCTGCGCTTCCAGCCGGCGGCGGCGGCGGCGGTGACCGCGATCGACTGGAGCATGGGCTTCAGCAACGACACGCGGAGCCCGCAGGAACTGCGCCTGGAGTTCGGCCTGCCGCCGGGCGGCGTCGCCACCGGGCTGTCGCTGTGGGTCGGCGGCGTCGAACGGCCGGCGGCGTTCGCCGGCGAGGCGAGCGTGACAGCGGCCTATCAGGAGATCGCGCAGCGGCAGCGGCGGGATCCAGCGCTGCTGCGCGAGGTGGCGCCGGGGCGGGTGCGGCTGCTGGTGTTCCCGCTGCCGCCGGCGGTGACGACGCGGGTGCGGGTCACGTTCGCGGTGCCGCTGCTGCCGCATCGGCAGGGCGGGCGGCAGGTGCTGCGGCCGGTGGCGATCGAGAGCGGCAACATGGAAGTGCCGCGCGGCTTCGTCCACCACGTCGAGGTCGACGGCGAGAAGTGGTCGGTGGCGGCACCGGCGCTGGCCGACTGGTCGCTGACGCTGCCGCCGGCGCAGCAGTGGAGCTTCACGCGGGACGCCGAAGGCGTGCTGGCGCAGGAACTGGCGCCGCGGCTGCCGGCGCCGCGGACCGGGCCGCTGGTCCTGTGCCTCGACGGCTCGGCCAGCGCCGGGCTGTCGGCGGCGGAACGGCGCGCGGTGATCGGCGCGTTCCCGCCGGGCACGCCGTGCACCGTGGTGGTGGCGACGGGCGAGGGCACCGTGCAGCAGCGCGGCTTCGCCGGGGATGCGGCGCTGGGCGACTGGCTCGCCGGGCTGCGCTTCCAGGGCGGCGTGGACAGCGCCGACGGCATCCGCACGGCGCTGCAGGCGGCGCGCGGGGTGCCGGGGGCGACCGTGGTGTGGCTGCACGGCGAGCAGCCAGTGCAGTTGCCGGCCGACGTGCCGGTGGCGGCGGTGGTGCACGAGGCCGAGCAGCCCGAAGCCGCAGCGCTGGTGACGGTCGCGCTGTCGCCGCATCGTCATCTGGTGCGCGACGCGCTGGCCCGGGCGGGCCGGGCGCGGACGCTGCCGCGGCAGGGAACGCTGCCGGACGATCTGGCTCGGCTGTGGCAGGAAGGCTTCGCCGACGGGCCCGCCGATCACGAGCCGTTCGCGGTGCTGCAGCGGACGTTCACGCGGCCCATGGCGCCGCCGGCGGGCGCGGTCGAGGTGCGCGATGGGCTGGCGCGACTGCACGCCGCGTACGCGGCGCGGGCGCTGCGGGCCGCGGGCCGGGCGGACGAGGGCCGGGCGCTGGCGGCGCGCTTCCGGGTGGTCACCGCCGACGCCGGCGCGGTGGTGCTGGAGACCGAGGCGGACTACCAGCGGTTCGGCCTCGATCCCGGCGCGCGCACAGGTCTCGAGCCGCAGGGTCCGCCGGGCGGCGAGCCGGTGCCGGAGCCCGGCACGTGGCTGCTGCTGGGCAGCGGGCTCGCGGTCGTGCTCGGCGCGCGGCGGCGTCAGCGGTCGGGCGGTGCGGGCAGGTCGGTGACGCCGGGGCAGGTGCGGCGCACCAGTTCGAGCAGCGAGTGATCCTGCAGCACCTCGGGCCAGAACGGCCACTCGCGGCACTTCCGCGGCCGTGCCGGATAGACGGTGCAGCCCGGCTCGGCGCCGTCCTGCAGCAGGATGCAGCGGTGGCCGAGGCCGTCCTTCAGCGTCGTGCCGTCCGGCTGGACGAAGCGCGAGCGGAAGCCGGCCTCCGACAGGCCGAGGTGCTGCGCCATGGCCGCGATCTCGGCCGCGGTGGCGCGGACCACGCCGCCGGGGATGGCGCAGCAGTTGCCCGAGCGCCGGCAGGCGAAGGCGTAGGGGAAGCCGGGCCGGGTGGCGCCGCTCATCGCCGCGGGCGGCGCCGGGTGCGACGGCCGAACATGGAGCTGCGGCCCGACGGCCGGCGGGTCTCGCCGGCCTTCTCCTGCCGCTCGCGTTCGCGCTCGCGGGCGGCGAGGAACGCCTCGACCGCCTCGCGCAGGGCCGCCGGCGACTGGAAGCGGATCTCCCGTTCCTTGGCCATCATCTTCTCGATGAAGTAGTGCACCTGCGGCGACAGCTTCAGCTCACGGATGCGCTCGCCGGACAGCGCCTCGAGCACCTGCTTGCGCATCACCTCCTCGCCCGAGCCGCCCTCGAACGGCAGCGAGCCGGTGACCAGGTGGTAGAGGGTGGCGCCGAGCGCGTAGATGTCGGCACGGACGTCGAGGTCGGCGCTGCCGCGGGCCTGCTCCGGGGCGATGTAGTGCACGGTGCCGGCCGTGGTGTCGCCCTGCGGGGTGCCCGGCACGGCGAAGCCGAGGTCGATCAGCACGGCGCCGTGCTCCTCGCCCCAGAGGATGTTGCCGGGCTTGACGTCGCGGTGCACGAGGCCGCGGGAGTGCAGGTAGCCGAGCGCATCGGCCACCTCGGCCACCACCTCCAGCGCCGTCTCCTCGTCGAGCCGCTGCTGGTCGGCCAGCACGTCCTGCAGGCAGCGGCCGGGGATTTCGGCCATTGCGAAGTAGATGACGTCGCCCTCGCGCGCCACGCGATGCCCCTTCACGACGTGCGGGTGATCCAGCTCCAGCAGCAGCTTCGCCTCGCGGACGAAGCGATCCACCTGTGCGGCATCCTTCGACAGTTCCGGCCGCAGGATCTTCAGGGCGACCTTGCGGCCGTCGGTGCGGTCGGTGGCGGAAAACACCCGTGCCATGCCGCCTTCGCCCAGCAGTCCGTGCAGCTCGTAGCGCTTCAGCTGCGGCCGGGTGCCGGCCTCGGTCTGTCGCCATTCCTCCCACTGCTCGCGGGTGACTGCACCTTCCTGCAACAGGTGCTGCAGCGGCCGACCGGAAGCGAAGGCGGCGCGCGCCGCCGCCTCCGACAGGAGTCGGCGGTGCACCAGCAACGCCAGCAGGCGGGTGTCGTCGAGCATCGCGGAGCGCGGAAACCGAGGTTTGAAGCGGTACCGCGGTCGATCGTCAAGTCGCGCCGGCCCGGCCTCCGAAGAAGGCAGCGGACACCTCAGGACATGACCTTGCGCGGAGAGGGGCTGTGAAACAATCCGAGGCGGGCTTCGTGATCAAGTACTTCGACTTGATCGACGAGTTCATCCGAGTCAGGAGCTGTTCGGAGGACATCCTCCAGGAGCTGCTGCGCGGGCCGATCAAGAACAAGGCGACCTACCGCTCGCGGGTGGTCAGGACCTGCATCCCCGGCTTCGAGTCCGACATCCTGCCGGCGGTGGGCCGGATGGACGCCGACTACGACCCGGAGATCGTCGAGGAGCTGCTCTACCAGGTGTGCATCGACGTCAACCCGACGCTCGAGATCCACCAGGTGAGCATCCCGTCGCCGGGCGGGCAGCCGAAGGAGCAGGCCGCCGATCCGTTCCCGGCCCAGCCGGGCACCGAGGCCCAGCGCCAGGTGCTGTTCCGCAAGGTCGCCAGCCTGGAACGCCACCTGCGCACGCAGATCATCGGCCAGGACGAGGCGGTGACCTCGCTGGTGCGGGCGGTGAAGAAGACCGCGGTCGGCCTGAAGCGGCCGAACGCGCCGGTCGGCACCTTCCTGCTGGTCGGCCGCACCGGCACCGGCAAGACCGAGCTGGCCAAGGCGCTGGCCCGCAACCTGTTCGACGACCCGCAGGCGCTGGTGCGGATCGACTGCAGCGAGTACGCGCTGCCCCACGAGTACGCCAAGCTGATCGGCGCGCCGCCGGGCTACATCGGCCACAACGACGGCGGCTACCTCACCGAGGCGGTGAAGAAGAAGCCGTGCTGCGTGGTGCTGTTCGACGAGGTCGAGAAGGCGCACCACAAGGTGCACAACCTGCTGCTGCAGCTGCTCGACGAGGGCATCCTGTCGGACAGCAAGGGCCAGCAGATCGGCTTCCAGCAGGCGCTGATCCTGATGACCAGCAACCTCGGCATCGAGAAGATCGACGCGATCCGCACGCGCATGGGCTTCAGCGCGGCGCACAAGCGGCAGAGCCTGGCCGACATCGACCTCAAGTCGGTGACCGCCGAGGCGCTGAAGGACTACTTCCGGCCCGAGTTCCTCAATCGCGTCGACGACGTGGTGATGTTCAACCCGCTCGACGAGCAGGTCTGCCAGCGCATCGCCCAGAACATGCTGCGCGAGGTGGCCGAGCTGCTGAAGCGGCGCGGGCTGGGCGTGACCTGGTCGCCGGGCGTGCGCGCGCTGCTGGCCAGGCTCGGCTTCAGCGAGGAGTACGGCGCCCGCGAGCTGCGCCGGCTGCTGAAGCGCCGCATCGAGGACCCGATCACCGAGCTGATCCTGGACCAGGACCTGGGTCAGGGCGCCTCGGTGAGCGTGAAGGTGCGCGAGGGCGACTTCGTGTTCCAGGCGCGCCCGGCGCAGACCGGCGCCAACCGCACCGCGGTGCCGGTGTAGGCACCGGCGCCGGCCGCGCCGGACCGCCGGCGGTGGACAACGCCGGCTCCGGCCGGCATCGTCAGCGGGCCGATGACCGCCGCCCACGCCGCCGTCCTGCTGCTCACCGCCGTTCCGCTGCCGGCCGCGCCCCAGGCGCCGGCCCCCCAGGTGCTGGCATGGTACCAGCTCGAGGGTGCCCGCACGCCGGTCACCCAGGACGAGGTGGCGCTGGAGATGGGCTTCCACCTGCGCCGCAAGGACAGCGGCCGGCAGGCCTGCACCCACCTGGTCGACACGACCCTGGTCAGCCTCGCCGCCGAGAAGGCGGGCGTGTTCCCGCCGGACGCCGAGGTGCGCAAGTACTGGGAGGACCTGAAGGCCCAGCTCCGCGCCGCCGGCCAGAAGCCCGAGGAGCTGCCGGTGGTGCGCAACACGCCCGAGGACGAGCTGCTGCGCGACTTCGCCATCCAGATGGCGCACGAACGGCTGGTGCGCAAGGAGCTGGCGCTGCCGGCGGGCGAGGCGGTGAGCCCCGCCATGCAGCAGCTCTGGCTGCAGCAGGCCCGCCAGCAGCACCAGGTGATCGAGGATCCCGACGTGCTGCCGCCGGGCGTCGCCGCCCGCATCAACGAGGTCGAGCTGCCGATCCTGCGGCTGGGCCGCCTGCTGCTGCGCACCGCCGACGACGACGATCGCCTGCGCTTCGTGCGCCAGGTCGTCGTCCTGCAGACCCTCGACCACCTCGCCCGGGAGGCGGGCATCGAGGTGGGCGAGGCCGACCTCCGCGCCGAGCTGGAACTGCGCCGGGCCGACGCCAACGCCGACCCGCGCCTGGGCGGGCTGACGTTCGAGCAGGTGCTCAAGTCGCAGGGGCTCACCCCCGAGCAACTGCTGCACAACCGCGTGTTCCGCGCCCAGGTGCTGCAGAAGAGGCTGGTGCAGAAGCGCCAGCCGGCGGCGGCGCTGCAGGCCGAGTTCGAGAAGGACCGCCAGGCGGCGCTGGACCGCCACGGCGCCCGCCGCCACCTGGCGGTGATCTTCAGCCGCGCCCTGGACAAGCCCAACGAACTGGTGCCCCGCGACTTCGCCGCCGCCGCCGAGCACCTGCGCGCGGTGCGCTCCCGCATCCAGCAGGGTCAGGACTTCGCCTTCGTCGCCAAGATCGAGAGCGACGACCCGGGCAGCAAGGTGCAGGGCGGCGACGTCGGCTGGCTGCATCGCCGCAACGAGCGCCTGCCCGACGCGGTGACCGCGGCGGCCTGGGCGCTGGAGCCGGGCGCCATCTCCGAGCCGGTCGCGGTCGCCGAACAGGGCTGCTGGCTGGTCAAGGTGGTCGCGGTCGAGCCGCCGCCGCCGGACGCGGTCGTGATCGAGCGCATGCAGCAGGAACGGATCGAGCAGCTGGTGCCGGAGCTGCTCGAGGCGGCGAAGATCGAGCTGGTGGGCCGGTGAGCGACGCCGCGCCGCTCGTCGCGCTGCCCTGGACCACCGGCGCCGATGGCGTGCGCACCGCCGTGCCGCCGCAGGGCTCTGCCCTGGCGCCGCTGCGCCTGTTCGCCGCCACCGACGGCGGCTGCCGCGGCGTCACCGGCGCAGCCGAGTGCGGCCTGCTGGTGCTCGGCGGCACCTTCGACCTGCGCGCCGGCGGCAACGGCTGGGGCAGCCGCGGCGCCCGCCCCGACCCGTTCGGCGGCCGCCCGGTGGCGGTGTTCGTGCCGCCGGACAGCGACTTCGCCGCCGCCGGGACCGGCGAGTTCCTGGTCTGCGGCGCCGTGCCGCCCAAGCTCGCCCCGCCGACGGGCCGCGCCGCCCTGCACGACAAGCCGCTGCTGCCGATGGCCGGCAGCGGCAAGGCCTACGACCCGCAGACCGGCGAGTGGAAGCTGCACGAGGAGTTCGCCTCGGCGGCCCAGGCCATCCTGCCGCGTCACATCGAACGGAGCGACGCCGGCGGCGTCGTGGTCGAGCGCGTGTTCGCACCCGCCTACAAAGCGCGTGGGTTCTGCCTCGACGAACTGGTGGTGCCCGCGGGCGCGACGTTCGCGCTGCAGTCGCTGCCGTCCGCGCCGGGCGGCGCCGTCGAGCTGCTGCTGTTCGCGCGCCCCCGCGGCCGGGCCACCCTGCACGCGGGCGGCGTCGCGCACGCGCTCGCCGGCGACGCGGCCTTCGCCCTGCGCCTGCCGGCGGCGGACCTGCGGATCGTGGCCGCCGACGGCCCCTGCTACGCCGTCCTGGCCTGGGCCGGCAAGTAAGAGCCCGCGGGGCCGCGCCGCGGCCCGCGGCGCGGCGCGCGCGGCGCGGCGCCCCGCGGCGGCGACACGCGCGGG
>CAZMGG010000023.1:0-54868 GCA_964565715.1 uncultured candidatus Brocadiaceae bacterium | reverse complement strand
ACCAGACGTTCTCCAGGATGACCTGGCCCGCGCAATCCCAGGCGTGGATGCCGTGGGGTTGCAGCGTCAGGTTGGGGTACGTCCCACCATAGTCAAAGTACAGGTACAAGCCCGACAGCACCAATCGCTGACCTGCGGCGATGCTGGATACCGTGATGCGGCCCGTGACCGACACGAGGGGACCCCGTGGGTTCGTGCCGGGTGCATTGGTTGGGTACCACCCCATTGCGATCAAGCGAAGCGGCTTGTCAATGTGGCACGCCGTGAACGACGGAGACGAAGCGCAGCCCTGATAGAGCCACAGGGTGTCACCAGGGGCTGCTGCGGCTACCGCCGCAGGAAGGTCCGTGAAATCCGCCAGTGGTCCATTGCAGCGGTCGACGATCCAGCTCCGCTGGGCACAGGCCGATCCGCCAGCCAAGGACAGAGCCACGAACAACAGGATGATGACTCGCATGCTGCTACCATTGTGTTCCGTATGACTCATGGCTGCACAAACCTCCATATCCCACGCGACCCCGCGACATACTGTGCGGATGGACCTGCCGATTCGGGTTGGGCACCTGGGCCGCGAGTCCTTGGGCGGTTCCCCCAGCAAGCCGAAGGCTCAGGCAGAGACCACTAAGAGAGGCAGATAGAAGGGAAGGGAAGGGAAGGGAGCCTTCGCTCCCTGTCTGCCGCTACGGATCATGGCGAGTTGCTCCACCGCGGACCGCGTTCTCCAGGGACGCTGGAACGCTATCCCGGCCCCCGTCCGGGTCAAGGCCCGTCAGACCCCGCAACTCGGCAGACTGCTCACCCTCCGCAGGAACCGGTGCGCCTCACCCCAGCCGCGCCAGCACCTCACGCAGCGCGCGCACCCGCGCCGGATCGACCGGATTGCCGACCACGCCGTCCTGCTTCACCCACGTCCCGACGATCGCGCCGTCGCACAGTGGCCACAGCTCCCGTGCGCCCTGCGGCGTCAACCCGGACCCCAGCCACACCGGGAACGCGCCCACCGCCGCCTTCACCTTGCCCAGCAACGCCGCGTCCACCGGCGATCCCGTGCGCCCGCCGGTCAGGATCAGCCCATCGGCGCCACTACGCTCGGCCACGTCCAGCGCCGCCGCCGCCGGGTCCACCGGCACCAACGGCGCCGCGTGCTTCACCAGCAGATCCGCCAGGATGAGCGGCCGGTGCGCCAGCCGCTGCCGATACGCCGACGCGCGGCCCGCCTGCCCCTCGATCACGCCCTGGTCGGTGACGTAGGCCCCGGTCCACACGTTCACGCGCACCCATTCGGCACCACACGCGGCCGCCGCACCCAGCGCCGCCACCGCATCGCTGCGCAGGCAGTTGATGCCCACCCGCACCCCCAGCTCCGAACGGAGCCGATGCGCCACCACCGCCAGCGCCGCCGGCACGTCGGGCGGAACGGGATCGCCCTGATCGCCCTTGTGGAAGGGCCGGTCGCCGAAGTTCTCGACGATCACGCCATCGCAGCCACCGTCCCGCAGCGCCTCGGCATCGCGCAGCGCCCGATCGAACACCGCCGCCATGCCGGGATGCCCCTGCGCCGACGGCAGCGGCGGCAGGTGGACCACGCCGAGGAGGAGCTTCTGCACGCGCCGAGCCTACCGCGACGCCCCGGCGCCGTGGTATCGTCCCGCGGTCCCTTTCCCCGGCGCCGTCAAGGCGTCCTTGAACGATGACTGCCCTCCCGCATCGGCGGGACGCGATCCACCGCTGACGGCCGGCGCCTTGCGCGCGGTGCGTCCCGCCATCCCGGCCCCGACCCGGTTCCCGTGAGGGGACCGTACCCGCGGCGCCTTGCGCCGCATGAACCTGCGATGGCGGATGGACCTCGGACCGGATGGTCCGGACGGAAAGGACGACGGCGATGGAAGCGAACTGGTGGCGTGAGTTCTTCGAGGGCCCGGCGGCGGAGATGTGGCACCGGGCGGTACCGGCGGCGATGACCGCGTCGGAGGTGGCGTTCCTGGCGGCGCAACTGCCGGCCGGCGTGCCGCTCCTGGACGTGCCGTGCGGCGACGGGCGGCTGGCGGTACCGATGGCGCGAGCCGGCCACGCGGTGACCGGCGTCGACCAGTCGGCGCGGCTGCTGGCGTGGGCGGCGGAGGCCGGCGCCGGGCTGCCGGTCACCTGGCAGCGCCGGGACATGCGTGATCTGCCCTGGCGGCAGGAGTTCGGCGGCGCCTTCTGCCTCGGCAACTCGTTCGGCTACCTGGGGCCCGCGGGCAACCTGGAGTTCCTGCGGGCGGTGCATCGGACGCTGCGGCCGGGTGCGGTTTTCGTGCTGGAGGCGCTGGTGGCGGAGACCGTCTTCCGCAACCTGCCGCCGGGCCGCTGGCACGACTTCGGCGATCTGCTGATGTGCTCGAAGGCGCATTACGAGCCGGCCAGCAGCGAGCTGCGAGTCGACTACCTGTTCGTGCGCGGCAGCGAACGGCAGGTCTGCACGGCCTGGCAGGCGGTGTCGCTGGCGTCAGGCGTGGTCGGCATGCTGCGGCAGGCGGGCTTCTCTGAGGTGCGGCTGCTGGGTGACTTCACCGAGCAACCGCTCTCGCTGCAGAGCCAGCGCGCCTTGTTCGTGGCCACCGCGTGAGCGGTGGCCAGGGTCTCCGACCCATCGCAGGTCGCCGGGTCCTGCGCGCGCGCACTACCCGCGATCTGGTTTGTCCACGCCGACACGCCCATGCCAGGCAAGAAGGCGCGAATAGAGCACTCCCAGCAAGCCACCGATCAAGAGCCGCACGGACGGCGGGGCCGCGACCGAGCCGAGACAGCCACAGCGGTGCCCTTCACTCATGCTCGCCAGCGAGAAGGGCACGAACCCCGCAGCCAAGGCGACGCCGGCAGGGTAGATGACCTGGCCCCAGCGACCAGGGCCAAGGACCGTCAGCCCTCCGATCGCCACCTCCACGCCCGCCAACAGATCATATGCCACGCGTACCCACTGCTGGTCCGACCCGCCAGTCAGCAGCTTGGCCAGGCCGGCGTAGATCAAGATCCCCCCCCGCCAGAGATCTGGCGCCAAACCTCGTGAGAGCCTTCGACCTGTTCATTGCACAACCGCAGGAGTTGGTACGCGCCATACAAGCACGCCATCGCGCTCGACGCACGCCGACCGGCGCAAGACACCCCTCGTCGTGACGCGCCCTCGTACGAACACCTGGAATGGCAGTTCGTCCCGGGCCGAGAAGAAGCTGTAGCGCTCGCCGCTGACTCCCTCCACACGACCTACGTCTCCCCGCACGAGCACTCCCCACTGCGGACGACCTTCATCAGGCCATTCCAACTCGATCGCGATGCGGCGCCAGCCCGTCAGATCCACCTCCAGGACGCGATCCTCCCCTGGCCCGAGGACCACCTCTTGTTGCGCGAACGCACCGTGGGGAAGTTCGCCAGCAGGCCTGAGGACGATGTGCCCTGATGGCACGGGAACACGCTCTCCCAGCGAACAACTGCGCCATGCCAGCCAATGCGTGGGATCCTTGGCAGAACAGAATCCCAAACCGGCAATGGCACCTGGAAGTGCGTGTACCTCCCGCCCCGCCCGGGCATTCACGGTGACCCACGCTCCCTGATGCTCACGGCCAGCCTCGAGGAACACGGGATCAGCGCCAGTGCATCCTGACACGGGACGGAGAATCACCGGAACCCGGGTCCAACCCGATCTCTCACCAAAGACCACCAGTTCCCGCTTGGACCCCTGCGGTTCGCCGGCAGCCCCAACCATTACCGTGGCGCCGGGGAATCTCGCCTCCAACTGTCGCTTCGCCACCGCGATGGCATCCATGTAGGCGGGGTCTGGCGTTCGCATGAGCCCGCAACGTCCGGTGGGGTCCTCGCAGGCGATCACCCGATCGCCACTGAACGATACGACCGCACCCACCAGCTCCTCGACCACGATGTCCTGGTCCGGGCCAGGCAGATCGATGACGCAGGGATTGCCTGAAGTCCTTCGCATCCACAGTGGCAGGTGCGTCAGGTTCAGCCGCAAGAAGTACCTGCCGGCAGGCAAGCCAGCGACACGAACGACTCCCGAGGCATCGCTCCTCCCGATCATGCCGGGCGACCCGTCGGACTGCCGCCGCGGAACCACGGCCATCGACCTCGCCGGATCCGCAATCGCGTGCCGCATCGAGGCTTCGGCAAGGTCCGCCGAGTCGATGCCCACGACGAATCCGGGCACCGGTCGACCCTCGCCGTCGGTCACCCGCAAGGTGACTTCTGGAGCCGTGCGGAGCACGACTTCTCGCACCATTCCCGGCGCCAGACCTTCGACGATGGTGACCGCATACCCCGTCTTCCACAAGGCGATGACTGGGATCTCCCCTGTGGCAGGAACCTGGAGCCTGGCTGCACCAGCCGCATCCGTCACAGCCACTGGCACGGCCCCCGGCTGCGGTGGATAGAACTCCCCGAGCCCTTCGAAGCAAGCAACACCCCCTACCGGACGGGCCGCGTCCGTCAGCGCAACGATCGTCGCATGGCCCTCCGGGCAGACGACCGGGGTGCGCAGTAGCGGGCCGGAAGAAACCTGGGTAGCGGTGCGTGCCGATGCGGAGGCGTCACCGCGGGAATGCTCACTTACATCTGGAGCCGTCGCTTGCAGGTGGCCGGCGGGCCACAGCCACACGCCGAGAATCACCGCGGCCAGCAGCCCGGCCACGACCGCGAGGTTGCGTCGTCGCGCACGATTGGTCATCCCGTGGTTGAGGCGCTCCATGGGCGGTCATGGTTGCGTTGGGTTCTTGCAATAGCACGGTTCATCACGCACACCCGGAGCGGGTTCCCATACCATGCAGAACTCGCTTGGATCGTTGCAGTTCTCCGTCTGCAGACACACAGGCACGTTTGGGGCCTGGACGTTGCGCTGCGTCAGGCAATGGCATTCGTCGACTCCTTGACTCATCGGGCAGGCGCAGTTCTTCCAGCCGCTGGCATCGTAGTCCACGCAATCTTTGGCGCAGCCAAACTTCTCGCACTGGAAGTTGGACCAGTTCGTGCCGTTCCAAAACGCGGTGTATCTGCACTGGCAATGGTCCGGCATGAAGATGAGGCCGCCGAGACCGGTTGCCATGGCTACCGCGAACAGCCAAGTTGCCAGCTTGATCATGCCGGAAACGATAGCCCCCCCCCTGCGCGCCTGTGTCAACCGAATTCCTCACAATTCCTGGCCATGCCGAACCTGCTGCCGTGCTCGCCACCTGCCGCGGTCTTACCGGAGTCCGAGCGCCGCGGATACAACCCCATCGATGACCTGGAACGCCCGCCGGACCTGGACCCTGCTGTGGATCCTGCTGGCGGCGTTCCTGGTGCTGCGCACCGGCGTGCGCGACCGCGGCGTCATCCTCGACCACGTCGAGTTCGGCCGCCGGCTCTGGCAGGGCGAGAACGTCTACGCCGACTTCGCCGCCGACGCCGACGAGGCACCGCACCCGCTGCATCCGCCCTATCCGCCGTCGTTCGGCCTGCTCACCGCGCCGTTCGCCCTGCTGGCCCGCCTCGACGCGCCCGACGACCTCCGCCAATCGACGCTGGCCCGCGTCGCGTGGGCCCTGCTGCAGGTGCTGGCACTCGTCGCCATCGCCCGCTGCCTCGCGCGCCTGCCGCAGCCGCACGGCCCGCCCACCGCCGGCGCAGCGCCGTTCCTCCTGCTGCTGGCGCTGCTGGTGGCGAGCCGCTACGTGCTGCGCGATGCCCACGGCGGCGGCGGCAACCTGATCAACCTGGCCCTGGCGCTGCTCAGCTTCGACGCCGCCGAACGGCAGCGCCCGGGGCGCGCCGGGCTCTGGCTCGGCCTGTCGCTGGCCACCAAGCCGGCCCTGCTGTGGCTGCTGCCGGTGCTCTGGCTGTTCGGCCATCGCCGCGCCGCGGCCTGGACCGTCCTGTGCGGGCTCGGCTGCGTGCTGCTGTCGTGGGCGCTGCTGCGCTTCGACACCGGGCCGTGGCTGCGCTGGATCGAGGGCACCTGGGCCTATGCGACGATGACCGATCCGTTCGCAGAGGCCCGGTTCGGCTTCCCCGAGTTCTCGTGGATGAACCAGTCGCTGCGCTGCGCGCTGGCGCGGTTCCTAGGGCTGGTGCCGGCGGAACACGCCGCGGTCGTGCCGGGCTTCTTCCCGGGACTCGGCTGGAACGCCGGCGCGGTGGCGTGGGTCGGCCGCGGCCTGTCGCTTGCATTGCTGGTGCTGCTGCTGCTGGCCGCGCGCCGGGCCGGCACCGCGCCGGCCCGGCGACTGCCGGTGCTGGCGGCGGCGCTGGCGCTGTCGCTGCTGCTGTCGCCGATCACCTGGAAGGCCCATCACGTGGCGCTGCTGCCCGCGTTCTGGCTGCTGCTGCGGCACGGCTGGGGCACGGGCCGGCGCTGGCCGTGGGTGCTGCTCGGCGGCTATGTGCTGACCTGCGCGCTCGGCGAGGAACTGGTGGGCAAGGACCTGAAGAACGTGCAGCAGAGCCTGTACCTGGCCACGTTCTGGGCGCTGGCCTTGGTGCCGCTGCTGCTCGGCCCGCTCGCCGCGGTGCGGACGCGGCCGGTTCCGTCGGCGTAGGATGGGCCGATGACGCGGACCCGCACCTCGCGACCGTCCGACCGGCGCGGCCGCCGGCGCAGCTCGAGCCTGCCGTTGCTGCTGCTGTTCTTCACGCTGTGGACCAGCCTGCTGGCGGTGGCGGGAGCATCGTCGTCAGCGTAGTCATAACAGTGTTAGTGATAGATATTTATGATCAAACCACCCACGCAGTGACTGGATGGGACGCCGGGATCTGGACTCTCCGCAAGGCCAGATTCTTGGACTTCTGGACTTCTGCCAGATCCAGTTTTCGCCGAAACTGGCTCTGCTGTGAGTCCAACATGTCGCTCCACCCCGTCCTTCGCGACAAGCTGAACGTCGCCGAACGAGCCCTGGCCCAGAGTCGGGCCACGCCCCGGGACACCCGGCTCCCCGCCATTCCGGGCAAGGCCCACGCGGTGATCGGCATGCGTCGCAGCGGCAAGAGCACCTTCCTGCACCAGCTGCAGGCCGGGGTGCGGGCCGAGCTGCCACCGGAGCGCGCCATCTACCTCGGCTTCGACGACGACCGCCTGGCGGAGCTGCCGCTCGCCCAGCTCGATCTGCTGCTGGAGGAGTACTACCGCCGGCACCCGGAGCTGCGCGGCCGCGAGACCGTGCACTGGTTCCTGGACGAGGTGCAGGCGGTGCCCGGGTGGGATCGCTTCGTGCGACGGATCCTCGACACGGAACGCATCCAGGTGGTCGTGTCCGGTTCCTCGGCGCGCCTGCTGTCGCGGGAGGTTCACACCTCGCTGCGCGGACGCACCCTGCCCACCGTCATCCATCCGTTCTCGTTCCGCGAGTTCCTGCGGCACCTCGGCGAGGAGCCGGTGCGTCCCGCCGCGGAGTGGACGCCGGCGGAACGCTCGCTGGTGGAGAAGCGGTTCCGCGAGTACCTGGAGGGCGGCGGCTTCCCCGAGACGGTGGGATTGGCGCGGAACCTGCGGATCGAGCTGCTGCAGAGCTACGTGGACGCGGTGCTGCTGCGGGACATCGTCGAGCGCCACGGCGTGACGCAGGTGGCAGCGCTGCGCTGGCTCACCCGCCAATGCCTGCGCAATCCCGGGGGCAGGTTCAGCGTGCACCGGTTGACCGCCGACCTGCGCTCGCAGGGCCACGCCACCGGCCGGGAGACCGTGAACACGCTGCTCGACCACCTGATCGATGCCTTCCTGGTGTCGAGCGTGCCGCTGGCCACCGACTCGGAGCGCGCGCGCAACACCAATCTGCGGAAGCTGTACCCGGCCGACCCGGGCCTGATCGGGGCCTTCGACCACAGTGGCCGCAGCAACGTCGGCCACGCGCTCGAGAACGTCGTGCGGATCGAAGCCGAGCGCCGGCAGGCCGAGGCCGGCTACGTCCGCCTCGACGGCGACCGCGAGGTGGACTTCCTGCTGCGCCATCGCAGCGGCGATTGCGAGCTGCTGCAGGTCTGCGCCGACCTCGCCGCCGACGCCACCCGGCAGCGCGAGCTGTCGGCGTTGACCGAGGCCGCCCGGCTGCACCCCCGCGCCCGGGCCCAGGTGCTCGTGCTCACCCACGACCAGGCGCCGTGGCCGGCCGACGTGCTGGTGCGGCCGGCCTACGAGTGGTTGCTGGAGCCGCCGGCCTGACCGGACCAGCCTCGCTCAGCGATCGCCCGGCGCGGCCGGCTTCGGCCAGAGCAGCGATGCCGCCACCGAGCCGCCCAGGATCGACGCAATCACCAGCAGGCTGACCAGGGTCGGGATCTTCCAGATCTCGGTGAGGCACATCTTGGCGCCGACGAACACCAGCACCAGCGCCAGGCCTTGCTTGAGCAGGTGGAAGCGATGCATCACGCCGGCCAGCAGGAAGTACATCGAGCGGAGGCCGAGGATGGCGAAGATGTTGCTGGTGAAGACCAGGAACGGGTCGGTGGTGATGGCGAAGATCGCCGGGATCGAGTCGACGGCGAACACCAGGTCGGTGAACTCGATCACCACCAGCACCAGCAGCAGCGGCGTCGCCAGCCAGCGGCCGCGGCGCCGGATCCAGAAGCGGTCGCCGTGGAAGCGCCGGGTGGTGGGCACCCACCTGCGGAACAGGCGCACCACCACGTTGCGGCCGGGGTCGATCTGGGCGTCGTCGCGGCGGAACAGCTTGATGCCGGTCAGCACCAGGAAGCCGCCGAAGACGTAGATCATCCAGTGGAAGCGCGTCAGCAGCTCGGCGCCGAGCCAGATGAAGACGCCGCGCATCAGCAGGGCGCCGAGGATGCCCCAGAACAGCACGCGGTGCTGCCAGATGGCGGGCACCTGGAAGTAGGCGAACACCACCAGGAAGACGAAGATGTTGTCGACCGCCAGCGACTTCTCGATCAGGTAGCCGGTGAGGAACTGCAGGCCGGCGTCGCCGCCGTGGCGGTGCCAGATCCAGGCGTTGAAGAGCAGCGCCAGGCCGACCCAGACCGTGGTCCAGCAGAGGGCCTCGCGGAAGCCGACGGCGTGGGCCTTGCGGTGGAAGACGCCGAGGTCCAGCGCCAGCACGCCGAGCACCAGGGCGGTGAAGGCGGCATAGAGCAGGGGCGAACCGATGGAGGCCGCGAGCGGGGCGGCGTCGGCCAACGTCAGGGCGGCGGGCATGCGGCGACCGTTGTCCGCCCCCGTCCCTGTTCGACAAAGCTCATCTTTTGGCAGCGATCGTTTGATTTTCTGGATGCATGGCGCGCAGCATCCGGCCCATGGAATGGCTCAACTACCACCACCTCCGCTACTTCTGGACGGTGGCCCGGGAGGGCAGCATCGCCCGCGCCAGCACCGTGCTGCACCTGTCGCCGCCCGCCATCAGCACCCAGATCCGCACCCTGGAGGAGGCGCTGGGCGACCCGCTGTTCGCGCGGGTGGGCCGGCGGCTGCAGCTCACCGAGCGGGGCCGGCTGGTGCTGCGCTACGCCGACGAGATCTTCAACCTGGGCCGCGAGCTGCTCGACACCCTGCGCGACCGGCCGACCGGGCGACCCCTGCGCCTGCAGGTGGGCATCACCGACGGCGTGCCGCGGCAGGCGGCGCAGCGGCTGCTGGAAGCCGGGTTGCGCGCCGCCGGACCGCTGCATCTGGTCTGCCGGACCGACCGGCCCGAACGGCTGCTGGCCGAGCTGGCGGTGTTCGGGCTCGACCTGGTGATCAGCGACACGCCGCTGTCGGCGGTGGGCCGGGTGAAGGCATATCACCATCCGCTGGGCGAGTCGGAGCTGGCGATCTTCGGCACCGCGAAGCTGGTGCGGCCGGCCCGCAGCGGTTTTCCCGCCAGCCTCACCGGCATGCCGCTGCTGCTGCCGGCGGCGGACACGGCGATGCGCCGCAACGCCGAGGCCTGGTTCCAGCGCCAGGACGTGCAGCCCCTGGTGGTGGGCGAGTTCGACGACGGCACGCTGGCCAGGGCCTTCGCCCGCACCGGCATGGGCCTGCTGGTGGCGCCGGACGCCCTGGCGGCGGAACTGCGGGCCCGGCACCGGCTGCAGCGTCTGGGCGTCCTGACCGGCACCGCCGAGAGGCTCCATGCCGTCACCCTCGAGCGGCGGGTCAAGCATCCCGCCGTGCTGGCGATGCTGGCCACGGCGGCGGCGCGGCCCGACCGTGCATCGGCCCGCCGGCGCCGGTAGAGTGCTCGCCCTTTTCCCCCCGCACTCCTCAGCACCGAAGCCAGCTCCATGGGCCTCACCTGCGGCATCGTCGGCCTGCCCAACGTCGGCAAGACCACCATCTTCCAGGCCGTGACCCTCACCACCACCGGGGAACGGACCAACTACGCCTTCTCCACCACCGAGCCGGTGCCCGGTGTGGTCGACGTGCCGGACCCGCGGCTGCACGAGATCGCCCGCTACGTGCCGACCAAGAAGATCGTCCCGGCGCAGATGCACGTGACCGACATCCCCGGCCTGGTGTCGGGCTCCAGCGAGGGCCAGGGCATGGGCATCGGCTTCCTCGGCGCGATCAAGGAGAGCGACGTGCTGCTGCACGTGGTCCGCTGCTTCGACAACCCCAACGTGATGCACGTCAGCGGCGGCGTCGACCCGGCCACCGACGCCGAGATCGTCGAGCTGGAGCTGATGCACGCCGACCTGCAGACCCTGAAGCGCAACGCCGAGCGCGTCGGCAAGCGCGTGCGGGCCAACGATGCCGACGCCAAGGCGCAGATGGTGGTGTTCGAGAAGGCGATCGCCGCCCTGGAGCAGGACACCGTGCTGCGGCTGGTCGAGTTCACGCCGGCCGAGAAGGTGCTGCTGAAGCCGCTGTTCCTGCTGACCACCAAGCCGGTGCTGTTCGTCGCCAACGTCGGCGACGACGACCTGCAAGGCGAGGGCAAGCACGTGCAGGCGATCCGCGCCTACGCCGAACGGACCGGCGCCGAGGTGGTGGCGATCTGCGGCGACCTGGAGGCGGAGTTCATCCGCATGGACGATGCCGAACGGACGGCGATGATGGCCGAGTTCGGCTTCACCGAGTCGGGCCTGGCGCGGCTGATCCACCGCGCCTTCCACCTGCTCGGCCTGCAGACCTACTTCACGGCGGGCGAGAAGGAGACGCGGGCGTGGGTGATCCACAAGGGCGACACGGCGCCGGTGGGCGCGGCGGTGATCCACACCGACTTCCTGAAGAAGTTCGTGCGCGCCGAGGTCTACCGTTACGAGGACCTGCTGGAGCACAAGAGCGAGAAGGCCCTCAAGGAGGCCGGCAAGCTGCGCGTCGAGGGCAAGGACTACGTGCTGCAGGACGGCGACGTCTGCCACTTCCTGATCGCCAACTGAAACGTCGCGCCGGCCTCCGGCGTCCGGACCCCGATGAACCAGCCTGACCCGTCCGCCCGGGTCCGCCGCCTCGGCGGGCCGCAGCTCCTGCTGCTCGGCTGCATGGCGATCTGGGGCGCCAGCTTCGTCGCCACCAAGGACGCACTGGGCCATCTGCAGCCGTTCGGCCTGATCGCCCTGCGGTTCTGGCTGGCCATCGTGTTGATGCTGCCGCTGCTGCCGTGGCGGAACGGCGACGCCTGGCGCCGCTCGCTGCGGCCGGGTCTGCTGATCGGCCTGTTCCTGGCGATCGGCTACGCGCTGCAGACGATCGGCATGACCGAGACCTCGGCGTCGATGGGCGGCTTCCTGGTCGGCCTGATCGTGCTGCTGGTGGCGCTGGGCAGCTTCCTGTTCCTCGGCGTCAGGCTCACCCAGGCCACCGTGATCGGCATGGGCCTCGGGCTGGTGGGGCTGGTGCTGCTGTGCCTGCCGCAGGGCGGCGACGCGCCCGGCCAGCGCGACACCGCGTTCGGCATCGCCATGCAGCTCGGCAGCTCGACGGCGTTCGCCGGCCACATCCTGCTGATCAGCAAGATCAGCCCGAGGGGCGCCGAGGTGCCGTTCACGTTCCTGCAGCTGGTGGTCACCGCCGTCGTCGCCACCGTCGCCGTGCCGCTGCAGGGCCAGGGGCTGTGGCTGCCCGGCGGCGATCCGGGCGCCCTGCGGGTGTGGGTCGACCTCGCCTACCTGGCGGCGTTCGCCACGGTTCTCGGCATCGTCGTGCAGAGCCGGGTGCAGCCGCGGATCCCCGGCAACCAGGTCGCCCTGCTGTTCGCCGCCCAGCCGGGCTTCGCGGCGGCGGCGGGCTGGCTGCTGCGCGGCGAGCAGCTGGGGCTTCTGCAGTGGGCTGGCGGCGTTCTGGTGATGCTGGGCATCGTCGCGGCGAGCCGCCGCTGAACCGGCGTCAGCCGGGCTTGCGCGCCAGCACCACGAAGCTCGAATCGAGGAACGGCACCTTCTCCACCAGCGCCCGCAGCCAGGCGAAACCGCGCTGCTTCGGCGAGCCGCGCACCTCCACCACCTCGAAGCCGAACCGGCTGCGCAGCAGGCCGCACAGCGTGCGCGGCGCGTAGTAGAAGATGTGGTGCTTGCTGGCGTAGTGCCGGCCGCGCCGGCCGCCGCGCAGCCCGAGCCGGCCCAGCAGCGTCTTGGTGGCGTTGGCCAGCGAGCCGATGTTCGGCTGGCCGAGGTAGAGCAGACCGCCGGGCCGCAGCAGCCGGTGCGCCGCCCGCAGGATGTCGGCCGGGTTCTTCGGGTGCTCGATCACCTGGTCGAGGAAGACCGCATCGAACGTGGCCTCGGGCAGCGGCAGTCCGGCGAACGGCGCGCAGTGCACCACCGCCCCGCTCTGCGCGGCGACCCGCGCGGTGGTGACCGGATCGATGTCCTGGCCCTCGGCGGTCCAGCCGAGCTCCTGCGCCACCCGCAGCTCGACGCCGTCGCCGCAGCCGCCCATCAGGATGCGGCCATGGCAGCCGTGCGCCGACAGCAGTTCCAGGGCGGAACGTTTGGCCGCCCGCCGCGTCTCCGGCAGCGACCGCCAGCTGCGATCGTGGTCGTGGCCTGCGACCGGCACGTAGGTGCTGTAGAAGTGCTCCAGCCAGCGGTCGGTGTACTGGGGATTCATGAACCGGATGCCGCAGGCCTGGCAGCGGTCGATGGTGTGGCCGCGGTGGTCACGATCGAAGCGGCGCAGGGCGGCGGCGGCGCACAGCGGGCAGGCCTGCAGGGGCGGATCGTAGGTCGGCTGGACCGCCGGCGACGGGGCCTCGGCGTCGGCGCAGGCGAGTCCGATCATCTGGTGCACCAGCGGGAGCATACGGAATCGGTTTCGGGGCGAAACGACGGACCCGCGGGGCCTACCGCCGGACCAGCACGATCACGCCGCGGGCCGCCGCGACCTCCTGCAGGCGCGCCGGCAGCACGTAGGGCGTGAAGGCGTCGGCCAGCGCGGCCTCCACCGGGGCCGCGGTCGGCCGGCGACCGGCCAGGACCACGAACCGCACCGCCGGCGGGCGGGCATGCGCCACCAGTTCGTCGGCGGACCAGCGCCGCGGCGGCGGCGGGCGGACACCGGCGAAGAACAGCACCCGCTGCAGGTCGCCGGCCACCAGGTCGCCCGGACCGAGGCGCCGGGCGAGGTGCTGGCCCACCAGCTTCTCCGCGAGGCGGTCGGGTTCGGTGATCGAGAACCAGCCGTCGGCCATGCCGGCGACGCACAGCACCGCCAGGACCACGCCGCGCAGGCGCGCCGGCAGCCGCTGCAGCCCAGCGGCCAGGAGCGGCAGCACGGCGGCGGCGGCGCTGAGGAAGAACCGCCTGCGCACGACGAACGAGCACACCGCCAGCACGTCGAGCACGAGCCAGCCCCAGAGGCCGCGGGCGGCGCGCGCCTCGGCGGGCGAACGCCGCCAGCAGGCCAGCGGCAGGAGGATCGCGGCCGGTCCGAACGCCTCGAGGAACGCGGCCGGCGCCCGCAGGGCGTTACCGAACCAGTCGCCCCGGTCCGACAGCTCGTTGCGTTCGGCGTGGAAGGCGAGCTTGTCCACCAGCGTCGGCGCGTGCCCCAACGCCCAGCGGCAGGCGGGCAGCAGCAGCCACAGCGCGGCGAACACCGGCAGCGCCCGCAGCGCCGGCCGGCGGTGACCGATCAGCAGGGCCACGGGCAGCAGCAGGCCCTCGGGCCGCAGCCACACCGCGAGACCGCAGCACAGACCCGCCAGCCACCAGCGGCCGGCCCCGCCGGCCCACAGCGCCATGGCCGCGGCCAGCAGGAACGGCGACTCGCTGTAGACCTCCGCCGCGTTCCGCGCCAGCAGCGAGCCGGTGGCCAGCAGGGCGGCGGCGGCGACGCCGGCGCCCGGCCGCAGCCGTTCGGCGAGCGCCGCCACCGGGAACACCGCCAGCGCCGCGCCCAGGGCGCCGACGAGCTGCCCGGCCAGGACCGCATCGACGCCGACCGCGATCCAGGGCGCCACCAGCAGCGACAAGAGGGGCGGGAAGACCTCGCCGAAGCCCGCCGCCCAGTCGCCCGCGGCGAAGCGCTGCGCCATCCACAGGTAGCTCGCCGCATCCTCGGACGGCACCGGCGTGCGCGCCGCCAGCATGCTGCGCCAGATCGCGGTGGCGCAGGCGAGCCACAGCCACGAACGCGGGACGTCGCGGAGCCCGTTCATGGCAGCGCCACCGCGCGCGCGACGCTCTCGCCGTCGGCGGCGTAGTCGCCGAGCCGGAACACCAGGTCGCGGTAGTTGCGGACATCGAGCACCGACAGCGACTGCACCGCGCGCAGGGCCAGCAGGTCGCGGCGCAGCGACGCCCGGTCGCGCCAGACGGCGCGCATCACCGCCGCGGCGCGCGCGGCCGGCGGCTCGCCGGGCCGGAGCCGGTTCCAGGCGGTGATCGCCTCGCCGGTGCCGGCGACATTGGCGGCGAACGCCCGCCGCAGCCGCCGGCGCTGCCGGCGCGACAGCCGCAGGTCGGGCCGATGCCAGTGCAGCCACTGATCCACCGGATACGGATCGAGCCAGGCCAGGAAGGCGCGGCCGAGGTCGCCGCACCAGGTGCCCGGCTGCGGCTCCGCCAGGATGCGCGGCAGCTCGTCGACCGCCCAGCGCCCGGCCCGGCACAGCCCGCGCAGGTCGTCGAGGTCGGTGACCCAGGCCACGGTGAGCGCCAGTTCGCCGTCGGCCCGGCCGGCGGCATCGGTGCCCTGCCACAGGGCCTCGAACGACGGCGCCTGGGCGTGCCATTCCGCCGCCCGCGCCCGCACCGCGGCGGCCTGCTCGCGCAGCTCGGCGCGTTCGCGTTCGCGCAGGAGCAGGAAGTCTAGGTCGCGCTCCAGTTCCGGCGGCTGGGCGGCGCCAGTGGTCCAACCCGGCGGCGCACCGCTGTAGACCGGATCGCAGCGCACCCGGGTGCGGATCGCCTCCAGCAGCCCCGGCGCCTTCATCCGCTGGATCTTGCGCAGCGCCACCGCGAACGGCGCCCGGCCGTCCTCGCTGCGCCGCAGCGCCAGTTCCGGGTCGAGCACCTCGCGCACCGTCGCCCGCACCTTCGAGACCACCCAGCGGAACGAACGCAGGGCCTGGCCAAGGCTGTAGAGCGGCACCAGGAAGACGCGGCCGAGCGACAGCCGGGCGTTGTAGAAGCGGTGCAGGTTGAAGCTGCGCCGCGAGCGCGGCAGCCGGTGCAGCGGCCGGGCACCGAAGATCTGCCGGATCATGTTGCTCCGATCGATCCGCAGCGTCGTCACCACCTCGTCGCCGAACGCCGCCAGCAGCCGCCGGTCACGGTCGGGCTCGGCGGCGAGGAAGTCGAGCGCGTCGAACATCGTGCTGCGGTAGGCGTCGCCGCCGATGCCATCGCCGACGCCGTCGCCCAGCGTGCGACCGCGGGCCGGATCGCGCCGCGACTCCAGCCACGCCGCCATCGCCGCCCGTTCCGCGGCGCTCGCCGTCGCCGCCTGCTGCAGGGTCAGGCAGCGGCGGTTGTACTCGTTGACCCGCCGCGCGGTCTCCACGGCGATGCTCTCGGTGATGAAGCGGAACCACAGGTAGGGCCCGGCGAAGATCGAGCCCTCGTCGAGCCGCAGGGCCCGCAGCCGCTTCCGGTCCTTCGGCCCGAAGGCGAGGTGTCCGCGCCGCAGGTTCTCCAGGGACGGATTGGCCAGCAACTGCTCGGTGGTCTGCACGTCGGTGTGGTGCAGGATGCCGCCGTCCAGGAAGTGCAGGTAGAGCAGCGCCGTGCGGTCGACGTCGGCCAGCAGGTCCGGCGTGACGCGGTCGGCGTCGGTGCCGATGCCGCGCCGGGTGGCGTGCACGCGATCGCGCAGGAGCGAGCTGGCGCGGTCCGGCGGCAGCCACGGCGTGAACACCCGCCGGCCGAGGAAGGCGAGGTCCTCGCCCTCGTGGCGCACCTTGGCCAGTTCCAGCAGCGAGGCGAAGTGCGCCTCGCTGGTCAGCCGGAAGGTCTCGGCGGCCTCGCCGGCGATGCGCTTCAGCCAGCGGCCCAGGGTCAGGAACACCAGGCAGACGCTGCCGAGCACCACCAGCGGCAACCCGACGATCTTCTGCAGCACGTCGCCGAGGCAGCTGTCGCCGATCAGCAGGTCGAGCAGCAGGAACAGGCCGCCGAACAGCAGCAGGCGCACCGCCGGCCGCTGGCTGGCGGTGACCATCGCCGTGGCGACGCGATCGAGGATCTGCGGGCCGGTGACGATGCCGTGCAGGTCGGCCAGGAACTGCAGGCGCTGCTGCCAGCCGTCCAGCCAGTCGGCGACCCGGCGGCCCGCCGCGACCACCCGTTCCTCGGCGGTGGCGGGCAGCGGCCGCACCGCCAGCCGCCGGATCACCGGCAGGGATCGCACCAGCGGCGCCGACAGCACCCGCACGACGCGGTCCAGCGCCAGCACGTCGGGGCGGGCGAGCCACGCCTGCAGCTGGTCGGGCTGCAGCCGCCACAGGAACTCCACCGCCGTCTCCACCGGGATCTCGCGCAGACCGCCCTCGCGGGCCGGCAACGGCCACACCGGCTGCGCCGCCGCCGCCCGGGCGGCCAGGGCGCGGCCGCGGGCCGCCAGCGCCGCCTGCCGTCCGTCCTGGGGCAGGCCGCGCAGCAGCGCGTGCTCGGCCCGCAACGCCGCGAACACCGTCTTCCGCGCCGCCGCCTCCGGACCGCCGCGGTCCACCGCGGTCCGCTGCGGCTCGAAGAACACGAAGTCGCGGTTGAGCAGCGGCGCGAACCGCTGCACCAGGCCGTCCATGCCGCGCACCAGCAGCAGCAGCAGCCGCAGGAGCCGCAGCAGGGGCCGCAGGGCCTGCACGTAGCGCGCCGCCCAGGCGATCCGGAACAGCCGCAGCGCCCGCAGGGCCAGCAGATCGCCGGCCCCGGGCGCGGCCGGCATCGGCAGCAGGAACAGCACCGCCGGGACCGCCGGCAACAGGTCGGTGAGCGCGTTGCGGACGAACCAGCGACCCCGCCGCGGCGCCAGCGACAGCTTCAGGGCGAACTCGGCGATGAACCACAGGCAGATGCCGGCATCGACCAGCAGCAGCACGCGGTCCCGCGCCGGTTCGGGCTCGAGCCCGAGGTCCACCACCACCAGGCCCAGCACCACCAGCAGCAGGGCGAAGCTGATCCGTTCGAGCCAGGCCGCGCCGGCCGGCGTCAGCACCCGTTCCAGCCGCTGCAGCAGGCGGCGCTCGTCGGCGGTGGCGCGCAGGCGGGCGGCCAGGGTGCAGAGCCGCGGATCGCCGCGCGCGCCCAGCGCGTCGAGCAGGCCGGCGGTGGCGCCCAGCGCCGCCACCCGATGCTCGTGGTCGAGGTCCTCGCCTTCGGTCTGCAGGGCGGCGTAGCGCTCCACCGCCTCCTGGTGCAGCCGTTCGTCGAGCCGGATCAGCGGTACCCGTTCGGTCAGCAGCTCCTGGCAGGCCGCGGCGGTGGCGGGAAGCCCGCGGCTGCGGCACTCGGCGGCCAGTTCCGCCAGGTCGAACAGGGCCGCCGGATCGGTGGGCTCGGCGGCGGCGAGGCAGCGCAGATCCAGTTCGCAGGTCCGCGCCCGGGCCGCCAGCATGGCCGGATCCGGGCAGCGCTCGGCGGCGAGGAACTCCAGCTCGGCGCGGTCCACGGCCCGGGCCAGCTCGCCCTCGCCGGCCACCGCCTGCCGTTCCGCCGCCACCGCCCGCAGCCAGGCCCCCGGCTCGGCGGGCGGCTGCGCCAGCAGTTCCTGCAGGCGCGCGGTGTGCGGGTGGACCTCGGACGTCGTGCTCAAAGAGGGCAACGGGGGCGCGGTGGGGTGCGCAGATGTAACCGCCCCGGCCGGCGCGGGGGCAACCGCGGGTTGCCGGTTCGTCGGCCCGGCGTCTACTTCGGCGGCGCGTAGGCGTCGGCGCCGAGTTCGACGGTACCGAGGTAGTCGAAGTGCACGGCGCGACCGACGCCGCTGCGGCTCTGCCCGCGCAGTTCGCACCGCGACACCATGCCGGTGTCCTCGTCGAACCACAGCTCGGCCTCGCGCAGGCGTTCCTCCAGCCGTTGCGGCAGGGCGACGGCGCGCACGCGGACCTGCGGCCCGAGCGCCAGGTGTTCGTCGCCCGGCAGCCGCTCGCGGCCCACCGCCTTCAGCTCGAAGCCCTCGGGCAGCCGCCGCAGCAGCGCCTCGACGTCGAAGTAACCGAGGTCCAGCGCCTCGCCGCCGAAGGCCCGGAACATGCGCTCGGCATCGGCCCGCGGCATGGTCACCGTGCGGCCGCCGGGCATGTCGAGGCGATACCACAGCGTCTCGCCGTCGCAGCCGGCGGTGAACGCGCCGAACGGCATCGAGCCCATCGAGCCCTGCACCAGGAAGCGGCCGCCGGGGCGGGTGGTCAGCGTGATCCGGCCGATGGCGCGGGGCCCCTCGCCGGGCTGCCGGCCGTCCAGTTCGATGCGCAGGCCGAAGCGCCGGTCGACGTCGCGGCCGAGCTCGTCGGCGGCCCGCGCCACCGCCGCCTCGGCCCGCGGCAGCCGGTCGAAGCCCGGGATCAGCGCCCAGCCGAGCACCGCCAGCAGCAGGCCGGCCGCCAGCAGCACCCAGGCCGGCGTGCGTCGCGCGCCCAGGCCCGGCCGCCGCCGCTCGAGCCCCTCGAGGATCGCCTGCACCCGCGCCTCGCGGGCGCCGGCGTCGGTGTGCATGGCCCGCAGCAGTCCGTGCACCAGGCGCTGCCGGGTCAGCCATTCCCGCGCCGCCGGCGGCGGATCGCCCGGCATGGCGTCCGGTTCATCGTGCAGGGTCTCGTCGTAGAGCGACCAGTCCCGCGGCGGGCCGTGATCGCCAGCACCGTCGGGCGTCGAGGGCAGACTCACGACCCACCTCCGTCGGCGGCGAGTTCGGGCATCTTCCGGCACAGGCACGCGTGCAGCGCCGCGCGCCCCCGCTGCAGGTGCTTCTTCACCGCCTCGAAGCCGATGTCGAGCCGCCGGGCGATCTCCTTGCAGTGCAGCCCGTGCTCGTAGTGCAGCTGGATCGCCTGCCGCTGCGGCGGGGTCAGCACCGACAGGCAGCCGCGCAGAGCGTCGAGCTGTTCGTCGAAGGTGTCGCCCGGCAACCGCGAGAAGCGCATCAGGTCGTGCTCCAGCCCCGCCAGCACCTCGCCGTCGCAGTAGTGGACCTTCGAACGGCCGAGCTTGCGGCGATGGTTGAGCACCAGCTTGCCGGCGATGCCGCGCACCCACGGGCCGAACGGCAGGCGCCGGTCGTAGCGATGCAGGTTGTTCCAGGCCACCAGGAACGACTCCTGCACCAGGTCCTCGGCGGTCACCGGATCGCGCAGCGAGGCCAGCAGGAACGCACGCACCGAGTCGGCATGCTCGCGCACCAGGATCTCGAAGAAGTCGCGGGGTTCCACGGGGCGCCCATTGTCCGGTCGGGGATGGTCGGGGACGAACGGGTCAGACCCGGGCCCGAACCAGGACAATCCTCATAACATGAGAACTGACATGGTGTTACGACACATGATCCAGGCTTCAGTGAGGGGCGAGTGCGGCCCCGACGGGGCCCGGCAGGTTGCGCAGCACCCAGAAGGCGAACACCGCCCCCAGCAGGATCCAGCCGCCGAAGCGCCCGGGACGCAGCCGCGGCACCGCCCGCCCGGGCAGGAGCCAGGCGGTCAATTCCAGCAGCAGGGCGGGGATCAGGACCGGCAGCAGCAGGACCAGCAGCGCGTTCCAGCCGAACGCCGCCCCCACGTCCGCGTGCAGCAGCGCATGCACCGCCCGGGTCGAACCGCAGCCCGGACAGTGCAGGCCGGTGGCGACGTGGAACATGCAGCGCGGGAACGCCGCGTCGGGCGCCGACGGGTCGTTGGCCCGGACGATCCACAGCAGGCCCGCCACCGCGGCCAGCAGGCCCACCGCCAGCAGCACCCGCCCGCGCTTCACGACACCCGTCGCACGTCAGTTGAGGATCGACAGGATCGACATGCCGGCGCCGGTGAAGATGCCCACCCAGAAGGCGGCCCAGCACCAGCCGCGGGCCGAATCGGAATGGCTGATGGCGCGGGGCACGTCGCCGGCGGCCAGCGCCGTGTCGACCTTGGCGGCGTGGTAGATGGCGCCGATGCCGAACGGCATGCAGCAGATCACGGTGACCGCGATCGCCTGCCACAGGTAGTTGGGCACCACCGCCCGGGCGCGGGCCGGCGCGGCCCCCGGCTCCAGGGGCGGCGGCGCCGCCGCCGCCAGTTCCGGCACGTCGCCGACATCGGTCCACTCCGCCATGCCGTCGCGCCAGGCCAGGTCCTGCATGCCGACCTCGCCGGCGGCGATCCGGTCGCGCAGGTCGTCGAGGCTGACCGGCCCGCGCCGGGTGCCGCCCACCGCATACCACCACTCGTGCTCGCCTGGTCCGGTCATGACCCGCTCCTTGCGCAGCCGCCGGCGCAACATTCGGAATCGGCGGCTGCCGGCGGGCGGCTCACCGGCCCAGCGCCTGCCGGACCTGCGCCACCGCGTCCGCCACCGGCAGATCGCTCTTCTGCATGCCCTTGCGGACCAGGAACTCGACCACGCCCTCGCCGGCCTTGCGGCCGCAGAAGATCTGGTAGGGCAGCCCCAGCAGTTCGAGATCCTTGAACTTGGCGCCGGGGCTCAATGCCCGGTCGTCGAGGCAGGCATCGACGCCGGCCGCCAGCAGTTCCTGGTAGATCCGCTCGGCCAGCGCCTTCTGCTCGTCGCGCTTGGTGTCGACCACGGCGACGACGCACTCGTAGGGGGCGATCGGCGCGGGCCAGACGATGCCCTTCTCGTCGTGGTTCTGCTCCACCGCCGCCGCCGGCGTGCGGGAGACGCCGATGCCGTAGCAGCCCATCACGAACGGCGCCGGCTTGCCCGACTGGTCCATGAACGTCGCCCCCATCGCCGCCGAGTACTTGGTGCCGAGCTTGAAGATGTGGCCCACCTCGATGCCGCGGGACTGCTGCAGCGGCTTGCCGCAGGTCGGGCACTGCTCGCCGGCCCGCGCGGTGCGCAGATCCTTCCACTCCGGCAGCCGGCAGTCGCGGCCCAGGTTGACGTCGAGGCAGTGGAAGCCGGTTTCGTTGCAGCCGGTCAGCAGGTTGCTGCGATCCTTCAGCGACTTGTCGGCCAGCAGCAGCACCGCTTCGGGCAGGCCGACCGGCCCGGCGAAGCCGGTGGCGGCGCCGGTGGCCTGGGCGATCTGCGCGTCGTCGCACAGCTTCACCGTCAGGCAGTCGAGCGCGTTCTGCAGCTTGACCTCGTTGATCTCCAGATCGCCGCGCATCAGCACCGCGACGATCTGCTGGCGGTCCTTCCAGGTGGCCTGGTAGAGCACCGTCTTGGCCATCCGACCGGCCTCCCAGCCGGGGAAGAAGGCCTCGAGCTGCGCCACGGTGCGCACGTCGGGCGTGCTGTGCTTCTGCATCGGCCGGACATCGCCGCCGGGCGGCGCCGCCGGCAGCCGCGAAGTGGCCTTCTCGACGTTGGCGGCGTAGTCGCAGCCGTCGCAGTGCAGGATGCTGTCCTCGCCCGAATCGGCGATCACCATGAACTCCTCGCTGCCGCTGCCGCCGATCGCGCCGGCGTCGGCCTGCACCACGGTGTAGCGGAGCTGGCAGCGGTCGAACGCCGCGCGGTAGGCGTCCCGCATCTTCTGGTAGGCCGCGTCGAGCCCCTTCTGGTCGGCGTCGAACGAGTACGCGTCCATCATGATGAACTCGCGGCCGCGCATCAGGCCGAACCGCGGCCGGATCTCGTCGCGGAACTTGTCCTGGATCTGGTAGCAGTTGAGGGGCAGCTGCTTGTAGCTGTTCACCTGGGTGTTGACGAACGCCGTCATCACCTCCTCGTGGGTCGGCCCGAGGCACATCTCGGAGCCCTTGCGATCCTTCAGGGTGAACATGATCCCGTCGGTGACGTAGCGGTCCCAGCGCTGCGAGCTGACCCACAGCTCCTTCGGCTGGGCGATCGGCAGCATGACCTCGAGGGCGCCCTGCCGGTCCAGCTCCTCCCGCACGATCTGGGCGAACTTGCGGACCACGCGCCACATCAGGGGCGAGTAGCAGTAGATGCCGGCCGCGATCTTGACGATGTAGCCGCCGCGGGCGAGCAACCGATGGCTTGGGATCTCGGCGTCGGCGGGGTCCTCGCGCAGGGTGGCGATGAGCTGGTTCTGGAGTCGCATCGGGGCGGCCAGCGTAGCGGCGTGCTCGGCGGGGCGGAACGGCGAAGCCGGCGCGCCCCTGCCGCTGGGCCGCCTTGCTGGCTATCGTTCCCCGGCCCCACCGATCCGGAGGAACCATGCGTCCGATCGCCCTGTTCGCGACCCTCGCCGCCCTGGCGGCGCCCCTGTGCGCCCAGTTCACGCTCGTCGCCCCCAATGGCTATGCCACGGTGGAGGGAGCGTCCAACAACATCTACCCGTGGAACCGCGGCGCCAGCAGCATGCACTTCCTGCAGCTGTACGACAGCTCGCACTTCACGGCGCAGGGGGTGAACAGCCCCATCCTGATCCAGCGCGTCCGCTTCCGTGCCAACGCCACCACGGCCACGTGGGCCGGCGGCAGCTGGCCGAACGTGCAGATCGACATGTCGACGGCGGCGGTCGACTACCTGGCGGCCTCGTCCACCTATGCGAGCAACCACGGCCCGGACCGCGCCACGGTGCTGAACGGACAGGTGACCGTACTGCCGGGCACCGGCAACGGCGCCGGCGTGCCGGGCCCCTGGCACGTCGACATCACGCTGACCACGCCGTTCCGCTACGACCCCACCAGCGGCAGCGACCTGGCGTTCGACGTCGCCCTGGACGGTGCGGGCTGGAGCGGCCAGTCGGCAACCTGCGATGCGGTGTCCGGCACGACCGCCTCACCGGCGCCGCCGGTGGGCTCCCGCGTCTTCAACACCACGAGCCACACCGCCACCACCGGCACCGTCGGGCTCAATCACATGCTGCCGACGGAGTTCACCTACGTGCCCGCCCAGGGGCTGTGGCCGTCGTTCACCGCGACGCCGACCACCGGCGCCTCGCCGCTCACGGTGAACTTCACCGACAACACCTACACCAGCGATCCGGGTGGCGTGCTGGCCTGGGCCTGGGACTTCGACAACGACACGGTGATCGACTCGACCGTGCGCAATCCCAGCCACACCTACACCACCTGCGGCACGTTCTCGGTGTCGCTGACGGTGATCGACGCGGCCCATCCGCCGCAGACACTGACCCGGTCCAACCTGGTCCGCACCGACGACGTGGTGCCGGACTTCGACTGGACGCTGCTCGCTCCCAACGTGGTGATGTTCAACGACCGCTCGCAGCCTGCCGCCACCCAGTGGGCGTGGGACCTGAACGGCGACAACGTGGTCGACTCGACGGCGCAGAATCCGGTCTGGGTCTATCCCGCCACCTGCGTCGCCGGTCCGAACGTGACCCTGACCGTCAACCGCCTCTGCCGCGGGCCCTTCAGCATCACCAAGCCCACCTACGTCGCCAACACCCTGCAGGGCGCCATCGGCGGCGGCACCGCCAACCGCAGCGCCACCGCCGTCGGCCATCACTTCGACGTGACCGTGGCCTCCCCCGAGGGCATCAACATCTGCGGCCTGTCGGTGACCCCATACTCGTTCACCGGCCCGTTCCAGATCGAGGTCTACGTGACCCCCGACACCTACGTCGGCAAGGACGCGGCGCCGGCGGCATGGCGGCTGGCGGCGACCGGCGCCGGCACCAGCCCCGGCGGCACCAGCACCACCAACCCGATCCTGGTGGAGGTGCCGCTGGTGCGTCCCGTGCTGCTGCCGCAGGGCAGCTACGGCCTGGCGATCTACCTGGTCGGCAGCTCGGTCAACTACCTGGTGCAGAGCACCGGACCGCTGGGACCGTTCGGCAACGCCGACCTGACGATCTATCCGAGCCCGGGCACGGCGCCGGGCGTCGGCAAGACCGACCGCTTCGCCGGCGTCACCTCGCAGAACGCGATCTGGAACGGCCGCATCCACTACAGCCGCTGCAGCGTCGGCGGCGACGCCGGCTACGGCTTCTTCGGCAGCGGCTGCACCGGCGCCCAGGGCATCCCAGGCAACGTCGCCCAGACCCTGCCGCGGCTCGGCACCACGCTCAACATCGACTTCACCCGTCTGCCGCAGAACGCCGGCTTCATGCTGCTCGGTTTCAGCCGCACGATGTCGGCGTTCGGCCCGCTGCCGCTGAGCCTCGCGCCGTTCGGCGCGCCCGGCTGTTCGGTGCTGGTCTCCGGCGATGCCAGCATCCTGCTGCTCGGCAACAACAACACCGCGACCTGGAGCCTGGCGATCCCGCTCAGCCCCAACCTGGCCTGCGTGCAGTTCCACACCCAGGCGCTGGTGCTGGATCCCGCCGCCAACCAGTTCGGCGCGGTGGTCTCCGACGCCGCGTCCGGCGTCCTCGGCAACTGATCCCGCCGGCCGCCCGCCGGCCTACCCAGGCCGGCGGAACGGCCGCAGCAGGTCCACCGCCCGGCCGAGCCCGTCGGCGGTGCGGGCGCCGTGCCAGCAGAAGTCGCGGCCATCGCACAGCAGCACCGGCACCTCCGGGCCGAACAGTCCCTCGGCCAGCGCCTCCCGCCGCTCGCGGTCGCCGAACGGGAATGGCTCGCTGGACAACAGCACCAGTTCGACGCCCTGTTCCCGCACCGCCGCCGGCGTCACCTCCGGATAGCGGTCTGGCAGGTCGGCGCAGACGTTGGCGGCGCCGGCCCGGGCCAGCACGTCGTGGATGTAGGTGGTGCGGTTCACGCCCATCCAGGGCTTCCGCCAGATGGCGTAGAAGACCGGCACCGGCCGGCGGCCGAGCCCCAGTACATCGGCCCGCGCGAGCTGCGCCTCGATGCGCAGCAGGAACGGCGTGGCGGCCTCCGGGTCGCCCAGCAGCACCGCCAGCTCCCGCACCGCAGCCCCGGCGGCCGCCACGGTGGTCGGCGCCTGCTCCAGCACCGGCAGGCGGGCCCGCAGCCACTCGATGTCCTCGCCGCGGTTCTCCTCGGTGTTGACCAGCACGAGATCCGGCGCCAGCGCGGCGATCTTCTCCAGGTTGGGGTTCTTGGTGCCGCCGACCCGCGGCACCGCCGCCAGCGCGTCGGCCGGCTCCTCGCAGTAGCGGGTGACGCCGACCAGCCGCTCGGCGGCGCCCAGCAGGCACGCCGTCTCGGTCATGCTGGGCACCAGCGACACCAGGCGGCGGACTGCGGGCGCGCTCACGGCGCGCACGATGCGCCGGGGAATCCGGCGAGGAAAGGGTTTTTCGCGCGGCGGAAAGCTGGATACTTCCGCTGCGCCGACGAGCGACGCCACGCCCAATGGACGTCTCCTCGAACCAAAGCCTCGATCTCATCCGCCGTGCCCAGGCTGGCGACCGGGAGGCCCTGAACCAGCTCATGGACCGGCACTACGGCCGCGTGCATCGGGCGGTGCGGGCGCGCCTCGGTCCCCGGTTGCGCAGTCGCGTCGACTCCGGCGACATCCTGCAGCAGACGTTCCTGCAGGCGGTGCGCAGCTTCGATCGCTTCCACGTGCAGAGCGAGGGCGGCCTGGTGCACTGGCTGAGCAAGATCGCCGAGGCGCAGATCCGCGACGCGGCGGACTACCACCTGCGCCAGCGCCGGTCGGTGGACCGCGAGCAGTCCCTGGACCAGGCGCCGGGCACCGACGACGGCCGGCACCCGCTGGTGGAGGCCCTGGCCGACGACGCGCCGACGCCCCTGCAGGAACTGACCCGCGACGAACGCCGGCGGCTGCTCGAGGAGTGCATGGACCGCCTGCCGCGGCACTTCCGCGAGGTGCTGCTGCTGCGCGACTTCGAGAAGGTCTCCTGGCAGGAGATCGCGGTGATGATGGGCCGCCCGAGCGAGTCGGCCGCCCGCGGCGTGCACCAGCAGGCCGTGCAGGAGCTGCGCAAGATGCTGCGGCGGCGCGGGCTCGACACGATGGAGCAGTAGCCCGGCACGCGACGCGGCCGGAACGGGCCCCTGCCCGCCCCGGCCGCCATGGGTCGCGGTCCCGGTCAGCTGCCGATCACGGCCTTGAGGGCGTCGGTGGCGGCGACCTGGCCGGCCACCGGATCCAGCGCCACGCCCTGCAGGTGCAGGGGCAGGCCGACCAGCCGCGGGTCCGCCGGCACGACGTAGCGGGTCGACAGGTTGCCGAACGCGTCGGTCATGCCGAACAGGAACGAGCCCAGCCACGGATCCACCAGCAGCCAGCCGTTCAGCACCGGCTGCGCCTGGCTCAGGCCGCCGAGGGACACCAGTTCGCCGCCGGGCAGGAACGGCGTGTGCAGCTGATAGGTGACGTCGAAGAAGCTGCCGATGCGGTGCTCGCCCTGGGTGCGCACGAACGGCGTGGCCGGCGCGAAGCCGCGGGTGGCGTCGCCGTAGCTGGTGGCGCCGTGGGTCGGGAACAGGCCGGCGGTCATCTCCTGGCGGCCCAGCACGCGGCGCGCCATGGCGTCGTACTGGTACTGCATGTGCTGCACGGTGCCGCCGTTCTGGTGGCGGTCCAGCAGGAAGCCGTCGACGAGCTGGTTGCCGGGGAACGTGCTCGGCCAGCGGCCGCGGTTGACCAGGAAGCCGGCCTGGCGCAGCGCCTGCAGGATCGCCTGCTGGATCTGCAGCCCGTTCATGCCGGGGAAGATCATGACCTGCACGACGATGACGACGACGCTGCCGTTGTCGAGCCGCACCTCGATGACGATCAGGATCAGCACCGGCTGCGGCAGCGGCGCCGGCGGCTGGTTGTCCGGCGGGACGACGATGCCGCCGCCCTCGCCCTTGGTGGCGGGATCGCCGCCGCCGCCGCCGCCGACCGCGGGCGGCAGCTTCCGGACGCCGGTGTCGATGTCGAGCCCGGTGTCGTCGTTGCCGTACGACACGCCGGCGGTGATGGGCGCGCCGCCGGGACCGGACTTCAGGCAGATCTCGGTCGGGCTCTTGCGCACGACGTCGTAGCCCTTGGCGCGGAAGGCGGCCTCCTGGTCGGCGCTCACCTGCGCCGCGGTCTGCCCGGCGCGCGGGCTCACCGAGGTGGTGTCGGGCACGCCATTGATCTTGATGCGTGCGTTCAGGCTGGAAGGCCCGCCCTGGTTGTGCTGGCCGGTGGCGGGACCGCCGTGCACCGACAGGCAGACCTCCTGCTGGGCGCGGGCGGCGAGGGACAGACCCAGGCACAGGGCCAGGGCCACGGCGGAACGGAACAGGTTCGTGAGTCGCATCGGAAGAACTCCTCGTGGTTGGGGGAGGTGACGCGAGGTGGACCGCGCGGCCGGCCGCGCATCGGAGCGCGGGGCCCGGGAAATCCCAGAAACCGGTCACATCGGCCCTTCCCGTGCGCGGGCCGCGGATCCCGCTCTTTCCCTTCCGGTCCGGGCCGGCGCCGCCGGTCCCCAGCCATGATCGCCCTCGCCCAACTCCTCCCGCACGGCTCCCCGGCCCGGGCCGCCGCCTGCATAATCGGCCCGTTGCGCTCCCTCCCCGATCTGCTGGCCGCGGCCCGCGGTGGTGACCGCGAGGCCCGCGACGACCTGGTCGCGCGGTTCTATCCGCGCGTGCAGGCGCTGGTACACCGCCAGATCCAGCGGCGGCTGCGCGCGGGCGGTCACGGCGCGCTGGCGCGGATGAGCACCGGCGACGTCGTGCAGGACGTGTTCGTCGAGGTCCTGCGCGGCCTCGACCGCTGGGACGGCGGCGACGAGGATGCCTTCGTCGGTCTGCTGGCGACCCTGGTCGAACACCGGCTGGTGGACCAGGTGCGCCATCATCAGGCGGCGCGGCGCGACGTGCGCCGCCAGGGCGACGCCGGTCCGGTCACCGCCGGCGTCGGCCACGACCGGACGCCGTCGTTGAACGCCAGCGCCGACGAGCAGATGACCATCTACCGCGAGGTGCTGGCGACGTTCGGCGAGCGCGAACGGGCGTTGCTGGCGCTGCGCCTCGAGGAGCAGACCGAGTACGCGGAGCTGGCGACGCGGCTGGGCTATCCCTCCGCCGACGCCGCGCGCAAGGCCTTCCAGGTCCTGCAGGCCAAGCTGCTGCTGCGACTGCGGCAGCGCGGCCTCGGCCCGGACGCGACCGGCGAGGGCGACGAGGGCGGCGCCCGGCCGTGAACGCCGACCGCGAGGCAACCCTGGCCGGACTGGTGGCGGCGGCCCTCGACCAGCAGGCCGACGGCCGAACGCCCGATCTCGCCGAGCTGTGCCGGGCCCATCCCGACCTGCTGCCGGAGGTGCGCGCCGCCCTCGGCCTCGGGCAGGCCCTGCCCGCCCTGCATCGGGCCAGCGTGGACGGCGATCCCTGGGCCGGCCGCGTGCTGGCGGGCCGCTACCACCTCCGGCGGCGGCTCGGCGCCGGCGCCGCCGGCAGCGTCTACGACGCCCACGACCGCGAGCTGGACCGCGCGGTGGCGGTGAAGGTGCTGCACCACGGCCTGCTGGCCGGCGCCACCGCCGAGGAGCGCTTCCTGCGCGAGGCGACCGTGCTGGCGCAGAACGAACACCCGGCGGTGGTCCGCGTCTACGACCGCGGCCGCACCGCCGACGGGACCCTGTTCCTGGTCACCGAGCTGCTGCACGGGATCGGCCTGCACGAGGTGCTGCAGGCCGCGCGGCAGGCCATGCCCCAGGGTGCTGGCGCCGACGCGTTCGCCTCGATCGACTGGCTGCGGGAGCTGCTGCCCGAGGCGACGCTGGAACGCAGCCTCCTCCGCCAGTGCGTGGCGTGGGCCGCCCAGCTCGGCGACGGCCTGTCTGCTCTGCATCGCAAAGGCATCCTGCACCGGGACGTCAAGCCGAGCAACGCCTTCGTCCGGCGCGACGGCCAGGCGGTGCTGCTCGACTTCGGCATCGCGGTCCGCGCCGGCGACCCGTCCCTCACCCTGCAGACCAGCATCGTCGGCACGCCGTGGTACATGGCGCCCGAACAGGCCACCGCCGGCACGGCGCCATCGCCCACCATCGACGTCTACGGCCTCACCGCCACCCTCTACCACCTGCTGACCCTGCGGCCGCCGCACGAGGGCGCCCTGCCCGACGTGCTGCGGGCGGTCCGCGAGCAGGAACCGGCGCCGGCCGCCCGCCTGCACCGCGGCCTGCCCCGCGACCTGCAGGCGATCCTCGACCGCGGCCTCGCGCCGCTGCCGCGCCAGCGCTACCCGGATGCGGCGGCGCTGACCGCGGACCTGTCGGCGTTCCTCGACCATCGCCCGGTGCAGGCGCGGCCGCTCGGCTGGCCGGGTCGGCTGGCCCGCCAGATCCGCCGGCGGCCGGCGCGCTCGGCGGCGGCGTTCACCGGCATCGCCGCGGTGCTGCTGCTGGCGGTGGCGGTGCCGCTGGCAGCCACCGTGCAGGCCCATGCCCGCACCGCCGAACGCGGCGATCTGCTGGCGCGCCTGCCCGGCGACCTCTGCATCGAGGGCTGGCCCGATCAGCGGCTGCTGGTGCCGATGACCGAACGCGGCGCCGCGATCGCGCAGCTCGATCGCCTGCTGGAACTGGACCCCGACGACCTGCCGACGCGGCTGCTGCGGGCCAGCGAACGGCTCGACGCCGGCGAGGTGGCCCTGGCCCGCGCCGACCTCGCATTGCTGGCCGGACGTTCACCGTACCTGGCCGCGGTGGCGCGCTGCTACGCCGCGGCCGACGGCTCCCGGGCCGGCATCGACGCCGTGCTGCTGGCGGAACTGCCCGAGCCGCGCGAGCCCGGCGACTTCTTCGTCGCCGGCTTCCACGCCCTGCGCCAACGCGACGTGCGCGCCGCCGCCGATCTGCTCGGTCGGGTGCCGGACTACCTGCCGGCCCGCGACCTGCGCCTGCTGGCCCTGCTCGGGCTGGGCCGCTGGGACGAGGCCCGCGACGAGGCCCGCGAGCTGGAGGGCCGCTACGGCCGGCCGACGGCGCGGACCCGGCACGCGCTGGGCGCCGCCATGCTGGCGACGCGCCACTACGAGGAGGCCCTCGAGTTGTGCCGGCACGCGCTGGCGCTGCGGCCCGACCGCCACGGACCGTGGAACAACCTCGGCTACGCCAATCTGCGGCTCGGCCGGTTCGCCGAGGCGCGCGAGTGCCTGGAGCGGGCGGTGGCGATCCGGCCGTGGTTCGACAACAGCCGCGCCGGGCTGTGCCAGGCGCTGCGCGGGCTCGAGCAGTTCGCCGCCGCGCGCGAACAGGCCCAAGCGGTCGGCGCACCGTGGTGGCAGCGCTGGGAGCTGGCCTGCGTCGACCTCGCCGAGTCCCTGGCGGCGGCGCGGGCCGCCGATCCCGCGCGGGCGGCGCAACTCGCCCGGGCTGCCGCCGCCGGCTACCGCGCCGTGCAGGACGACGGCGGCGAGGACAACCTGAAGCGCGGCGCCGCCGGCGCCGCGGTGGCCTACGCCGAGGCGCTGGCCCGCGCCGATCGCGCCGAGGCGCTCGCGCCGTTCCTGCTGGAGCTGCGCCGCGACCTGCGCAGCCCCACCCACCTGCTCAATCTCGCCGACCTGCTGGAGAACCAGACGCCGTCGCCGCAAGCCATCGACCTGCTGCGGCTCTACTTCCTCGAACTCGCCCAGGACCTGGCCCCCGACGACCCGCGCCTGCCCCCCGCCCGCGCCGCGGTGCTCGACCAGATCCGCCAGAAGGAGCGCTGAGCCATGCGCCGCATCGTCCATTCGTCGATCCCCGCCGCCGCGCCATGGTTGCTCGCGTTGGCCCTCGGCGCCGGCATCGTTCGCGCCCAGGCCGACGCGTCGGAGGGCTCGGTGATGGCGATCGCCCAGGGTCTGTCGGTGGACGGCGCCACCGTGGTGCCCGGCGCCGGCGCCGGAACCCTGCTGCTCACCCGCAGCGAGTTCTCGTCCCTGCCGCCGTCGACGTGGACGCCGGTGGCCGGCGTGCCGGACTGGAGCACGGTGCTGGCCGGCGCGCCGGGCATCGACCTGGACGGCTTCTCGATCGGCTACGACTACATCCAGTCGACGCCGACCGGCTTCGCCGCGATCCCGCCGGGCAACTGGGCGGGGATCACCTTCTCGGTGACCCGCGCCACCACCGCCGCCGCCGGAAGCCTGATCGCCGGCGAGGTGGCCACGCCCGGCGGAGCGGCCGCCGACGTGTTCTTCTACGTGCTGCCGGGCAGCGCCCTGCCGCCGCCGCTGGTGGATCGCACGATGCGCAGCCAGGACAGCACCGAGGTCAACCTGCACGCGACGGGTTCGCCGGGCGACATCGACGCCCACGACGTGTACGTCGGGCTGATCCACCGCGAGAACCCGCAGCTGGTGCCGACGCTGCCGTTCCACTCGGCATTCTTCACGGTCACCGGCGCGACGGTGTCCTCGGTGCCGCTGGGCTGGTGGGGCGCAGCACCGCCGAGCGGCGCCACCATCCTGCGGCGCGACTGGACCGGCAGCGCCTGGGGCACGCCGTACCCGTTCCTGACCCCGGCGACGCTCGGCCTGATGCCGGGCGAGGACATCGATGCCCTGGCGGTGGACCTGATCCACGGCCACGTGCTGTTCTCGACCACGCGACCGGCGGTGACGCCCGGTGCGACCCTGCGCGACCCGATCCTCTACCACAAGCTCGGCGGCGGGCCCGGCCACCACGTCTACACCACCAGCCCTGGCACGCCGCCCGGTCCGGTGCCGGTGAGCACGCGCATCGGTCTCGTCGTCGGCGGCGGCATCGACGACGTCGACGGCATCTGCGCCCTGGATCCGGGGCCGGCCGGCCAGATCCGGCTGAACAGCATGCTCGGGACCTCGCGGCAGCCGCTGCTGCCGTCGGCGCCGACCCGGCTCTCGGCCAGCGTGTTCCGGCGGCGGGCCGCCAACAACCTGCACGACGAGTTCGTCACCTACGGCGCTGGCTGGCCGCAGCAGGCCGCCGGCAACCCGGGCCTCGCCTTCGTCGGCGTGACCCTGGGGCCAGCCACCAATCCCTACACCACCGCCGGCGCGTTCCCGCGTCCCGACGCGCTGTCGCCCTACTTCGCGTTCGACGGCCACCCGCACCGCTACGTGCTGGGCATCCCGAACCACCCGGTGTTCGTCGGCGCGCCGGTGCACTTCGTGTGGGCGGCGATCGACCTGCAGAACGGGACCTTCGACGTCAGCCACCCGGTGGGCATCGACGTCTGACGGCGCCTCACACGCGCAGCCGGCCCACCCGCTGCCGCAGCTCCTGGGCCGCGGCCACCACCTCCTGCGCCGCGGACTGTGACGAGGTCGCACTGCTGCGGGCTTCGGTGGCCACGTCCTGCATGGTCTGCAGTTCCCGATCGATGTCCTGCGCCGCCGTCGCCATCACCTCGGCGGCCTGGGTCAGGCGGCGCGAGACGCCGGTCTGTTCGGCAACCGCCGACGCCATGCCGTCCGACCCGCCGCGGAGCTGGTCCATCGCCGGCTCCAGGCCGGCGATGCTCCGGCTGGTCTCGGTCACACGGGCGAGGAAGCCATCCATGCTGACGGCGATGGCCTCGGACACCTTGGTGGCCCTGCCAGCCAGTTCCTTCACCCGGTCGGCGACGACGACGAAGCCGAGCCCGGACTCGCCGGCCCGCACCGCCTCCACGGCCGCGTTCAGCGACAGCAGGTTGACCTGGCGGGCGATGGCCTCGATGTCGCGCACGAGACCGCGGACCCTGGCGGTGTCCCGCCCCACCGAGTCGACCCGACCACATGCATCCAGGACCTGTTGCTGCGATCGGTCGGCGACGACGGAGCCCTCGCTTGCCTGCGTCCCGAGCAGTTCGAAAGCGGCGTCGAGGCTGGCGGTGTCGATCGCGACGGCGCTGGCCCGATCGCGCATCGACGATGCCGCCTCTCCAACCGCCGCAAGGCGCAGATCGATGGTGCGGGCCTGCTCGGTCATGGCCTGGCTGAGACCCTCGATGGTCCGGGCCGCCGCCACAAGGCGATCCTCCGCCTCGCGGATGCCGCGCACCAGTTCCTGTTGGCCGTCGAGGAAGCGGTTGAAGGCCGCGACGAGGCGGCCGAGTTCGCCGGTTTCCCGTTCCGGCAGGCGGATGGTCAGATCGCCATGACCGGCGGCAATGGCACGCAAGCCGGCGGTGACACGTCCGAGGCAACGCGCCACGTAGCTCACTGCCAGCAGGCCGGCCAGGACGGCGATGCTGATGCCGGCGTACAGCCTGGCCCGCATCCCGCCTTCCAGGTCGGCGACCGCACTGGCCGTGGCCCCGGCGGTCTCCTTCGCGGCCTCCGCGAGCTCCGAGAACGCGCCTTCCATGACCAGGAGCAGGCGGTCGCACGCCGCTGCGCTCGCCCCCATCGAGGTGTCGACCGCGTCACGCCGCGCCCGTGGCATGTCCTCCGCCAGGATGGCAAGGACCTCGCGGCTCGTGCCCAGCCACTCGCCAAACGCTGCACGGACGGCGTGCGCCGAGGCCACCACCTCGGGATCCGTGGCGGCGGCACAGATGCGCTCGATCGCCGCCCCAGCCTCGGCCGCCGCCGCGGCGTGCCGCGCCTGCTGCTTGCGGGCGTACTCGGATTCGTGCGCCAGACAGAGGAGGCTGCGTTCGGCCGCCAGGGCGGCCAGCATCCCTGCCCGCGCCCGCGCCACGTCGATCACCAGCGGCACGTCGTGCACGGCCAGGGTCGCGGCGCTTGCGCTGCTCTGCCTGGCGCCGCCGATGCCGGCCTCGGCCTGCCACCAGGCGAGCGTGCAGCAGCCGATCACCATCGCCAGCATCGTCGCCCGGATCGAGAGTCGCCAAGGCCACCGGCGTGGCGCCCGCACTCCGTCTGCCGCCCCACAACGAACGTTCATCACTTGCCCGTCCCTGGAGCCGGAGGCGAGGGCAGGGGCGGCACCGGCGGCTTCGCGCGTGTCTCCAGCCGGCCCAAGTCCAGGCTCACCACCAGCACGCCGATCACGGTGCCGCCTTCCGCGCCACCCGGCCCGAACACCGGAACGCCGACCTGGATCACGTAGGCCTGCGACGACTCGTCGAAGCTCATCGCCCCCTGCCAGGGCTTCCCCGTGCGGAACGGAACATCGAACTTCTCCATGCCGGCATGCAGGTAGCTGGTCGTCTTCTCGGCGAAGGCCACCTTCTCACCGCGGCTGCCGTTGAGGAAGGCCTCGACCGTGGAGCCATCGCTGTCCTTCAGCCAGACGGCGAGGCGCCGACCAGCCACCGACTCCTGGAACGCCAGCACCTCCGGCGAACGGCGACGCAGGGCCTTCCAGCGGGCGTTGTCCATGCCCTGGATCGGGCCGCGCCGGTTCTGCACGGCGGTCGCGTCGATCAACTCGGCCTCCGCCGCCAGCGCCGCAGCGCGCCGCTGCCAGTCCTCGATCTGGGCCTGCACCGCGGGCGGGACCGGCCGCCCGGGCCGGGGCTCCTCAAGCTGGGCCCGCAGGCCGCCAGCGCCACCGATGGCCGCCAACAGCAGGAACGACAGGAACAGCGCCCGACCGATCACGTTTCGCACCTTGCCCATGCCATCGGCGGCTGCGGTGATGCGCCTTGAACGGACTCCGCAATCCGGTGCCGGCATCGCCGACTGTCGGACTTCCCTACAGGTCCAGCAGCCGCAGCACGTCCCCCAGCAGCCGGGCGCCGTGCTCGGAGCCGACCAGGTCGGCGGTGCCCTCGCCGGTCCGGTTGCCGAGCCAGACCACCACGACGTGACGGCCGGTGACGCCCACGCACCACGCGTCGCGGCGACCGGACGACGTCCCGCTCTTCCAGGCCACCGTCCCCGCCGGCACGCCGCCGCCGGGCAGCGGCAGCACGGCAAGCGAACGCAGGACCCAGTCCACCGCGCCCGGCGACAGACCGACGTCACCCGGTTCCGCGACGAACCGCTGCCACGCCCGCGCCAGTTCCAGGGGCGACGCCGCCAGCGTGCCCAACGCGGCGTCGAGGCCGATGGGCCCCGCCGGCAGCGGCAGGCCCAGCGCCGCCAGCAGGTCCAGGAACGGCGGCAGGCCCGCGCGCTGCAGACACATCACCGCCGGCAGGTTGGCTGACGCCGCCAGGGCCGCCTCGGCCCGGCCGCGCCCGGACCAGCGCCCGTCGAAGTTGTGCGGGCGCCAACCCCCCAGGTCCACCGGCGCATCGTCGACCAGGCTGCCTTCGGCCAGCACACCCTGCTGGTGCGCCAACGCAAACAGGAACGGCTTGAGCGTGGAACCGACCGAACGCCGGCAGCGGGCGAGGTCCAGGGTCCCGGCCCGGGCTCCCGCGTCCCCGACCAGGGCCTGCACCGCGCCATCCGCCCGTTTCAGGACCACCGCGACCGCCCCGTCGCCGGGCCGCGCGCGTCCCGCGCCGAACAGCTCCTCGAGGCGGGCCTGCAGCCCGGCGTCGAGTCCGGTGGCCAGCCGATCCTCCTGCCCGCCGGGCGGGATCACCCGCAGGCGGGCGGCGCACTCGTGCCAAGCCAGTTGCGGGAACGGGTGCCGGGCGGCGCCGAGCGGCTGGGCGCAGGCCGCGGCCAGCGCCGCCGGCGTCAGTTCGCCCGCCGCGGCCATCTGGCCCAGCACGCCGTTGCGCTTCTGCCGCAGCAGTCCGGGCCGGCGATGCGGTGCGCGGGCCGACGGTGCGGGCACCATCGCCACCAGGGTCGCCGCCTGCACGGCGGTCACGTCCCGCGCCGAACAGCCGAACCAGTGCCGCGCCGCGGCCTCCATGCCCCGCAGCGTGCCGCCCATCGGCACGTGCGTGACCCACAGGTCGAGCACGGCTTCCTTGCCGATGGCGCGCTCCAACTGCCGCGCCCGCACGGCCTCCGTCAGCTTCGCCCAGAACGTGCGCGGGCGCGGCTCGACGATACGCACGACCTGCATGGTCAGGGTCGACGCACCGGACACCACGCGGCCGGCGGTGACGTTCTGCAGGGCGGCCCGGGCCACGGCCATCGGATCGACGCCGGCGTGGTCGAAGAAGCGCTCGTCCTCGGCGCACAGGATCGCCGCGCGCAGCGGCGGCGCCAGTTGGTGCCAGCGGCTGGCGATCACCCGCTCGCCGGCCGGCGTCGGCCAGACCTGCAGCCAGGTGCCGTCGGCGGCGGTGACCACCGTCGAGCACTCCAGCGCCGCCAGACGTTCGAGCGGATACGGCCAGCAACGACCGAGCAGCCACTCGCCGGCCCAGGCCAGCAGGACGACGGCCAGCCCGGCCACCACCGCACGGGCGACCAGCCGCTGCCGTCGTCCACGCATCACCGCCGGATCTCCACGCCATCGGCGCCGGCACCCGTGAACGTCGCCACCGGGTCGTACATCGCCTGGACCATCGGCGGCGGCGCGTCGTAGGTGCCGGCGAACGTGGCGCGCACCAGGTGCACGAAGTGGAACTCGCCGCGCAGTTCGTCCCTGGGGAAGAGCAGCACGCGGTCGTCACGCCGCTCGATCAACGCGTCAGCGGGACCCGCGCCACGGCGGCCGGGTCCACGGCGCACCGGTTCGGCCCAGGGCGGCGGGGCGTCGGCCTCGAAGCCGCCGGGCAGCAGGTCCACCAGCACCACCTGGTCGAGTGGCCGCTGCGCCTGCCCGCGCAGGTGCACCTCGTAGACGCGACCGGTCCGCAGCTCGGTCGGCGCCTCGCCGGTCGTCGGATCGATCAGGGTCCGCTCCACGGTGAGCGTGCCGTCGCCGGCGGTCGGGCGGACCGGCCGGAAGCCGCGCACGGTCACCAGGGCGAAGCCCTGGCTGCCTTCCTGGATCTGCAGTTGGGCGCCGGGCCGGAGCGGCAGTTCGATCACGCCGGCCACCGGCGCCGGCAGCGGCTGCCCGTCGAGGGTGCCGCTCAGCGCGGCCGGACCGTCGCCGACCCGGCCCCGGTACCACTCGGCCAGCGCCCGCACGCCCTGGCCCCGTTCCTGGGTCGTCAGGTTGCGGGGCCGCAGCAGTTCCCGCTGCAGGGCCAGCGCCAGTGCGGCGGTGGCGGCACCGGCGGGATCCACCGCCAGCAGCGCCCGCAGCCGCAGCGCCCGGGTCCGCAGGTTCGATCGCAACAGGACGGTGTCGCGCCGTTCGGCGGCGGCATCCACGACGGCCGCCACCGGCGCCGCCAGCAGGGCCCGCGCCGCCGCATCTTCGCCGTAGCGCGCCAGCAGGAGCGCCAGGACCACGCGTTCCTCCTCGTCGCGGGCCTGGTCCGCCAGCAGCAGGGCGCGGCTGCGCACGGCAGCGCCGGACCGGGCGAGCACCTCGCAGGCCATGGCACGCAGGGCGAGCGGCGACGTCGACAGGAGGATCCGTTCGACGCGCTGCAGGCAACCCGAGATCACATCGGACGGTACCTGGAACCCCGCCTCCCGCGCCGCCAGCAGGAAGTCGGCGGCGTAGACCGTGCCGAAGGGCGACTCGGCACCGCCGCCCCACCAGCCGAAGCCGCCCTGCCAGTGCTGCATGCCGCACAGGCGATCCACGGCGGCCTGCGTCAGCAGGGTGGCGTCCGGCGCCCCGGCCTCTTCGCCCTGGATCCGGTCCAGCAACGCCGCGCAGCCGAGCAGCACGAAACCCCGCGACGTGGTCTGCTCAACGCAGCCATAGGGATACTGCACCATCGACTGCAGGGCCGGCCGCAACTGCGGCGCCGGCGTCGGCGAGACCTGGATGCGCACCGTCAGGTCCTCGGCGGCGAACTCCTCGCCCAGCCGCAACGAGTCGCCCGGTCGCAGCGACAGGCCGTGGTGCTCCTCCTGGAGCAGGCGCAGTTCGCGCACCAGCAGGTCCACGTCCAGCCGGCGCTCCAACCCGTCGTGGCGCGCATGCAGCCGCAACCGGGGCGTGGTACCCGCCACCGGCGTCGTGGCACGCACCGTCAGGAACACGGTGGCGGTGGCGCCGGCGGCCACCGGCACCGCCAACGGGGCCGCGTCCACCAGTTCCAGGCCGCCCTCGGCGGTGGCGGCCAGCAGGACCTCGCCGTCCCCGCCGCTGCCGTTGCGCACCGTCACCGGCACGTCGAACCGGTCGCCGGGGGCCACCATCCGCGGCAGGGCCGCCTGCAGTCCGAGCGGCGCCTGCACCACCACCGGCGAGGCCGCGGCGCCGAAACAGCGCGGGCCGGCGGCCAGCACCATCACACGGACGCGCCCCTCGTAGGCCGGCAGCGTGAAGGTCGCGACGCCGCGTCCCGCCGCGTCGAGCGCCACGTCCGCCACCAGGGCCAGCGGCCGGATCCGCGGGCTGATGGCGCCGACCGCCAGCATCGAGGTCAGCTCGTCGCCGCCATCGCCGCCGGTCCTGGTGCCCGGCAGGAAGCGCAGGCCGGCCATCAGGGCCGCGAACGCATCGGCGCCGGCGGCGTGCAGGCGCCGCCGCGCCAGCAGATGCCCGACCGGATCGGGCGAAGCGTGCTCGGTGACCGCCAGCACGCCCTCGTCGACCACCGCCACTACCGCGGCGGTGGCGCCCGGCGCCGTCACCTCGCAGGTCACGGCAGCTTCCGGCGCGATCAGGGCCGGCACGCGCAGGCTCACGTCACCGGCCACGTCATCCCGCCGCAGCATCACCGCGGTGCCGCCGATCAGCCACGCCGGCCCCAGTTCGGGGCCCACCGCCCGCGCCGGCCGCGTCATCGTCGCCACGACGTGTGCGTTCGGCACCCGCAGGTCGGCCGGGATGGTCAGGAACACCTGGTTCGAGCCGCGCACCAGTTCGATCACCTCGGCCGCGAGCACGGTGTCCGCCTCCAGGGTCACGAAGCCGCGACCCGACGCCGGTGCATCGATGGTGACGCGCACGGTGGCGCCCGGCGCCACCGGGTCGGCCGGCACGGTCACCCGCAGCCGATCCGGTCGTTCCGGCGCCGGCTGCAGCCGGCACTCGATCGCGCGGCCCTCCACGGTCACGACGGCCACCAGCCAGCCGCCGCCCTCGTGATCCTCCGCCGCCGGCGGCAGCGGCACCGCCGCCGCGCCATCCCGCAGTTCGCCGTGCCACTCGCCGAGCACGCTGGCCTGCACCGTGGTCTCCCACCGCCAGCGGTCGACGCCCACCGAGCGATGCCGCCAGTGCCAGCGCCGTCGTTCGAGCCGCACCGTGAACGGGGCCACAGCGGCCCAGGGTGCGCCGTCGCCGCCGACCGCGCGCAGTTCCAGGCCGGCAGCGCCGCTGCGCACGCCGCAGTGCAGCCCGCTGCGCAGCACCGGCGCCGTCGCCGCCGCGCGCACCGTGCGGCCGGACGGGTCCTCCACCTCCGCCAGCAATCGGGCGGTGAGCGTCTGTTGCGGCGCATCCGGCGGCAGCATCAGCCGCACCACCGCCTCGCCGCGTTCGTCCAGCACCGCCGACACCGACGGCTGTTCCCCGGGCGGCGGCTGCTCGTCGCTGCTGGCGAACACGAAGCCGTCCGAGCCCGCCGGGGCGAACGTCCCCGTGGTGAGCTGCATGCGCACCGTCACCGGCCGGCCCGCCGCCGGCGTGCCGTCGAGCCACCGGCCGCGCACCAGGACCTCCGCGGGCTGGCCGAAGCGAAACTCGCGCCGCGCCGCCACCTCCGCCTCCAGGCGGTAGGGCACGAACGCCTCGACCTGCACCGGCGCACGCCCCAGTTCGTCGCCGTCGCCGTCGCTGCCGGCCGCGCCGTCCAGAAGCCGCACCTGCCAGGTGCCGACCGGCAGATCGGTGCCGGTCCGCAGTTCCACCCGCGCCAGCCCCGAGCCGGGCAGCACCACCCGCTGCCGCCGGAAGGCGCGGCCGTTCGGCGCCTCGAACAGCGCGGTCACCGTGCGACCGGCCACCGCACCGCCGTCGGGCTGCCGCACCAGCACCGCAACGTCGATGGTCTCGCCCGGCCGGACGATGCCGCGGGTGGGCCACACGTAGGCCTCGGGCAGCTCGCCGGCGAACGGCCGCCCGCCGAGCGTCGGATCCGCCAGTTCGACGGCGAAGCCCGGCAGATCGACGAAGGACTGGTCGTCGGCGGTGGTCGCGCTCACCAGGAACGGCCGCCGATCGTCGGCGCCGCCGCTCCAGCGCAGCAGCAGCACGCCGCGGCCGTCGGTCTCGCCCTGGGCCAGCACCTGGTTGGTCGGCGACAGCACCTGCACCCGCGCGCCGGACACCGCCTGGCCGTCGGCGATGGACACCACCTGCACCGCCGCCGCGTCGGCGGCCGCGCGCACGCTGACGCCGAGATCGGTGAGCTGCAGCAGCCGGTGCTCGGGCCACCAGCGGTCCTCGTGCTGCAGTTCGATGCGATACAGCCCGCGCGCCGTCGCGCCGAGCAGCTTCGCCAGGTCGATCCGTTCGACGAACTCCTGGTTGCGCGCCGCCGTGACGGTCACCCGGCGCTCCACGGCGGGCGCCATCGCCTCGGCGTCGCCGTCCTGGGCCATCCGCACCGCGTTGTTCGGGTAGACGCGCCTCGCCCGCACGGTGAACGCCGCCACGTTGACGCCCCTCACCTCCAGCACGGGTTCGGCGCGCAGCGACAGCACGCGCCCGGGCTGGGCGAAGTCCAGCGTCGCCGGCAGGTCCGGCACCAGCAGGCTGTGCCGCACCTCGGCGGCGAGCCGGCGCCGGTCAGGCACGAGCGCGTCGGCGCCGACGGCGGGGAATCCCGCCTTCAGCTTCACCGCCACCACCGCACCCGGCGCGAAGCTGCCGGTGATGCGCAGACCGCCGTTCTGCCGGAAGGCCTGGAACGGCTGCGCCGGCTCCAGTTCGATGCTGCCCTCGGCTGGCAGCGCGACGGTGCGGTTGAAGCCGAGGTCGATCCCGCCATCGCGCCATCCGGCGCCGTGCAGGGCCAGCGGCTCGGCCAGGTTGAAGTGCTGCACCAGTTCCCGTGGCGTGCCGACGTCGCCGCCCAGGGGCTTGAGCCCCGGCGCGATGTGCACGGCGATCGCTGACGCCGCGGCATCCAGTTGCGGCACCACCCGGAACCGGCTGCCCTCGTCGGCCGGCAGGCTCTCGAGCCGGAACGGTACCGGCGCGGACTGGTCGCGGCGGCGCACCTCGAGTCGCGACCGCAGGGCTTCCATGTCCACCGGCAGGTCCCAGGTCAGCAGCAGCGAGACCTCGCCGCCGGCCGCCTCCAGGGGCTCCTCGAGGGTCGCCCGGGTCAGGGCCACATTGCCCGTGTCAGACGTAACAACAGTATTGCCAGGCAGTTGCGACGAATCCGCCGCCCGGAGTACGGACCCCACGTGCACGTGGAAGGCCCGGCCGCCGGGCAGCCCCGCCGGCACCGCCAGGGCGATCTGACGGCTCGAGCGGAACGCCGCCAGCAGCTCCGCCTTCGGCTCGAGGTGCAGGCCGAGTTCCGCCGCCGGCCGCCAGTCACCGGCGCTGCCGCCCCCGCCCGAAGGCCGCATCAGTTCGGGCGCCACGTCGCGACCCAGGTCGAGGACGAACTGATGCAGGCGACGACCGACGAAGTCCGTCGGCACGATCCGCAGGTCGGCCGCGGTCCAGGCGGCGGACAACGGCGCGCCGCGTTCGCCGGCCACCACCGGCGTCCCGCCCAGCGTCGCCATCCGGATCACCAGCACCAACGCCAGGAACGCGTTCAACACCAGCAACGGCCGGTTCATCGCAACCACCCTCCCAGGGCGCATGCCCCATGCGCCGGCCGCGCGGCGACGCGGCCGGCCAGTCCTGCTGCTCCTCGGTTCTGGTGCAGGCGCCAGTCGGCCGCCACCGCCCGCCCAGGGGACGTCCGCGCTGACCGGCGCGAACGGGGTGAGTGTGCAGCCGCGTCGCGCGCGACGCAAGTCCCGCCAGAGGTGGCGGTGGCCGGCTCAGCGCGGCGGTGCCGGCAGGCCGGCCTGCAGCGCCATCGCCGCGAACGCGGTCCCCGACACCTCCATGTAGCCGAGGTCGAGGGTGTCGCTGAACGAGCCGCCAGGGCGCTGGGTCTGCAGGATCAGCGGCCGCAACCGCCGCCGCAGCGGCTCCCGTTCGGCCGCCGGCAGCAGCTCGATGCAGCGCGCCGCGTAGTGGTGGCCGAAGAAGTAGAAGTAGCTGGCGTTGCGATAGAACGCCTCGTGCGGCACCGGCCGCATCCGCGCCACATGCAGGAAGCGATGGTGCTCGAAGAACCGCTCGAGCCCCCAACGGATCCGCTCGTCGGTGGTCGCCTCGTCGCCGCACAGCCGCAGCGCCCAGTGCGCCGCCTGGATCCGGCCGAGGCTGCCCTTCACGTCGTTGATGTGCTCGCCGCCGAGTTCCGGCACCGGCGTCAGGTCGTAGGCGTAGGCGCCGTTGGGCAGGCGGCAGCGCGCCACGTAGTCCCGGGCGCGCTCCAGCAGCTTCGGGTCCTGGCTCCAGCCGAGTTGCAGCGACAGCGCCAGCGACGGCAGCACACACGAGGTGGCGAAGCTGGTGGCCCAGGTCGGCCGCCGCGACGGGAAGTCGACGTCGTAGTAGCCGAAGCCGCCCGTCGGCACCTGGTTCCTGGCGAGGAACGCGACGAACTGCCGGCCCCGCTGGTGCACCAGGCCCTTCCACTCGTCGCCCTGGAAGCGCCGGTCGCCGGCCGCCGCCGCCAGCGCGACGGTGCCGTACAACGCCGCCCACACCGCGTCGTTGTCCCAGTCGCTGCCGCGCAGCGGCAGCCGCGTCGTGGCGAGCCAGCGCACGGCGCGCTGCAGGGCCACCGCGCGGCCCGGCGTCGGCGGCGCCTCCAGCAGGGCCAGGGTGGCGACGCCATGCGCGCCGATCTGGTAGGCGTAGTAGGTCTCCACCGCGAAGCCGCCGTCGAACACGCTCTCGCACACCGCACTGGCCCAGGCGCCGTCCTCACGCTGCCGGGCGACGAGCCAGTCGAAGGCCCGCGCCGCGCCGGCAGCGGCGGCCTCGGCGCTGGCGGGGTCCGGCGGCGCCTGCGCCGGCAGCGCGAGGCCGGCCAGCAGGACCAGCCCGAGCGGGCGCCGCGCGCCGCCCATCACTTCTCCTTCGCGGCGAGCTTCTGCTGCAGCTCGGCGATGTCGCGCTGCAGATCGGCGGTGCGGTCCTTGGCCTTGCGGGCCCCCAGCGCCAGCTCCAGGTCCGCCTTCTTCAGTTCGAGCTTCGCCTTCTGCAGCTCCAGTTCGGCGTCGGCGACCTTGCGCTGGTGCTCACGTTCCTGCTGCGGCAGGGTGTGCTCGCGCAGGAACTCCAGCTCCTGCCGGCCGATCGCCAGGGAACGCTCGCTCAGTTCCAGCTTGCGGCGGCCGCGCTTCAGCACCAGCTCCTTGGTCGACCTGGCGAACTCGTCCTGGGCGTACATCGCCTCCAGTTCGCCCAGTTCGTCCTTGGCCTCCTCGGCGGCGTAGGTCTGCTGGTCGAGCTGGATCTTGCGCTGCTCGAGCTGCCGCGGCTTCTCCTGGCCGAGGAACGCCTCGCGCGCGGCGCGCGCCTCGGCCAGGGTCTCCTCGGCCTTGGCCACCGCCGCCTGCACGCCGAGCCGGCGGGCCTCGCGCTCGATCGCCTGGGTCTCGGCCTCGGCCTCGGCGTACTCCAGCTCACGCTGCTTCTGCTGCAGTTCCTTCTCCCGGGCCGCGCGCTCGTCGGCGGCGGTCTTCGGCGCCTTGGCGGCGTCCGTCGCGGGATCCTGCGCCGCAGCGGGCGCCGGTTGCGGCTGGACGGCGGCCGATGTCCCCGCGCAGGCGGCCAGCAGGAGGACGAACGTCGAGAGGGCGATGAGTCGCATGGGATGGGTCCGGTGAGGTGCGCGGCCAGGAAGAGTAGTCACGCCCCGGCGCGGAATCGACTAGGGCAGCCCGAGCTGCAGGGCCATGGCGGCGAACGCGGTGCCGGCGATCTCCATGGCCGACGCATCGAGGAAGTCGGCGAACGAGCCATCGCGACGCTGGGTCTGCAGCACCAACGGCCGGAGCTGCCGCCGCCAGGCCTCCCGTTCGTCGGCTGGCAGCAGTTCGATCACCTGCGCGCAGTAGAAGTGGCCGAACAGGTAGAAGTAGGCGGCGTTGGCGTAGAACGCCTCGTGCGGGATCGGCCGCCGGCGCGCCACCAGCAGGAACTCGTGGTGCGCGAAGAACTGCTGCAGCCCCCAGCGCAGCCGGTCGTCGGTGATCACCGGATCGCCGGCCTGGCGCAGCGCCCAGTGGCAGCACTGGATGCGGCCGAGGCTGCCCTTCACGTCGTTGATGTGCTCGCCGCCGTTCAGCCGCGGAATCGGCGTCAGGTCATAGCCGTAGGCGCCGTTCGGCAGCCGGCAGCGCCGCACGTAGTCGGCGGTGCGTTCGACGAACGCCCGGTCGTCGGTCCAGCCGAGCCGCAGCCCGACGGTCATCGCCGGCAGCACCGCCGCGGTGGTGAAGCTCGTCGCCCACTTCGGCCGCCGGCTGAAGGTCGGATCGTCGTAGTAGCCGAAGCCGCCCTCGGGCACCTGGTTCCGCTGCAGCGCCGCCAGCAGTTCGCGCCCGCGCTGGGCGATCGGCCCGCGCCACTCGTCGCCCTGGAACGCCGGGCTCTCGGCGATCCGCGCCACCGCCATCGCCCCGTAGACCCAGCCCCAGGCGCCGTCGTTGTCCCACTCACTGCCGCGCTGCGGCACCCGCGCGTTGCACAGCCAGCGCACCGCCTTCTGCAGCGCGGCGGTGCGCTCGGCCGTCGCCGGCGCATCCAGCAGGGCCACCGTGGCGAGCCCGTGGGCGGCGAACTGCCAGGCGTAGAAGGTCTCGATCGCGAAGTCCGGCTCGAGGATGCTGCCGCGCGACGGCGAGCCGAACGAACCGTCGGGCCGCTGCTGGGTCAGCAGCCAGGCGAGCGCCCGGTCGGCGCCGGCGCGGGCGGCGGCCGGCGCGGCGAGGTCGGGCGCGGGAGCTGCAGCCAGTCCGGCGGGAGACTGGGCGACAAGGGACGGTACCGGCCCGGTCGTCAGACCGATGATCTCCAGGGCCAGGACAGAGGACCAGCGCATGCCCCGGGTTCTATCCGGATCGCTGGCCGACCGCCGAAGGGAGCTGCGGATTCGTACAGAGCAGCGGCCGCACCCCGAAGGGCACGGCCGCCGCCTGCGCAGAATCGCTGTTCGGCTCAGATGCCTGCCGGCTAGCGCAGGCAGAACGAGTCGATCGCGATATCACCCGTGAAGCTGGTGCCGCGGGTGTAGTGGAACTGGAACTGCACGTTGGCCGGCAGGCCGCTCAGAGGCAGCGACTCCTGGGTCCAGTCGGAGCCCGGCCCGGTGTAGGTCTGCAGCAGGGTCGGGAACGTGCCGGTGCCGTCACCCATGCGCACCTCCAGGGTGCCGATGGTGGCGCCGACCCGGCTCAACGCGAACTGCAACGACGAGACGCCGGCGCTCGGATAGACCGCCGTGTTCATGATGTAGGTGTTGCCGGTGGCGGCCGGCGAGCTGGTTTCGCAGTACATGTACTTCGGCCCGGCGAACGCGCCGCTGGCCGGACCCGTGCTCGACGAGGGCGTCGTGCCGCTGTGGACCTGCCACTGGCGCACGCCGCCACCATCGCTCCAGCCGGCCGGGTAGTTGCCCACGCCGTTGGCCAGCGCATCGAAGCCCTCGGCGACGATGCAGCTGGTCTTGGTGAACAGCAGCGAGTTGGTGGACGGTGCGACCGGCAGCGCGCCGAGCGCGTTGACCGGATCCAGCACCAGGGCCTGGATGCGGATGGTGTCGCCGTCGAGGAAGAAGCTCGGCGGGATGATCAGCGACTGGTCGCTGGCCGGGAGCAGCGACAGGCTCGAGGCCAGCGCCGTGCCCGAGGGCATGGAGCCGCTCCAGACCTGGTTGAAGCCCGGGATGTCGATGGTGATGCCGGCCGGTGGCGCGCCCGCCATGCCGAAGTTGAACACCGCCGCCGCGAACTTGCCGGTCGACAGGTTCTGCGGATCCAGGTAGTTCCAGCGCAGCCAGTTCAGGTCGCGGAAGTTGCCCCCCGTCGTCGCCTTGCTGCCCGCGCCGAGCGTCGCCTCGGCGACGCCCTCGACGCCGAACGGCAGGTAGCAGTTCGGGTCCAGGGTGATCGCGAGGTTGGTCACGCCGACGCTGGCGTTCCAGCCGCCGAGCCGGATGTAGTAGGTGGTGCCGAGGGAGGCGCCGGTGACGGTGATGCTCGACTGCACGCCGCAGGCGTCGTCGTTGCAGGCGATGAACAGGAGGTTGTTGCAGTCGCCGGAGAACACTTCCAGCGAGGTGTCGAAGAAGCCACCGCAGGTGCTGACGGTGAAGTCACCGTTGCAGACCGCCGTGTAGGTGAACCACATGTCATTGCCGCCATTGGTGGGGCAGGTCCAGGCCGGCAGCGACGTGGTCATCGTGCTGTTGTCGAACGGGCCGTTCACGCCGGTGTAGACCGGGATGGCGCCCGAACACTCGTCGTTGCCCTGGGCGAGGACCGGGGCGACGGAGACGGCGGCGCAGGCGAGAAGGGCGGCTAACGCGGGCCGCGAGGAGAGCAGGGATTGCAAGGCAGGCTCCTTGGTCAGGTTTGCCGCCCGAGGGCGGCGGGTTGCATGGGTCCCACTCGCCGGCAACGGGCCGGGGAGCCGGATCCAAAGAGGGCCCGGACCGGGTCCGGGCGGACACCCCATCCTGGGCAGGGCCCGGGGGTCGTCAACCACCCTAACATCATTATTTTCATGGTCTTACGCCATGCCGGTCGACGGTATGCCCTGCACCGGACCACGGTTTCCCCCTGGCCGCAAACCCGTCCCGGCTGCACCGTACTCCGCCGCCGCTTCAGCCGGTCGGCGCGTCGAGCAGGGTCGCCACCTTCACCGGCTTCAACGGCACCTGCGCCACCGGGCAGTCGGCGCGGGTGGCCCCGCCGCCGCACGCGACCCCCTGCAGGAACGGCCCGCAGATCCGGGCCTGGCACGGGCCCATGCCCGCCCGCGAGCCCATCCGGATGCCGCGATGGTCCTGGCCGTGCAGCACCGCCGCCGCCTTCGCCTCCGCCAGGGTCACGTCCTCGCAGCGGCACACCACCGTGCCCGCATCGGCCAGGGTGAGCAGGCCGGGCAGCGGTGGAAACGCCGCCAGCATCGCATCGGCCACCGCCCGCTCCTTCCGTCGCGCCCGTTGCAGCGCCTCGGTCGGCGCGCCGAGGATCGCCGCCGCCGCCAGCCGGCCCTCGGCGAGCGCCACGTCGACGCCGCCGATCCCCGCCACCTCGCCGGCCGCCCACACCGAGGCCACCGTGGTGGCGCAGCGGTCGTCGGTGCGCAGGTGCCAGCCGCCGCGGCCTTCCGTGTGGTCGGCGGCGCAGCCGAGCAGCAGGCCGAGCTCGATGGACGGCACCAGGCCGAAGCCGGCGCAGACCAGGTCGACGTCGACCGTGCGCGCGGTGTCGCTCCGGGGCCGGCCGGCGCCATCGACGCGGCCGAACGTCGCGCGCTGCACCCGGCCGTCGCCCTGCACGCCGAACACCGTGTGGCCCAAGCGCAGGCGCACGCCGCGGCGCCAGAGATGCCTGGCGTAGTAGAACGCCTCGCGCCGCTTCTTGCCGCTGCGCAGCACCGCCAGGCCGGCGCGGAGCTGCGCGCCGAACGGCGCGGCCTCCAGCGCCGCCACCACGTCGACGCCGGCCGACAGCAATGCCGTCACCGTCGGCAGCAGCAGGGGCCCTGAACCGGCCACCAGCGCCCGGGCGCCGGGCTTCACCGCGAAGCCGCGCACCAGCACCTGCGCCGCGCCGGCGGTGAGCACGCCGGGCAGGGTCCAGCCGGGGAACGGCACGCAGCGGTCGTAGGCGCCCGGCGCCAGCAGCATGGCGTCGCAGCGCAGCAGGCGCGAACGGCCATCCTGCTCGAACCACAGCCGGCCGGGACGGGCGTCCCACACCACCGCACCACGCTCGACGCGGACGCGGCTGCGCGCCAGTTCGTCCAGCAGCGCGTGCCCCGGCCCGTGGCTCGGCGGCTCGGGCAGGCTGCCAGGCGGCGCGGCGATGCCGTCGGGCAGCTGGCGGAAGATCTGGCCGCCGGGGCGCAGCCCTTCGTCGAGGATCGTCACCGAACGGCCGGCGCGGGCCAGTTCCAGGGCGGCGGCGACGCCCGCCGGGCCGGCGCCGACGATGCCGACGTCGGCGTCCACCACCGCGTCCGGCGCAACGGCGCCGCTCACGGCCGGCCTCCGGGTTCGACGGCCATGCCGTCTCGGACGGGCAGCAGGCAGGCGCGCAGGATCGCGCCATCGACGCGCACCAGGCACTCGCAGCAGATGCCCATGGCGCACAGCATGGCGCGGGGTTCGCCGTCGCGGCTCGACGCCCGCAGCGTGCGGCGGCCGTGCCGCCACAGCGCCATGGCCACGGTCTCCCCCGGCCGCGCCAGCACGCGCTCGCCGGCGAAGGTGAACGCAAGATCCGGCGACGGCGTGCTCACTGCCAGAACCTCGCCGGCAGGTAGGGACGCGCGTCGATCATGGTGGGCTGACCCTGGATCTGCTGCGCGATCAGCCGGCCGGTGATCGGCGCGAGCGAGATGCCGAGGCCCTCGTGGCCCGCCGCCAGCCACAGGTTCGCCACGTCCGGCACCGGCCCGATCAGCGGATGCTTGTCGATGCTGTACGGCCGCAAGCCGGCCCAGGTCCGCACCAGCGGCGCCTGCCGCAACGCCGGCAGGTAGCGCGCCGCCCGCCGCAGCGAGGTGTGCAGCAGCTCGCGGTTGACCGTCCGCTGCATGCCGCGGAACTGCCGCGTGCTGCCGATCAGACACGAGCCGTTGGACTGCGGCTGCACGTTCACCGCGTGGCCCCCGGGGTCGCCGTCGGTGCGCGTCGGGTCCACCTTGGCGGCGCCGTGGGCGAAGCGGAGATACGAGACCTCGAGGAGCTGCGTGCGCACCGGCGTGCTGTGGTGCGCGGTCACCGCCAGGTCGCCGCGCCGCGGATGGATCGGCAGCGGCGGCAGCCCGGCAAGCGCGGCCACCGCCGGCGTCCAGACGCCGGCGGCGAGCACGACGTGCCCCGCGGCGAGCCGTTCGTTGCCGAGGCGCACGGCCGTCACGCTGCCCGCGCCCCGTTCGAAGCCGGTCACCGCCGCGCCGGTGCGGACCGTGACGCGCTGGTTGTCCTCGCCCGCCGCCCGCAGCATCGCGCCGGCGCCGAACATCGGCAGCACGACGCCGTCGCCCGGATAGAACAGTGCGCCCGGGATGTCCGCCGCCAGTCCCGGCTCCCGCTGCCGCAGCTCGCGGCTGTCGAGGACCTCGGCCCGGTCGCCGCAGGCGACGAACTGGTCCCGCAGGGTCGACAGCAGGGTCACGTCCTCGTCGCTGTCGGCGAGGTAGAGCGCGCCGGTCGGGTTGTGCTGGATCGCGCCCGGGAAGCGCGCCGCCAGTTCGCCCCAGAGGTCCAGGCTGCGCCTGGTGAACGCGTACTCCTGGGCGTCGTCGGGGGTGACCATCAGGTGGCCCATGCAGCAGCCCGAGGTGCCGCCGGCGATGGCACCCTTCTCCAGCAGCGTGATGCGGGTGGCCTTCGGCAGGGTCGCCGCCAGGTGTTGCACCACGGCGCAACCGATGATGCCGCCGCCGATCACCGCGATGTCCGTGGTAGCCGTCATGCCTGCGAGGGGCGACCATGGAAGCGCCCGGCGGCGGCGGCGCAACAGGCAGCCGTCCCTGGGCGATCCGGCCCATGGCGGCAGCAGTCGTCCCGGCCTACCACCCCGCCATGACCAGCCCCGGCGACGCCCCCCCCTTCGAACGCCTGCGCAGGGAGATGATCGCCCGGCAGATCGCCGGCCGGGGGCTGCACAACCCGCAGGTCCTGGCGGCGATGGCGGCGGTGCCGCGGGAGGACTTCGTGCCGCACGCCCTGCGCGCGCAGGCCTTTGACGATCGGCCGCTGTCGATCGGCGCCGGCCAGACCATCTCCCAGCCCTACATGGTCGCCTGGATGCTGGACGCGCTCGACCTGCGCGGTGACGAACGGGTGCTGGAGGTCGGCACCGGCTCGGGTTACGCCGCGGCGGTGCTGGCCGAGCTCTGCGCCGAGGTCCTCACCATCGAACGCATCCCGGAGCTGGCCCGCACAGCCGCCACCCGCCTCCGCCGCCACGGCCGCGGCAACGTCCAGGTGCGGCTCGGCGATGGCAGCCTCGGCTGGCCCGAGGCGGCGCCGTTCGACGCGATCGTGGTGGCCGCCGGCGGCCCGGACGTGCCGCCGGCGCTGCAGGCGCAGCTCGCCGTCGGCGGCCGGCTGGTGATGCCGGTGGGCCCGCCGAACCGGCAGCGGCTGCTGCGCCTCCGGCGCACCGCCGACGACCGCTTCACCCGCGAGGACCTCGGCCCCGTCGTCTTCGTGCCGCTGGTCGGGGCCCAGGGCTGGCGCGAGCGTTGAGCCCTACCGGATCCAGGCCAGCAGGGAGTCGGTGGCCACCGCGTTGAGCGCGTTGGCGCCCGGCGCGAACACCAGCGCGCTCAGGTGGAATGGCATGCCGGCGTAGGCCGGGTTCGACGGCAGCGGCAGCGTCAGGGTCGCCACCCCCGCCGCATCGACGCCGAGGCCGAGCGATGCCGCCGGATCGTGCACCACGATGCAGCCCGGCGCGCCGAGCAGGCCGAGGTCGAACGGCGGCCGCTGGCACTGGCTGCCGAGGAACGTGAAGGCGAAGGACAGCGGCGGCGCCTGATCGACCCGCACCACGAAGGACGCGCCCGCCGCCGGCGGGTTCGCCGAGCGGATGCGCGGCGCCATCGCCAGGGCGCCGCTGCACGCCTGCCCCCACACGGTGGTGTGCTCGGCGCCGCCGATGCGCACCAGCTGCACGATGCCGTTCGGGCTCGACGCCGGCCGGCCGGTGGCGACCACCCAGGGGTTGCCGTGCTCGCGCCAGCCGCGCAGGCCGTAGACCAGCTGGAACGTGTCCGGACCGCCGCCGGTGACCGCCAGCACCTCGGGCCCGACCGACAGGCCGTTCTGGAACAGCTGCCAGTAGAGGTTCTGGCGCAGCTCCACGGCGCGCTTGCTGTAGACCGCGAACATCAGGTCGCCCGGACCCGACGCCAGGCTGAAGTGGTCGTAGGCGACGTTGCCGTTGGCCATGTCGGGATCGGCCAGGATCGTCTGCGTGGTCCAGGTCTGCGTGCTGCCCGCCTGGGCGTAGGCCAGCCGGAGCTGGCCGCCGCTGCCGCCGGAGTTGCCCACGCCATACAGGATGTAGAGGTTGCCGGAACGGTCGGCGGCGATCTGGTTGGAGTTGTTGATCAGCGAGTCGATCTGCAGCTCCGCCACCGGGAAGGTCAGCGTCGCGGCGTCGAACTCGCGGTAGCGCAGCCCGTAGGCGCCGACGTTGGTGCGGTAGCCCATGTGGATCCGCTCGCCCACCGCCGCCATGTCCATGCTGATGCCCGTGTAGTCGGTGTTGACCTGATAGGGCCCCTGGAACGTGGTGTCCTGCGGGCGCTTCACCATCAGGAAGCCGCCCCAGCCGCCGAGCCCGAGGGTCGGCGTGCGGTGCGCCTGCACCGACACCACCACGGTGCCCGCAGCGGTCACCAGGATGTCACGGGGGTAGAACTGGTCGTTGGCGGTGGTGCCCTGGGCCAGCAGCGTCGGCGTGCCGAGCCACTGCCGCGTGCGCACGTCGAACACCTGATGGTAGGCGTTGTAGTAGAGGCCGCCGTTCAGCGCCGACCAGGCGACGTGCAGCTGGTCGCAGTCGGGGCCGCTGGCGATCACGCCGCGGCTGTCGTCGCTGGTGGGCGCCGTCCCGATCTGCGCCCAGGTCGCGCCGTCATCGGCGGAGCGGTAGAGGTTGCACTGGTTGCCGGCGGTGGTGCCGGTGCCGTCATTCTCGAACAGCACGGCGATCGCCGAGCCGTCGGGGTGCAGCACGATGCCGCGCATGTAGGACACCGGCCCGCTCACGGTGGGCAGCCCGGTGCTCTGGGCGATGGTGGTGACCGTGGCCTGTGCGGACAGGGACGCGGCGAGGAACCCGAGGGCGAGAGCGGACCCAAGGGCGAGACGGCGAGGTTGGGTGGCGGCCATGGCGCGGCATGGTAACGCCGCCCGGCCGGCCCAGGAGCCGCCTATTCCGCGGCGCCCTCGCCCAGGGCGTCCAGCCGCGGCGGCACCGGCACCGTCAGGAACTCGGGCCGCCGGCTGCGCGCCACGTCCCCGGCCTCGTCGACCCAGACCTCCTCGACGCCGACGCACTCGCCCCGCCGCCAGCGCGTGCGCAGGAAGCAGGCCAGCTCGCGGCCGTCCGGGCCCGGCCGCAACCGCGGCACCACGGCGGGGTTGAGGAACAGCGTGTCGCCGCACCGCACGAAGCGCGTCCGTTCGCCGCCCCGCGGATGCACCAGCCGGTCGTGCATGTGGCCGGCGATCACCGCCCGCACCCGCAGACCGAGATCCCGGATCTTCTCCAGGGCCAGCGCCAGATCGCGATCGCCCCAGTCGCCGCCGGGCTTGCCGAAGTCCTTGCCGTAGATCGCGTCGGTGGTCGCACCGAGGCCCAGGGGTCCGTTGTGGGCCAGGATCACCACGTCCCGGTGCTGCGCCTGCCGCGCCACCTGCAGGATCTTCGCCGCCGACTGCCGGTGGGTGCGCACGCCGTACAGGCCCTCGTAGACCTCGACGCTGCGCAGACTCTGCCCGCCCCAGGAGAACGGCCGCGCGCCGATCACCGAAACGCCGGCGGCGGGCACCTCGCGCACCGCGTAGGCCAGATGATCGTCGCCGAGCACGTCGAGGCACTGGCGCAGGCGCCGGCTGATCGCCTTGTGGGAGAAGCTCTGCCAGGCGTCGTGGTTGCCGAGGATCACCGCCTTCGGTGCCCGCAGCGCCGCCACCGCCTCGGCCATCGCCACGTCCTCGTCGCCGAGATCGCCGACGAACAGGTTGAGGGCGCTGTCCGCCGCCTCCAGGAAGGCGGCGTCGGCCGGGCGCCAGCAGCGATGGATGTCGCCGACGACGGTCAGCAGGGCAGAGGGGTCGGTCATGGCGAGGGGCGGCAACACTGGGACGAGAGTCGCCGCGGGTAAAGCGGAATCCCGGGAGCGGCGCCGGCGATCAGCGCGGCGCGGCCGGTTGCGGCCCCACGTAGCCGGTCGACACCACGACGTCGTCGTACCACACGGTGTTGTCCTGCCGCGCCCGGTGCACGTAGACCTGCAGGCTGGCCCGCTTCAGGCGGACCTCGGCGCTGCTGCGCCAGCGGAAGCCCTGCCAGTGCTGGTAGAGCCGGCCGTCCAGCCACACCGCCAGTTCGCCGTCCGCCTTGCCCACGGCGTTCACCGCCACCATCAGCTCGACGCACAGCCAGCGGTCCAGCGCCGGCACCACCCGTTCGGCCTCGGCGGGGCCCAGCATGTTGCCCCAGTAGTGGCCGTCGCGATCCCGCCGCATGTCCATCCAGTAGCAGTAGCAGAACAGGTAGCCGGGTGCGGGGACCTTCCGCCAGTCGCGCCAGCCCTCCACCCGCGCGCTGAAGTGGTCGTCGCCGGCGGGGCGCAACCCGGCGGTGCCCATGCCGCGCCACTTGTCGCTGCCGGCCAGCCCCGCCAGTCCGCCGCCGGTGTGGTTGAGGTCGCCCTGGTCGTAGTCCCTGGCCCAGCGCAGGTAGTAGCGCAGGTGCAACCGGTCGTGACCGTCGGGCCCGAGCCACAGCACCGGGCCGGCACCGCTGGCGGCGCCGGCGCGGTCGGTGGCCGTGAGCCGCAGCGAGGCGCGGCCGGAGTGGGCCTCGGCGGCGTCCCGGCTGATCACGGCGCGTCCTTCCTTCTGGCCGTTCACCTCGAAGTACGACCGCAGCGGATCCTCGCCCTCGAAGTCGTCGCGGAACACCACCCTGCCCGGCGTCTGCAGCCGCTCCAGCACCGCCGGGTCCTCGCGGGTGCGGGCGGTGACCAGCACCGGGTAGGGCTCCGCCGGAACATCGGCTGGAGCCGGCTCCTGGGCCGACAGCGCGACGGAGTGCAACGCAGCGACCAGGGCTATGAGCGGAGGGCGCATGATGGGACTCTCCGTCAGGGCTGGCGGACCTGACGGACTGGAAACGATCCTGCCCCCGCGCCTCGTCGTCAACCAGCCGCGCCTGGTTGTCCGCAGCCAACCGGCACGGTCTCTTTGGCGTCATGCCGCAACCGCGACCCACTGGCCATCCCGCCATGTTCGATCCCTACGTCGCCCGGGTGCCCGACGGCGACATCCTCGAACGGCTCGAGCAGGAAGGGCAGCGCACCGCCGCGCTGCTGCAGAGCCTCGACGAGGGCACCGGACGGCACCGCTACGCCGAGGGCAAGTGGACCGTGAAGCGCGTGTTCCTCCACATCGCCGACAGCGAGCGCGTGTTCGCCTGCCGCGCCCTGTGCTTCGCCCGCGGCGACGCGACGCCGCTGCCCGGCTTCGACGAGAACCTGTACGCGAGCAACGACGGCAGCGACGACCGGTCGCTGGCGGCGATCGCGACGGAACTGGCCACGGTGCGGGCGGCGACCCTCAGCCTGTTCCGCGGCTTCGGTCAGGCGCACTGGCAACGTCAAGGGGTCGGGAACGGCCTTCCGGTCACGGTGGCGAGCCTGCCCTGGGTGATCGCCGGACACGAACTGCACCATCGGGCGGTGCTGCGCGAGCGCTACGGCGTCGGC
>CAZMGG010000022.1:41480-55992 GCA_964565715.1 uncultured candidatus Brocadiaceae bacterium | reverse complement strand
CTGCGCGGCCGGGCGGCCGGCGAGCCGTCGCCGCTGGGGGGAGGGCGCTGATGCGGGTCGTGCTGCCGTTCGTCGCGTTGCCGATGCTGCTGCTGGCCGGCTGCCTGTCGCCTGCGCCAGCACCGCCGGGGGGGCCCGGGGGCCCCGCCGCGCCCGGCCGGGGCGCGGCGGTGGCCGCGACCGGCCGGTCGCTGCGCCTGCTGCGGGTGACGGCGGCGCCGCACCTGGAGCGACGCTTCGCCCTGCGGGTCGGTCCGCGCGAGCTGCGCTTCGACGACCAGCACCGCTGGGCGGTGGAGCCGGTGGTGCTGGCGCAGCAGGCCGTCGAGCAGGGCCTGTTCGGGTCCGGCGCCTTCGCCGAGGGTGACCGCGCCGCGGTCGCGGCCATCGCCGTGCACCTGGCGGCCTTCGAGATCGAACTGGGCGAGGGTGGCGTCGCCGCAAGGGTCGAACTGCAGGTGAGCGGCCCCGCCGGCGCGCGGCGCGCGGCCGGCGCGCGGGTTCCGGCGCGGGACCGGGAGCCGGCGACGCTGGCGGCGGCGATGGCCACCGCGCTGGGCCAGGCGGTGGCGGGGCTGCGCCAGGAAGTGATCGCCGCCGGCTGGTGACGGCGGGATGGCACCGACGGCACCGGACGTTCGGCCCCACCGTCGACAGGCGTGCGGGCCGCTGCCGACAACGAGGGAGCCCTGACGCTGCGCTGGCGGCGCAAAACGCCGCCGAAACCGACCCGGGACCCCGATAGAGTCCGCACGCTCCGATGACCGAATCCGACCGCTCCCGCGTGCCCGGCCGCGTGCTGCTGGCGATCGCCCTCCTGTCCGCGTCGCTGCTGGCCCTGCAGGTGCTGCTGACCCGGGTGTGCGCCCTGCGGCTGCACTTCCACTTCGGCTTCCTGGTCATCTCCAACAGCCTCTTGGGCATCGGCGCCAGCGGCTCGGTGCTGGCGGTGCTGGAGGAGCGCTGGCGGCGGGCGCCGGAGGCCTGGACGTTCGGCGCCTGCGCGGCCTACCTGCTGAGCCTGTTCCTGGCCTGGGGGCTGCTGCTGCACCTGCACGTGCCGAGCCACCTGAACTTCGAGCAGTGGTCGTGGGGTGACGCCGGCTCGTTCGCGATCTTCAACCTGGTGAGCGCGCTGCCGTTCTTCACCGGCGGCGCCGCCGTGGGGCTGATCCTGGCGCACCGGGCGAAGCACATCGGCATCGTCTACGGCGCCGACCTGGTGGGCGCCGGGCTCGGCTGCCTGGTCTGCCCGATCCTGCTGTGGCCGGTGGGGGCCGGCGGCGTCTTCCTGGCCACCGTGCTGCTCGGCGCCCTGGCTCTGTGCTGCTCGGCGCCGGCCCAGGCCCGCGGCGTGGGCCGGGCGAGCGCCACGCTGCTCGGCCTGTTCTGCCTCGGCGCGATGCCGTTCTTCGACGGCTGGCTGCCGGTGCCGGGCAAGGGCTTCCTCGACGTCACCAAGGACTACACCGTGCAGGTCTACGGCCAGGCGACCTACTCGCGGTGGAGCGCCAACTCGCGCATCGACGCGATCCCGCTGAAGGAGGGCTACCCGCGCTTCATGCAGACCCGCGGCGCGGTGGCCAAGCAGATGCCGCTGCCGCGGCAGATGTGGCTGATGCAGGACGGCGACGCCGGCACCATGCTGTCGGACTTCTCCGGCGAGCCCGAGAAGCTCGAGGTCGTGCGGCGGTCGATGTACTCGTCGGCCTTCCACCTCAAGGAGGGGACGAAGCCGAAGGTCTTCATCATCGGCGTCGGCGGCGCCCACGACGTGTGGGCGGCGGTGGCGCACGACCCGGCCCTGGTGCGCGGCATCGAGCTGAACCAGGGCGTGCTGGAGGTGCACCGCACGGTGGCGAGGGACTTCTCGAAGCGGCTGCTGGAGGACCCGCGGGTCGAGCTGCTGTGGGACGAGGGCCGCACCGCCCTGATGCACCAGACCGAGCGCTTCGACGTCATCCAGCTCACCGGCATCGACACCTGGACGGCGCTGTCGTCGGGCGCCTACGTGCTCGCCGAGAACTACCTCTACACCGTCGAGGCCTGCCGGCAGATGTACGACCGGCTGGCGCCCGGCGGCATCCTGCAGATCACCCGCATGGCCGCCGACCGCGAGACGATCCGGCTGCTGGGCAACCTGCACGCGGCGCTGCCCGCCCCTGCCCAGGCCGCCTTTGCCGGCTCGGTGGCCGCCCTCGGCACCGACGACGGCCTGATCGCGGTGATGCTGCAGAAGGGCGGCTTCGCCGCCGCCGACGTCACCCGGCTCGAGGCCTTCGCCGACCAGAACGGCATCTTCAAGGTGGTGCTGCCCGGCCGCGACCTCGGCACGCTGCCGCAGCAGTTCGTGCGCAGCGACGACAAGGGCGCGTTCCTGCGCGGCTTCCCGTTCGACATCTCACCGACCACCGACGACCGGCCCTACTTCTTCTCCTTCCACCGCTGGACCAGCCCGGAGAGCTACAAGGAGAAGTACGTCAACGAAGCCACCTCGGTCTCCCAGGGCAATCCGGCCTTCCTGCTCGGCCAGCTCGGCTTCAGCAGCCTGTTCGCCGCCCTGTTCGTGGTGGCGCCGCTGCTGCTGCGCAAGCGCCGCGCCGCCCGCGCCCCGGGCATGGGCCGCTTCTTCCTCTACTTCGCCGGGCTGGGCATCGGTTTCATCTTCGTCGAGATCGCCCTGATCCAGAAGTTCACCCTGCTGCTGGGCCAGCCGCTCTACTCGATCGTGGTCACCCTGTTCGCGATCCTGATCTTCACCGGCATCGGCTCGCTGCTGTCGGTGCGTCTGCTGCGCCGCGGACCGAAGGCGGCGCGCTGGATTCCGTTGATGATCCTGCTGCTGGTGGCCGCGGTCGGGCTCGGCAGCGACGCCCTGGTGGCGACCTGCATCGGCTGGAGCCTGCCGGCCCGGGCCCTGGTCACCGTGCTCTGCATCGCGCCCCTGGCCCTGTTCCTCGGCATGCCCTTCGCGCACGGCATCGCGCTGGTCGAGAAGGTCGATCCGAGCTTCGTGCCGTGGGCCTGGGCGGTGAACGGCTCGCTCACCGTGGTCGGCTCGATCGTCACCGTGATCGTGTCGATGCAGGTCGGCTTCCAGGCCGTGCTGCTGCTGGCCGGCGTGGTCTACCTGCTGGCCTTCGCCGCCATCGACGCGGTGGCGCGGCGCGAGATGACCGCCGGTCAGGCGCCCTGACCGCCGGCACGCCCGGCCTTCTGGCCGTGTGGGTGCGCCTGGTCGTAGACCTCGCGCAGCCGGCCGATCGACACGTGGGTGTAGATCTCGGTCGTCACCAGCCGCGCGTGGCCGAGCAGTTCTTGCACCGTGCGCAGGTCGGCGCCGGCGTCCAGCAGATGCGTGGCGAAGCTGTGCCGCAGGCCGTGCGGCGTGAGCCGCACCGGGATGCCGGCCCGCCGGGCGGCCTGCACCACCGTCTCGAAGACCCAGCGCGCCGACAGCGCGCCGCCCTTCTGGTTCAGGAACAGGGCCCCGGGATCGTCCCCGCCGCTCGACCGCAGCAGCGCCGCCCGGTGCGGCAGCCAGGCCTGCACCGCCCGCAGCGCCGGCTCGCCCAGCATGGCGAGCCGCATCTTGCCGCCCTTGCCGAGCACCCGCACCGTGCCCTCCTCCAGGTCGAGCTGCCGCAACGTCATCGACGCCAGCTCGGCGACGCGGCAGCCGGTCGAGTAGAGCACCTCCAGGATCGCGTGATCGCGGCGGCCGACCACGTCTGCCGCGAACTCCTGCGCCAGCAGCGCATCCACCTGCGCCCGGGTGAGGAACGTCGGGATCCGCTGCGGGGTCTTCGGGCCCTTCAGCAGCGCCGCCGGGTCCTTCTGGATCCGGCCCTCCTGCTGCAGCCAGCGGTAGAACGACCGCAGGCTCGCCAGCTTGCGCTGCACGGAGGTCGGCGCCAGCTTCTGCTCCTCCAGTTCGACCAGATAGCGGCGCAGGTCGAAGCGGCTGGCCTCCACCAGCGCGCGGCCGTTGCCCCGCAGCCAGCCGGCGAACGCGCGCAGATCGGCGGCGTAGGCCTTCTGCGTCGCCACCGCCGCCCGCCTTGCCTGGCGCAGGTGCCGCAAGAACTCCGCCAGCAGCGGGTCCGCCTCGGCCGGGCTCGCGGTCACGTTTGCACCTCGGCCGGCAGCGTGCCACACTCCCGCGCCTTCTTCCAGGCGGCGTCTTCCGTCGCGTTGCATGCTCCACCTCGGCGAATACGCGGCGATCGGCACCGCCATGTGCTGGACCGGCTCCAGCCTGTTCTTCGGGCTGGCCAGCCGCCGCATCGGCGGCCTGCCGGTCAACCAGTTCCGCATCCTGCTGGCGGTGCCCCTGCTGGCGCTGCTGCACCTGCTGGCCGCCGGCGCGGTGTGGCCGGCACTGCCCACCGACCGTCTCCTCCAGCTCGGCGCGTCGGGCATCGTCGGCCTCGTGCTCGGCGACATGGGCTACTTCTACGCGCTGGCGGTGATCGGCCCGCGCATCGGCTCGGTGCTGATGGCCACCTGGCCGGCGATGGCGCTCTTGCTGGCCTGGGCCACGCTCGGCGAGACGCCGGTGTCCGTGGAGCTGCTCGGCATGCTGATCACCGGTCTCGGCGTGATGCTGGTGCTCCTGCGCGGCCGCGAGGGCTCGGCCTGGAACGCCGACCTGACGCCCCTGCGGCGCACGCTGGCGATCCTCGGCGCCCTGCTGGGCGCGCTCGGCATGGCCGGCGGCTTCGCGCTCGCCCGGCCGGCGATGCAGCCCGGCCCGGACCTGCCCGACGGCGTCTCGGGCATCGCCGCCACCCAGGTGCGGATGACGGCGGCCTGCCTCGGCATCTTCCTGGTCGCCCTGCTGCGCCGGCAGGGCGCCGCGTTCCTCGCCGTGCCCCGCGACCGGCTGGCGCTGCGCCACACCCTGATCGGCATGCTGTTCGGCCCGCTGCTCGGCGTCTGGCTCTGCATGATCGCCGTGCGCCACGCCGAGAGCACCGGCACCGCCGCCGCCCTGATGGCCACCACGCCGATCTGGATGATGCCGGTGAGCCGGCTGGTGTACGGCGCCCGCATCGGCTGGGTGGGGCTCCTGGGCACGCTGGTGACTGTGGCCGGCGCGGTGCTGCTGCTGGCGCAGGGCTGAGCGGCGTCCGGGACTGGTGCCGTTCTGCCGGCCCGAGGATCGTGAGGCGATGGCGACCTACGAACTGCCCGAAGCAGCCAGGGATCTCGAGAGCCTGCTCGCCAAGGCCCGCGCGGGCGAGGAGGTCGTGATCAGCCTGCGCGGCGAGCCCATGGCGCGTCTCGTTCCCTGTCGCTCCGCGCGCCGACGCCAGCCCGACCTGTGCGCGGGTGCCATCTGGGTTGCTCCGGACTTCGACGCGCCCCTGCCGGGGGACGCTCTCGACGCGTTCGACGGCCGCTGAAGCCCCGGCCTAGCCCAGCGCCGCCAGCAGGTCCTGCACCCGCGCCAGCGAGTGGTCGCCCATGTGGCCGATGCGGAAGGCCTTGCCCTTCAGGTCGCCGTAGCCCTTGTCGATGCGGTAGCCCCTGGCGAGCGCCTGCTTCGCCAGCCCCTCGACGTCGCGGCCCGACGCGTGCAGGCAGCTCACCGTCGGCGAACGATGCGCCGCCGCGGCCACGTAGGGCACGATCCGCCGCGCCTCGGCCCAGCCCAGCACCGCGTCGCGCATGGCCAGGTGCCGCGCCCAGCGCCGCTCCAGCCCTTCCGCGCGGATGCGCTCGAGCTGCGCCCGCAGCGCGAACACCAGCGGCACGCACGGCGTGGCGATCGGCTTGCCCGCCTCGGTCTCCTTCACCGCCCGCGGGAAGTCGAACAGGAAGCCGCGCTCCTCGACGGCCTTGGCGCGCTCCAGCGCCCGTTCCGACAGCGCATACGCGCACAGCCCCGGCGGCAGCGCCAGACACTTCTGCGTGCCGGCGAACGCCAGATCGATGCCCCACTGGTCGAAGCGCAGCTCGGCGCCGGCGAAGCTGGTGACCGCATCGACCAGCACCAGCGTGCTCGGCGACAGTTCGCGGACCACGGCGGCGAGTTCCTGCAGCGGCTCCAGCACGCCGGTGGACGTCTCGTTGTGGGTGATGCACACCGCCTCGAACGGCGGCGACGTCACCAGCTTCTCGCGCAGCTGGACGGCGCTGTGCGCCTTGCCCCACTCGGCCTGCAGCGTGTCGGGCCGGCGACCGCACAGATCGCTGATCTTCGCCCAGCGCTCGCCGAACGCGCCGCAGCAGAGGTGCAGCACCGAGCCCTCCCGCGGCACCAGGTTGCGGATCGCCGCCTCCATCAGCGCGGTGGCCGGGCAGGTCTCGAAGATGGCGTGGGCCCCGGTCTGGAACGTGTCCTTCAGCAGTCCGCAGATCGCCTGCACCTCGGTCACGAACCCGCTCTCGCGATGGCCGCACAGCGGCCGCGCCATGATCTGGCGCAGCTCCTCGTCGACCTCGGTGGGGCCGGGAATGAACAGGATCGGGTGATCGCCCATCGCCGGAAGCATGGCGTGCGGGCGGGCCGGAGTCACGTTCCGGCGCGGGCGAGCAGCGCGGCGAAACGGGGTTCGGCGGCGAGGCGCTGGCGTTCGGCCGGGGTGAGCACGAAGGAGAGCAGCGGCGCCAGCGACTCTGTGTCGAACCAGCGCTCGGCGTGCTCCTTGACCTTCTGCCGCACGGCGACGCCGCCGTAGCCGACGAACAGGTCAGCGGTGCCCTGGGTCTCCAGGTCGGTGGCGCCGTCGCCGACGAAGCAGACCGGCCGGTGGGTGGGAGGCAGGTTCTGCAGGACGGTGACCTTGCCGCCGTTCCGCCAGAGGGGCGAGCTGCGGTCGAAGTCGCGGTAGGCGCCGTCGGGGTGGAACAGCAGCGGCACGGCGTGGACGTTGGCCAGCGGGATGCCGAGGTGCGCGGCGAGCGCCTGGACGGGCAGCAGCAGGCCGCCCGACACGATGCCGGTATGGATGGAGACGAACTGCAGGGCCTCGATCGTGGCCTGGGCGTCCGGTGTGGTGCGTTCGACGTAGAACCGGCCGATCTGGTCGAGCAGTTCGCGCCGCGGGGCGAGCAGGTTCAGCCGGGTCTCGTAGACCTGTTCGAGGGGGAGGGTGCCCTCCATCGCCTGGGTGGTCAGCGCGGCGATGTCGGCGCGCAGGTCGGCGGGCACGAAGCGCAGCAGTTCATCGACGCCCTCGATGGCGGTGAGCGTGGAGTCGCAGTCGAAGTAGACGGCGCGGAAGGGCGGGCATGCGGGCACGGCTGGAGGGTAGCGGCGGGTGGGTCGGTCGCCAGGGCGTGCCGCAGCGGATCGGAGCCTATCAGGCAGCGCTTGCGCCAAACCACTGCTTCGCGAGGTCCTCGAGGACGGCGCGCTGGACTCGGTGGTCTTGGGCAAGGCGATCCATGGAGTCGCCCGCGCGGTAGCGATCGAAGAGGATCTCCACGGGCACGCGGGTGCCCACAAGGACCGGCTGGCCGAAGGAAATCGCCGGGTCGATCACGACGATGCGCGGCTCCCTGGGATCGCAGCGCCAGGGGAACAGGCGAGACGGGAGACCCGCGGTGTCGCGTCCGAGACGGCTGAGGGCGGCCAGCAGGCCGTCGTGGATTGCGACTTGTTCCTTCTTGGAGGCACCGATGAGCTTGCCGTATTGCTCGACCAATCGGCCTGCGCCGTGCGTACCGAAGTCCGGGGCCAATAGCGGTCGCGGATTCCCGATTGCCCCGGCGACGAAAGCCAGGGCGTGGCCGACCTTCGGAAGTGAGAGGGCCCGCTGCAGGGGAATGGTTGCCAGCATGCCGCACTCGACAAGGTTCCAGAAGGACAGGGTGGGGGGCCGAACGCATGCGAGGCGCACGATGGGTGGGGCGCCGGTGCCGGTCTTGATGGCACGGCGCGGTCCACGCAACGAGCAGCGCAGCCTGCGGGAGCTCAGCGGGAGCCAGCGGGATGCCTCGGAAAGGGTGTAGTTGGGCCAGTCACGAACGTCGCAGTGGGTGGTGGTATTGGTGGTCACTGCGAGTCTCCTGATCGAGCGAGGGTGCTCATTCCGTGGTCAGGGTGTGCTGCACGCGTCACCCGTCGACCGGCGGTCCGACGATCTTCAGCAGGCGGTGGTAGGCCATCCTGACGCTGTCGGCGGTCTTGGTCTTGAGAATGCCCAACTGCCTCGCCGTGGCGTTCTGCACCTCGGCGATCGCCGCAAACGACATCTCCTGGTTCTCCCGCATCGCGATGAGATCCTGCTCGGGTCGTGAGCGTGCTGCGATCAAGGCCTGTCGGCGGCGCACCCGCTGCTCGAGGGCGATCTCGGTGGCTGGTCCCGCCTGTTGCGCCACCGGATCGATGGCCGACCCGTCCTCCTTGATCAGGTGCTGCCGGACGGGGTTGCGTTGATGACGTCGCAGGTGATCGATGGCGCAATGGGTCGCGATCTTCCGCACCCACTTGCGGAACTTGCCCACGGCATCGAACTCTGTCCCCGGGAGTTGGCGGAGCAGCTTGACCATCACGTCGGCCTCGAGGTCGTCGATGTCCGGCTCCGTCCTGACGCCGGCAGTGCGGATCCACTGGCGGATGCGACAGCCGTAGCGTTGGAGCAGGGGGCCCAGGACCTGGTTGCCGTGGGTGTGAGCGAGTCTCAGTTGCTGGATGGTAGGTGTCTCGGCGCCCTCCGGCGCCGCGTCTGCAGGGTCCGGTTCGGTCATGGCGAGGCGGCTCCGGTCAGGGTCGCAGCGGTCTGGCACAGCGTATCCCCAGGTTGGGGAGGCTGTCGCCCTCACGGTAGCGATCCCGGCGAGCGGATCGCGCGAACGCGGCCACATCGGCGAAGGTGGCGCCGCGGGCGCAGCGCGGCAGGTAGTCGTCGCCGACCGTGCGGAGGCCATCGCCTGGCCGCCCCGGGAAGCCATAGCAGGTGTAGAGGTCCTGGCACCACTCACGCACGTTGCCCTGCATGTCGTGGAGCCCGAACGCGTTGGCCGCAAACGAGCCGACCGGAGCATGGCAGGCGTGGCCATCATCCCAGGGCTCCGACGCGGTGCAGACCTCGTTCGCGGCGGCGCTGGCGTCGCCGAGGTTGGCAAACCGGGGGATCTCCTCCTGCGGGCAAGGCCACGGGGATCCGGTGCCGGCGCGACAGGCGTACTCCCACTGTGCCTCCGTCGGGAGGGTCATGCCCTGCCGCTGCACCATGGTGTTGCCGAGCGTCCAGCTCACCTTCTCGACGGGGTGGGTGCGGCCGAGTTGGTGTTGACTGGGCTTCGGCACCGTCGGATCCCCTTGCCAGAGCCGCGACCATTGGGCCTGGGTCAGCTCATGTCGGGCGAGGAAGAACGGCGCCAGCGTGACCTCGTGTGGGGTCTCCGTGGGCTCGGCCAGCGGATCGAAGTTGGCCCTGGTCGGGTCACGCTTCTGGGCGCCCATCAGGAAGCGTCCGCCAGGCAGCAGCACGAACACGATCCCGGTGTCGTCGGTCACGGCGATGGAGCCGTCGGCGGCGTGCTGTGGGATCGGGATCTGCCGGGGATCCGAGGTGCCATTCCACGCGCTGCGGAGCTCGTAGAACTCCCAGAGGTGGCTCACCGGGTTCTCGCCGATCGGCACCAGCCCGACGACGTCGTCGTCCCCGAGCTCGATGTGGCATCCGGCATAGCGGGCGCTCGTGCCGATGGCTCGACGCACCTCGTCCCAGGTGTGGCGGGCATGGGGATGGTGGAGCGTGAGGTCCCGGACCACCTTGGCCCAGCGCAGTCGCATCTGCACGCTGTCCTGCCGATCCTGCACGATGACCAGGCGGTCCCGCAGTTCCTGCAGGGCGCGATACAGGAATTCCTCGGATTCGCTCGCGAAGTGCAGTTCGACCTCCTGGGCCATGGCGGCGCGCAGGGCCTGCGCCTGCTGTTCCACGCCGGCCAGGGTCTGGGCGCGTCGGGTGATCGCCTCCTCGACACCGCTGCGCCAGTCACGGTACTTCGCATGCTGGTCCGGGCCGGCCTTGGCCACGGCGGCGTCCATCACCTCTCGAGCAGCCATGTCCTGACCGTTCCAGAGGAGGGCCCAGGCCAGCGTGTGGAGGGAGTTGGGCTCCAACTCGGTCCCTGCGACCTTGTCCACGGCCGCCCTGGCAAGCGCGAGCCCATAGGCCTCCTCGCCGTACACCCGGGGGTGCTCCTTGACCCGTTGCCATGCCCAGAAGTTCTGGGTTCCTGCATCGAGATCCTGGTGTTCGGCCCGCAGTTCAGGCACCACCAGGGGCTGACCAGCCTGCAGGGCCAGGGCTCGTCGCAGCGATGCCGCCTGCTGCTCGAGCCGTTGGATCGGATCTCGCTCTTCGGACCGCTCGTGGAGGACAGGCCCGGGCGCGGGGAGTGCACGCCGCCGCAGATCTTCGATCGCCTGCTCGATGTCCGGACGCGTCCTCAGCAGCTGCCCGGCCTCCGACTCGAGCCAGGTCTCCATGGCGGCGATCTGGCCCGGCCATGGCGGGTAGAGCGTGCGCTCGCTGTGCAGCGCACGCTCGCACCACACGCCTCCAGCCAGCAGGTCGAACTCCCGGGCCTTCGCCGCCGCCCGGGCCAGGCCGATGCCGGTCCCGGTTGCGCCGACCAGCAGTGCTCCCAGGACCAGGGCCGCCGCCAGCACCTGCACCCGGTACTTGCGGACGAACTTGGCGGTGCGGTAGGCGAGCGTCGGGGCCCTTGCCTGGACCGGGCGGTGGTCCAGGTGTCGCTGCAGGTCTTCGGCGAACTCGCTCGCCGACCGGTAGCGGCGCTCGGGCTCCTTGCTGAGGGCCTTCATGGTGATCCAGTCGAGGTCGCCGCGCACGGTCTGCGCCAGGGTCATGACGGATCGCTGCTGGCGAGAGCCGGCCACGCGGAGGGCCTCGGCGACTGGCGTCCGGCGCGCGGAACCGGCAATGCAGGCGCTCGGCAGCGCCGGCTGGGTCTCCCGCAGGGTGCGCAGGATCTGGTCGCGGCTCGCCTGGCGGAGCTGTCCGCTGGCGAACGGCAGGCTGCCGCTGAGCAGTTCGTACAGGACCACGCCGAGTGCGTAGATGTCGGCGGCCGTGGTCAGGCTGGCCTCGCCGGCGGCCTGCTCCGGGGGCATGTATTCGGGGGTGCCCAGCATCTGGTCCTGCAGGGTCCAGAGGGTTGCGTCTGGTTCCTGGCCCCGCGTGTCCTTGGCGATGCCGAAGTCGATGATCTTGACGATGTGCTGGTCGCCGACCCTCGCCACCAGGATGTTCGAAGGCTTCAGGTCCCGGTGCAGGTAGAGCTTCTGGTGGGCGTGCTGCACGCCCTGGCAGACCGACTGCAGCAGGCGGATCCGGTCACGGATCGACAGGCGGTGTTCGTCGCAGTACCGGGTGATCGGCCTGCCGCCCTCGACGTACTCCATCGCGAGGTACGGGCAGCCATCGTCGGTGACGCCGCCGTCGTAGATCTGGGCGATGGTCGGGTGGTTGAGCGCGGCGAGGATTTCCCGCTCCTGATGGAAGCGCCGAAGGATCGGGCCGCTGTCCAGGCCGGCCTTGAGAAGCTTGAGGGCGACCCGGCGGTGTACCGGGTGGTGTTGTTCGGCGAGGTACACGTCGCCGAAACCGCCGCGCCCGATCCGCTCGAGGATGGTGTAGGGGCCGATCCGGCCTTGGCGGCAAGGCGAGGGATCGGGGGGCAAGGCTGTGTGGTCGATCACGCTGTGCTGGTAGAGCCAGACGTCGATCGCGCCCGCATAGGCAGGGTTCGATTCTCTGATGCTGCGGATGAGCGTCGGCCAGTTGCTCTCGTCGGGGCAAGCGAGGACCCGCCTAAGGCGGCTCTCGACTTCGCGAGGAAGTTCCGCCGCGTCTGCATCGCCGGCCATTTCGTCACCTTGGCTGAACATCACGGATCGCAGCCCTTGCTCAGTCGGAAGATCCGGAACGCTCGGATACGCCTCCATGATCTCCGGGGCGTCGATGGTAGCACTCGATCAGGGCGATGCGCGCCTTATGCGAGGGCCGACGCAGGCCACCGCAATTCAGGCGCTCCCCCCGGATGGCGGATGGCCCCGAAGTCCATGGCCAGCACGATCTTGGGCTCCAGACCGAACGGGGGGCATCAGAGCCTTGATCGGGTGAGGGAGACGGAACCATCTGAGCATGCTGTGGTTACGGGAACCATCGGCGCCAGCGACCTCCCGGCGGATGTTCGGTTCGGAGCCTTCGTTCGTTCCCGTCCTGTGCCGGCAGCCCTGCATGGACTACGCGAGTCTAGGCTGCAACGGCAACTCTCGCCCTGGGAGCATCGTCATGAGTTCAATCGCCCGCCGAAGCCTTGCTCTTGCACTAGCCGCTGGAATCCACGCACAGGTCACAGCGCAGTATCCCACCGCGTGGACGCAGGTGGCCCAGACTGGACCTGCCCCCCGTTCCTCGCACGCAATGGCCTACGACAGCCATCGGCGGGTCACCGTGCTCTTCGGAGGGGCCGCCGGCGTCGGCACCAGTATCCACTTCGCAGACACCTGGGAATGGGACGGTAGCGTTTGGTCGCAGCGGTTTCCGGCAACGGTGCCGGACGCCCGGCTCAGCCACGCCATGGTCTACGACAGTCTGCGAGGACGCACAGTCCTGTTCGGTGGACGGAACGCCACCGGGCTGCTCGGTGGTACCTGGGAGTGGGATGGGGTGAACTGGACATCGGTGCCATCGGGGCCACCGGCACGCCACGGTCATGCCATGGCCTACGACAGCCAGCGCAACCGGACGGTCCTGTTCGGTGGATACGACGGCAGCCCAGCCCTGGTGACGGACACCTGGGAATGGGATGGGGTCACGTGGACCCAGCGGGCGTCGAGCGGGCCCTCGGAGCGCTACAACCACACCATGGCATATGACAGCAATCGACACCGTACTGTGCTCTATGGAGGTTGGCAGGTGAACAACGTGGTCCACTTTGGCGATACCTGGGAGTGGGATGGCAGCCAGTGGACACAGGTTGCGACCGTGGGACCGTCTGCCAGGAGGTCGGAGATCGCATACGACAGCCACCGAAGGCGCACCGTGCTGTTCGGCGGCCACAACCAGTTCGGCGGCAACCCAAGCGGCTACCTAGACGACACCTGGGAATGGGATGGGCGCTCTTGGCAGCAAGTCATGGTGCAAGGGCCGGTCGCTCGCACCGAGCACAGCATGGTCTACGATAGCAACCGCGGGAACGTAGTCATGTTTGGTGGCTATGAAGGTGCCATGCCCAACTACCTGAGCGACACATGGCGCTATGGCATACCCGTAGTGCCGAGCTCGGCGACAGTGTATGGAGCCGGGTGCGGTCCAGGTCCACTCTTGCTGGTCCCCGTCGTCGCGTCGCCACCCATCATCAACAGCACGGCCCAGGCTCTCCTCATCAACGTTCCATCGTCGGTGGTCTTCATGGCGCTGGGGCTCGACAGGCTTCAGGCCGGACCGATCCCGCTGCCATTCCACCTCGTCGGATATGGCATGCCTGGGTGTTGGATGCTCCATTCTGCTGAGGTACCGGCATCATCTGTGACCATTATCCCGCCTGGGATGGCCATGTACAGTCTGCGACTGCCCAGTACTCTAGCGATAGTCGGCAGCCCAGTGTACTTGCAGGGATGGTCCAGCGCGCCTGGCGCCAATACGGCGGGCCTCGTTGTAAGCAATGGGTTGTCGTGGGTTATCGGCAACTGATGATTGGTGGCGAGAACTAGCGCAACGCGATGCCACAGAACCAACCGTGGGCGCGGTACGCACGAACAGAGCGTCTGATGAGAATGGCTGGAGAAGCTCATGCTGCGGAACCTACTTCTTGTGGTGTTGATGGCTGTTGCGTGGCTGCATCGGGAGGGGGAGGCCCAGGCGCCAGTAGCGGCGAGTTCCTACAGTCAGCGAAATGCAGCGACTAACGCGGTAATCCCGCAGGGCGGCTCGATTGCCTACGGCACGGATGTGTACTTCCGGGTCACGATCGGTAGCACGGGAAGTTCAGCGACGGCACGATTGGAAATCGAGCTACGCCAAACCAACGGGCCCTGGAGCGGCGCGACTCACTACAGCCCGTATGTCGGGGCCAACACCATTGCGACTACGAACACGGCGACCGGACTGGCGCCTGGCAACTACTACTGGCGATACCGGCTGGTAGGCAGTGGAGGAGCGGCTACGAGCTGGGGCCCAGCAGGAAACCCCGATTTCACGGTGGCAAGCGGAGGCTCGACGCCGCCCACTGCCGCAAGCCCCTACAGCCAGGTCAATGCCACGACCAGCGGGAACATCCCGCAGGGAGGCTCCATTCCCCCGGGCACCGACGTCTATTTCCGTGTCACAATCGGGAGTACGGGCAGCGCGGCTACTGCCCGTCTGGAGATCGAGTTGCGGGCCGCCAACGGACCCTGGACTGGCATGACCCATTCCAGCCCGTACGTAGGCGCCAACACGGTCGCGACGACGAACACGGCGGCCGGACTGGCACCTGGCAACTACTACTGGCGATACCGGCTGGTAGGTAGTGGTGG
>CAZMGG010000022.1:0-41380 GCA_964565715.1 uncultured candidatus Brocadiaceae bacterium | reverse complement strand
CCGGACTGGCACCTGGCAACTACTACTGGCGATACCGGCTGGTAGGTAGTGGTGGAGCGGCTACGAGCTGGGGCCCAGCAGGAAACCCCGATTTCACGGTGGCAAGCGGAGGCTCGACGCCGCCCACTGCCGCAAGCCCCTACAGCCAGGTCAATGCCACGACCAACGCCAACATCCCGCAGGGAGGCTCCATCCCCTCGGGCACCGACGTCTACTTCCGCGTGACGATCGGGAGCACGGGCAGCGCGTCAACGGCTCGTCTTGAGGTCGAGTTGCGTTCCACGAACGGTCCTTGGACCGGCATGACCCATGCCAGCGCGTACGTAGGCGCCAACACGGTCGCGACGACGAACACGGCGACCGGACTGGCACCTGGCAACTACTACTGGCGATACCGGCTGGTAGGTAGTGGAGGAGCTGCTACGGCCTGGGGTGCTGCTGGAAACCCGGATTTCATCGTCGATGTCCCCACGACACCTCCGACTGCGGCGAGCTCTTACAGCCAGGTCAACGCCACGACCGGCGCGATCATCCCACAAGGCGGCGCGATTGCCTTGGGTACCGGCGTCTTCTTCCGCGTCACGATCGGCAGCACAGGAAGCGCGCCCACAGCCCGCCTTGAGGTCGAACTGCGCACATCGAACGGCCCCTGGACCGGCATGACGCACTCCAGCCCCTATGTCGGTGCCAATGCAATCGCGACGACCACTACTGCGACCGGTCTGCTATCTGGCAACTACTACTGGCGATACAGGCTGGTTGGGAGTGGCGGAGCAGCTACCACCTGGGGTGCTGCAGGAAACCCGGATTTCATGGTGACTTCTCCCGGTGGGACGCCGCCGATTGCCGCCAGCGCCTGCGAGCAGGTGAATGCCGCAACCAACGCAGTCATTCCGCCAGGAGGTTCGGTTGCGCAGGGCACCGGCGTCGATTTCCGGGTCACTATCGGTAGCACAGGAAGCGCGGCGACAGCGCGCCTTGAGATCGAGTTGCGCCCCACGAACGGCCCTTGGACCGGCGCCACCCATTTCAGCCCGTCCGTCAGCTCCAGCTCGGTGGCGACGAGCTCGGCCACAGGGCTTGGTCCCGGCAACTACTACTGGCGCTATCGCCTTGTAGGAAGTACAGGAGCTGCTACCGCTTGGGGAGGGTCCGGGAGTCTGGGCTTCATCGTGACCAGCGCGGCTACGCCTACCGCCGCTAGCGCCTACAGCCAAGTCAACGCCACAACAAATCTGGCAATACCGTCGGGCGGGTACATCGCCCAGGGCGTTGGCGTCTACTTCCGGGTCACCATAGCGAGCACAGGCAGCGCGTCGACGGCCCGGCTTGAGGTCGAGTTGCGCTCCACAAACGGGCCTTGGAGCGGCCTGACCCACAGCAGCCCGTACGTCGCAGCCAACACGGTTGCGACGACCAACACAGCCTTCGGCCTTACACCGGGTCCGTATTTCTGGCGCTACAGGCTTGTCGGCAGCGGGGGGCTTGCCACTGCCTGGGGCGCTCCTGGGAATCCGGACTTCGTCGTGTCGTGTGCGGCGTCACCGACAACCTTCCAATGGCCAATGTCCGGGACCATCACTACGGCGTGTGATAGCCAACACCCTGGCGTCGATATAAGCAGCGCGATTGCGACCCTTCCCTTGGGCCAAGTGGATGTGGACGGAAACGGATATCCCGAGGTGCGTGGTGCGCAGGTCTTTGCGGCGGCCGCTGGCACCGTAAGCGAATTGGAAGTAGGGTTCCCGCAATGCAGGCCGAACAATGCATGCGCTAGTCCTCCGCAGCATTGCCCGGGAGCCGCCAATGGCAATTTCGTGCGCATACTACACGCTAACGGGTACTCAAGTGTGTACGCCCATCTGTTTGACGTCGCGCCAGGACTAGTGCGCGGCGTATGCGTCAGGGCAGGAGATCCGATCGGCCATGAAGGCAACACAGGGAGCGTCTGCCAGAGAGCTGGATCGACGTCGCTGGGCAAACACCTACATTGGGCGCTACAATACCAAGGCAACTACGTCTGCGTCGATGGACGACCACAAGATCCGGTCGTCGCATTGGGGACTGCGGCATGGATTGCCGGTTTTGGTTTCCATGGTGCCGGATGTGTTGGTGCCAACGGAATTCCAAACTTGACGGCTGTATCAGGGATGCCTCGCCCGGGTACCACGTTCCAAGTCCGATTTGGTAATCTGCCGACCACACCTTCACCGATTGGCGTGTTCGCTGCCCTCGGCATTGGCGACCAGACATGGAATGCTCAGCGGCTACCGTTGGACATGGGGTCCTATGGCTTGCCGGGGTGCATGCTTCGGATCGATCCCTCAGCCACGTTGGTGCTCACCAACGTGGGCGGCAGAGCGGACTGGGGCATTCAGATGCCCTCAAGTCAAGCGTTGTTGGGTTCGGAGTTCTTCCTGCAAGGAGCGGTGCCATCACCTGGTGCCAACGCAGCAGCCCTGGTGATGAGTGATTCCGGCCGAGGAGTTCTTGGGAATCTATGAATGCTGCGCTGCGTATCGACTGCACCGTCTGGCTCACGGTGTGGGGAGTGGATCTGCAGAAAGAAGCAGGGACTCAGCGGGTCAAAGTGTATGCAGCACCGGAAGGAGGCACCCAGCAGCCGAGAGGTGCTCGAAGCGCAGTCGCAATCCGGCGGCCAGGACAGGCTGGCGCACCAGAAGGCCGAGCTCCACGTTCCGCTGCTGGGCGGCCTCGGTGAAGTTGGCGGACGTCACGAAGGCGATCTCGTCGTCGATGACCACGCACTTGGCGTGCATGCAGGCGCGTTCCGAGCGGCCCAGGTCGAGGTCGAGGCTGCGGGGGTCGTAGAACACCTCGGGCAGGCGCTGGCCGGGCCACTGCCGTTGCCGGAAGTCCTCGGCGAAGCGGGACACCAGGTCGCAGTCCATCGTCCGGTCGCCGGGCTTGCGCTTGATGTCGACCACCAAGCGCACCTGCAGCCCGGGCTCGCGGTCCATGCGCTCGGCGAGGATCCGGAACAGGTCCCGGCCGCCGTGGATCGCGTAGCAGGCCACCAGCAGCGACCGCCGGGCCCGCGCGAACAGCTCGCGCACCACCGCGCCGGTCTCCCGGCTCTCCAGCCCGGCCACCTCGGGGCCGCTCCAGACCAGGTCCACGGCATCGCGGCCGGCCGCAGCCCGGGCCCGTTCCTGGCCCAGCAGGTCCAGGAACGCCGCCAGGGCCGCCCGCTCCGCAGGTCCGCCGCCAGCCCCTGCAGCTCGGCGGCCGAGAAGCTGTCCCAGCCCACGCTCATCCGCGGTCCAGCTCGAAGAACTCGGCGCCGCAGCCCTCCACGGTCGGCACCACCAGGGCGCGGTCGAGGAAGTCGTTGCGCTGCTCGCAGGACGTCTCCGAGATCAGCAGGCAGCCGTGGCACGCAGCCCCATGCAGGTAGCGCTGCTCGTGCACGTCCTTGGCGTCGTGCTGCGCGCACACGGGATCGTTGGAGCACAGTCGGCCGGCCTCCAGCGCCTGGTCCAGGTACTCGCCGATCCGTCGGCCGACCTCGACCAGCCCCCCAAGCGTGCCCTCCGCGTCCGAGGAGGCCGTGTAGAGCAGGATCCCGTAGCCCTGGGGCAGGGCGTAGACCCGCTCGCGGATCGAGCTGGCCGGATACCCGCAGCCCAGCGACACCGCGGTGATCAGCAGGTGCGACAAGGAATGCAGCATCAGGAACTTCACGCCGCAGAAGTGGCGTGTCGACTGCTGGTGGTCCCGGTGCCAGGCGTCGAACCCGGCCTCCAGCTGCCGGGCCCGCGCCCGCACGGCCTCGCGCTCCGCCCAGGCATCGATGGCGGCGGTCTTGAAGTGCAGGAACACGCCCTCGCCGCGGGTCTCCACTGCCGGGAACCAGCTCGGCTCCCGGGCCAGCGCCGCCCGGCTGACGCCGGCCTCCAGTTCGCCGTCGGTGCTCGGCGCCATGGCCTCGAACCGGGTGAAGCCCACCAGGGCCTGCACCTCGCGCAGCCGGTGCACCAGCACCACCCCGCCGGATCCCCCTCCGGATCCACCGTCAGGAACCACTCCGGGAACACCCACGCCCGCACGCCGGACCGGTCCTGGCGATCCTCGCCTGGCACCGGCGGCGCGTGCAGCGTCAGGTCCGGCAGATCCGGGAACAGGGCCCGGATCTTCTCCACCAGCCGGGGCTCGCTGATCTGCGGCCCCCGCGGCTCCCAGTGCTCGAGGCCGCCGACCAGCACCGAGCGCTGGGGCAGGTCGGCCGGCGCGCCCGGTCCGTAGGTCGTCACCATCTGGCTCAACCGGAACTGTCCAGGCGGCCTGGTCATTCGCCGTCCTCCTCGTCGTCCACCATCCGGTTGTCCAGGGTACGTAGCCAGATGCTGACCGATGCCTCGACGTCCCGCATCGACCGGTTGGCGCGGAAGGTCCTCTGCTTCGCTGGCAGCTGCGCCAGCTCAGGATCGAGCGGCTGGTAGAGCAGCCGCCGCGCCGAGCCGACCTCCTCGGCGTACTGCAGCTGCCCGCCAGTCTGGTGCAGGTCGTTGGCGATGCTGTTCCAGGTGTCGAGCAGCTTCTGCGCCCGCGCCCTGACCTTCTCCACCAGGCGCCGCGCCTCGCCCTCGTCCATCTGCGCGTGCTCCCGGGCCCGCGGCACCAGCGCGGCGACGACGAAGCCGAGCCGCGCCTGCTCGCCGAGGATCGCATGCGCGCCGAGCGGCGCCGTCATCGGCACATGCCCATGCCGCGCCAGCGCCACCAGCGTCCCCGCCAGGGCCCGGTCCAGCGCCCGGGGCGAGAACGGCGTCACGCTGCTGGCCTCGACGCTGCGGTAGAAGGTCGCGTGGTAGAAGCCGAACCGCTCGTAGTGCGACCGGTCCCGCGGCCGGTGCACGTTCAGCAGGGTCACCACTAGGCCCGGCTTCTCCCGCTCGCGCCCGACCCGGCTGGTCGCCTGGATGTACTCCGCGCTGGTCTTCGGCTGCCCCAGCACCACCATCAGACCCAGCCGGCTGATGTCGAGGCCCACCGAGATCATGTTGGTGGCGAGCGCCACGTCGACGTGGTCATCCTCCGCCATCGCCCGGGCCAGCTTCCGCTTTGCGTCGGCGACCTTGTCGGTCGGCACCCGGGAGGTCAGTTCCACCGGCTCCCGGGCGATCTGCCGGTCGGCGAACAGGCCCGCCGCGCTCGCCGACCCGCATGCGCCGGCCATACCCGCGCACCCGCGGCCCCACCTCGTCCTCGACGATCCGCCGGCTGCCGCCCAGCTCCCGCAGGCTGTTGAAGTAGCCCAGCAGCGTCATGTAGGGATCCGCCGGGTTCGCTTCGTTCCGCCGGCCGCCAGCCTCCTCGTAGAGCTTCTGCCCGGCCCCGAGCAGCGCCAGGTAGGTCCGCAGCAGCACGACTTTCAGGCTCCGCCCCTGGGCCGCGATCCCCAGGTACCTTCGCGCCGGCACCTCGCCCGCCGGCACCGTCCGGGCGAAGAACGAGTCCCGCCGGTCCGGCCCCGGCGGCGGGAACACGTCGGTCTCCCGCCGGGCGAACAGCGCCTGGATCTGCTTCTCCGCCCGCCGCACCGTCGCCGTCGACGCGACGATCTTCGGCCGCACGGTCCGCCCACCCTCCTGCCGGCTGCACAGCCAGTCGAGCGCGGTCTCGTACAGTCCGGTGATGGTGCCCATAGGTCCGGAGATCAGGTGCAGCTCGTCCTGGATCACCAGATCCGGCGGCGGCAGGTGCCCGCCCGGGATCCGCCGGCCTTCGCCCGGCGCCGACGGCCCGTAGAAGCCGTTCTCGTCGCACCGCTCCACCCGGCCGAAGAACCCGCCGACCGCGCCGACCCAGGGCATGGCGGCGAACTTGTCGACGGTGGCGATCACGAAGCACGGCAGCCGCCGGTAGATCGGCTCGTCGACGGCGACGATCGGCAGCGGCTGGTCCCTGGTGAACGCGCACTCCCGGTTGACGCAGCCGATGCGCAGGTCGGTGGGCGCCGTCACCGGCCCGATCAGCCGGAACGACCGGCTGGTGAACCGCTCGTTGCACCAGGGACAGTTCTCCAACGGGATGGGCGAGGCCTTCCGCTCGTTGTTCTGGTAGGCGACCACCTTGCGGTAGGCGCACTCCCGGTTCCGGTCGCCCCTGCCACCCATGCGGTTCGGCGTCGCCCCCCGGCCGACCCACAGGCCGATCTCGAACGGCCAGTCGTCGAGCAGGTCGACCCGCTGCTGCCGTTCCAGCTCGAGCGCGCAGATCAGGGTGGCGGCGCGCCCGAGCTGGTCAAGGGTCAGCAGCCGCAGGGTGTAGCGCATCAGCACCGACAGGCCGGCGGACCGGGTGCCGGGATGGCGCAGGCGGCGCAGGATCAGGGTGAAGGCGGCGAGCCCGAGGTAGGCCTCGGTCTTGCCACCGCCGGTGGGGAAGAACAGGAGGTCGACGCGCTCGCGGTCGGCATGGCCGGGCTCGGCGATCCCGGGCAGGTTCAGGAGCAGGAAGGCGAGCTGGAACGGGCGCCAGGTGGGGGGGTGGTCGGGTTGGTGTTGGTGCTTCTGGCGCTGGCGTGCGGCGATGGCCATGACCTTGTTGGCGAGCGTGAAGGCCTGGAGCACATTGGGGTCGGAGAGGCTCTGGATGCCGCCCTGGATGCGGTCGGCGGCGAGACCGGCCCGGCGCAGCAGCTCGGTGGCGACCTCGGCACGTCTGCCCTCGGTGGGGGTCTTCTGGCCCTGGGCTTCGATCCACGCGCGGTAGGCCTCGACCAGGGACAGGAGGCGCCGGCGCGCCTCGTCGGCATCGGCGAGCGCGGCGAGTTCCTCCATGCGCAGTGCGACGCCCTCCATCCTGGCCGGCTCGACGCGCTCGACCTCGGCGCTGGGGATCCAGCAGGTGCGCACGGCGTGGCAGTCCTGCCCCTGCACCTCGGCGGTGGTGGACACGCCGTGGCCGACGGCCCATTCGCACACGTCGCGGTACTGGAGGTCGGCGATGCGTTCGTCGGCGTCGTTGCTGCCGAGCCCGCGCAGGTTGGGGCGGGGGGATTGGGACCGCGTGGACGGTCAACACGCCGTCCGCCGAGCCCGCGCAGGTTGGGGCGGGGGACGAAGGGGCTGTCGCTGTGGAGTTCGAGTTCGACCTGTAAGGCGTAGGCGAGGTCGCGCTCGACGTCGCCTCCGGGCTTGCGGTTGTTGACGACGCACACGGACACGACGCGCTGTCCGCGGGTGTCGGGGGTCTGGTCGTGGGAGACGGGGCGGACGGAGAGGGCGACCTGGAGGCCGTGGGAGTCGGGGATGTCCTGGGTGCGGGGGGTGGTGGTGTGGGCGGGGACGTCGAGGCGGACGGTGGCGGTGCGGGGGTGGCGGTGCCAGTGGGTCTGATGGTCGGTGGTCTCGGGGGTGTAGTCGCCCCAGCGGATGGTGGCGGTGAGGGTCTGGGCGGTGGCGGGGACCAGGACCGAGAGGCCCATGGAGGCCGGGAAGCGGGCGCGGGCTGCGGCGCGGCGCTCGGTGGGCTGGTCGTCGGCGCCGGCGCGCTCGGCGGTGTCGAGCTCGTCGTCCTGGTCGACGTCGGTGGCGGTTTCGGGGTGGGCGTCGCGGGGGGCGAGGAAGCCGGTCAGGTACCACCGGGAGGGTGCGGTGGGGAGGGTCTCGGTGGCGAGGGTGTGGTCGCTGATGGGGCCGACGAGGTCGAGGTCCAGGGCGGCGCACAGGCGGTCACGGATGGTGGCGGACATCAGCGGCTCCGGGCGAGGATTCGGCATGGCTTCTTCCAGGCGTGCCGTCGGGCGGCGCTAGCCTACCTGGTGCCCTAACGTTGCGCCCCTGCCGAAAACGATGTGATGTGCCGCCAGGAACCGCACGAGTTCGATGCCGCGAGCCCCCAGGTGCTGTTCACACGGCGTACCGGACGTGCAGGCTGGTTTCTCTACTGGCTGCGGGTGCGGCGAAGCACATGGCCGCCACTCGAGTTCCGAGGCGATGTCCCTCGTCTCCACCACCGACTCGAGGATCACCGGGTAGGGCGGCAGGTGGTGCGCGATCTCCTAGAACGCCCACACCGACGCGACGCGCGACGGCCGGGACGGCTGATTTGGCCCGACTCAGCGACTCAGTGTGCATGATCTCGCACGATCGACTTAGGCATTCTCCGTTCGTGAGCCGAGCGTTCGCGGGCTGCTTGCTTCCTGGCGCCACTGTGGTTGAGTCGCCATTCCATCAACGTCCGGCTCACGCCAAACTGCTGCGCCGCGACTTCGGTGTCGACCTGCCGGCGAGCGATTTCGAGCACCGCTCGTCGTGGCACGAGCAGCTCGCCCGCCAGCCAGTCTGCCTCGATCTCCATGGCAGAATCCCAGCGGCGGCAGCCAGCCTCGATGATCGCGGTAGGAGGTTCGTGGCAAAGCAATAGATGCCCAACCTCGTGAACGATGTTGCTCGCCTGCCGGCCCACAGAGTGAGCGGTGTTCGCGACGATCACCCGGACCCCGCTGCATTCGAACAGCCCAGCGGAGAACTCGCCCCGACCTCTCCCGAGCAGGAACCGGAGCGACTCTTCCTTCATGCCAAGGCGACGCATCTCAGGGAGGTCGAACACCAGGACGCCAACATGCTCCGCGAGCGCTCGGGGGTCGAGGCGCTCGATGTAGTCCAACCGCATGCTTGCGCGCACCTCGATCGCGAGGCGTTCAGCCGCGGCCTTGAAGCCCCTTCGGTAGTTAGCGCCCATCCTTCTTCTTGTCCGGCGGTGCCGCCGCGCCGGAGTCCATCAGTCGCTGTATCGCCCCGAGCAGATCCTGCACCGCGTCGACCGCTTCGGGCGAGAGGTTCTTGCCGGCCCGCAGGTGCGTCGAGAGGACAGCGCTCGCTTGCTTGGAAGCAATAGTCTCTCCCTTGCCGGTCACCAAAAAGGCATCGGCCGGAACCCCGAGCCACTTCACGAGGGCCGCGAAGCTGTCCACGTCGGGCCGCTTGTCGTCTGTCATCCGACTCAGCGTCGATGGACTAACTCCAGCCTCAGAAGCTACTTGGCGCCACGAGAGCTTCTTGGTTCGCCGCTGTTGATCTAGCGCGTCGCGAAGCGACTGAACGTCAAGGCGCGGTCGAGTCATGGATGATCCTCGTCATCCTTGCGAGAATAAAACGACTGGACCCATCTTGCAACACCTAGTTGGCGTGCTACATTGCGCGCACGCGTTGCGAGTGTGCAACACAAGGATTCCTACATGACCAACGAACCGAACGGCCCCCAGGGGCCCAAGTACTTCATCAACATCGAGGGCACAATCTACGAGTGGGATCGGCCGACGATCACCACGGAGGAGATCCTCCGCCTGGGCGGTTGGGAGGCGTCGCTTGGTGTGCTTGAGATCGACCTCAAGACCAACGAGAGTCGCACGCTCGCACCCGGACAGACCATCGAACTTCGGCCCGGCCAGGGCTTCGCCAAGAAGGTGCAGTGGAAGCGCGGCTACGCGCTGACCGAACGCGTCGCCGCCGAGCTCAGGCTGCTGCGCGGCGTCTTCCCTGACGTCGTCTACTCCGAAGATGGGCACTGGTTCATGATCCCAGACTATCCGGCCGCGGAGACGCTGCTTTGGGAGCCGCGTCCTTTCTCCGTCGCTTTCCACGCACAGCCAGGGCATCCGGGCCAAGCCCCGTACGGCATCTGGGTGCCCTCGGGCGTTCGCGTCGCCGGCAACGTCCCGGGCAACATCCAGGATCCGGCCAGCATGCAGCCGCCGTTTCCAGGAAGGTGGGCCTTGCTGTCGTGGACGTCGGACGGCGATCAGTGGAGGCCAAAGGCCAACGTCGCCGAGGGTTCGAACCTCGTCAACTACGCCATCGGCTTCCGCGATCGCTTCCTGCAAGGAGTGTAGGTCGTGAATGCGATCGTTGAATTCGCTGCAGTGGATCACGCGGCGTTGCTCGCGCACTTGCTGCCCCACGCGCCCGAGGCCGAGGAGGCAGCGTTCCTCTTCGCCACATCCGCCATGGATGCTGGCCGGTTGCGGCTGCGAGTCATCCAGCAGTACCCTGTGAAGCCCGAGGAGTTCACGATCCGGACGCTAGGCCACCTCGAGCTCCGGGAGGATGTCCACGAGCGGATGATCCGAACCGCGCACGACCTGAACGCGGTGCTCATCGAGACGCACTCGCACCCCTACGAGTTCGAGGGTGCGGCCTGCTTCTCGCCGAGCGATCTCGCCGGGCTCGCGCAGGCCGTCCCACACCTCATGTTCCGGCTGCCGCAGCGCCCGTACGCGGCCATCGTTGTGGCGCCGGCCGGATTCGACGCGCTGATCTGGAACGTGCCCGGAGGGAATGCACGCACGATCGATGCGCTCTTGGTCGGCCGGAAGCGGATGACTCCAACTGGCTACACGATGAATCGTGGCTGGAGGACCCATGGACCGGTTTGAACGGCAGCGTAGATTCTTTGGAGCCAACGGTCAGGACAAGCTTCGCAGCACGCGGGTGCTGATCATCGGAGCCGGCGGCCTTGGCTCGCACGTCGTGCAACAGCTGGCCTACCTGGGCGTGGGCCGGCTGGCAGTCGTCGATCCGGACGTCCTCGACGCGACCAACCGGAATCGTCTTGTTGGAGCATGGGCGGCCGATCCCCTGGGGATGCCGAAGGTCGCGATCGCGCAACGACTCGTTGCCGCCATCGATCCCGAGATCGAGGTCATCGCCCATCAACGCCACCTTCGCGATGGAGTTGTCGAGCAAGAGACCGGAAGCACGGACTGGATCTTCGGGTGCGTCGACAACGACGGCGCAAGGCTTCTGCTGACGCAGCGATGCGCTGAGGTGCGCAAGCCATACGTCGACCTTGCGAGCGAGATCTTCGTCAGCGAAGGCCAGACGGACTGGGGTGGCCGCGTCTCCGTGGCTATGTCCGGCCGAGGTTGCCTCTACTGCCTCGGGCTTCTCTCGCAAGATGACATCCAGGCATCGCTCGCCGACGACTCGGAGCGTAGCGCGCGGAAGGCGATCTACGGAATCGAAGCGGGCGCGCTCCAGGACTCGGGACCGGCAGTCGTGTACCTGAACGGGATCATCGCTTCGATCGGCGTGGCGGAGTTCGCTGTTGCCGTGACCGGGCTGCGTGCTGTTCGAACCCATCTCGAGTACCGCGGCGCTTGCGGGCTGGTTACCGCGCGGTTGGATCCTCCCGAACCTGGCTGTCCGTACTGCACGACGGAGGCAGGGACCGCATGAGGCATCTGGTGCCACTCGCCGACCGGGGCCCCTCTGCTACGGAAAGCAGGCGTTCTCGGGCTACAGCATCGAAACGGCCCGCCGGACCACCTAGAGTCAGCTCCATGATGGAGTCGAAATGACCAAGAGGAGCGGCAAGTGCACCGAGGTTGACGGATCAGGCCAAGGCAGTCACGGAAACTTCTCCCTTTGGACCGCACCGCCCGGTTCGTGGGCGTCACCGATCGAGAAGGTCCCGGAGCCTGCCGCGCTGACGGAACTTCTGGCCGGCCTCGACCTGAATCGATCCAGGGTCGAGGGCGATGCGCAGGCCCAGGCCTACAAGACGCCCGTCACGCCGGATGTCCTGAGCCAGCCAACTCAGGGGTGAGGAGGAGGATCCGTACCGCTTGGCAAGACTCCGACTTCACGAGTTCAACGGCCCGACAGATCCTCTGGTCGCGCTCGGGGGACGCGAACAAGCCGTCTACCTCCGCCGGTACCTCGCCGACTTGGGCGCGACGACGGTGCTCGAAGAGCCGGCGTACTTCGACCGAGACTACCTGTCGGAGTTCGCGGCGTTCTACGGCGTGAGCTCGCGCGGATACTCGAACCGGTGCCGACGGTGCCATTTCTTCTCGAAGTCGGTCACCCGGGATCGAGTTCGCTCTGCGGCAGGCGGGAGCAAGATCGCGGTTGCCTACCTGCAGCAGGCGTATCTCGGGTTCGTCGTGATCCGCCCGATCCCATCCGCACCGCTCGGACGGACGATCGTCCGTTGGTATCCTGACCAAGCTCCGGCACCGCCGCGGATCACAAGCCCCTCACGAGAATACCGATGCCACGTCGCAGGCATCCCGCTGCGCGTGTGCGGACTTGCCTGGCAGCAGCAGGATGCGGCCGTCGGCGCATGTGCCACAGTTGCTCTTTGGTCCATGCTCCATTCGTCGGCGTTCGATGACCATCACGCGATCCCGACGACGGCCGACATCACCCGATTCGCCCACAGGAGCGCCTCGCTCGGGTCACGTGTCTTCCCGTCGTCCGGCCTCACGATCCACCAGCTCTGCGAAGCCATCAAGGAGGCGGGACTGGCGCCGGTCGTCCTACAGGGCGACACGAGCACGAATGGGCGCTCAGCTTTCACGCGGGACAGATTCTCGGCTGCGTGCGCGTCCTTGATCCGGTCGGGGTATCCAGCCCTGATCATCGGCGCACTCGATAACAATGGTGCGCATGCGGTGTGTGCGGTCGGCTTTCGCGAGTGCGCGCCGCCCGTTCCGACGGTCGGCACCGTCCAACTCCAGGACGGCGGCGTACAGCACATCTATCTCCACGACGACAACCTGGGACCGAGCGTGCGGTTCGCGGTCGAACTGGACCAGGCCGGCAGCTACGTTCGGCTCCAGGCGTCTACCCCGCCAGTTCGCCACAGCATCACGCTTCCGGCTGATCCATCTGCCTCCTACCCGGGGATCATCCCCTCGCAGATCGTCACGGCCGTTCACGAGGACCTGCGGACTTCGCCGGACGGGTTGCATCGGCGGGCGATACTCACCGCGAAGATGCTGGTCAACGCCTACAACGGCTTGATCGCCGCGGGCTCGCTATCGGGGAAGCCGATCGGCCTGACGATCAGCACGCGCTTCACCAAGCTTCACCGGTACCTCGGAGATGAGCTTGCTCGGACCCTGGCAGGCAGCAAGGAGCGACTTGCGCGCGTTCGCCTCGCCCTGTCCGAGCAGGCTCCCGCGATGAGCTTGCATCTCGGCGTCGTGCGCATCGGGTGGCAGTCGGCGCCGTTTCTTGATGTGCTGTTCGACACGACGGACAGCGACTCCAATCTAACACCATTCTGCAACGTTCAGTACCATCAGGACATCGGCAGACTCGCGACTGCGTTGACGACGGCGGGCTACATGGACTTGGGAGATTCTGTCGAAGCCTTCTGAGGGCTGCGGGGGGCGGGGGGAGCCGAGTCCTGCCGGCCTGCCTCCCGTCGGGCAGTCCGGACTCCGAGACGGAGCATGCCCGTCGCGACGGTGCAGGTCCAGTGTCGAGCCCGTGGCGGCTGGAGTGTCGGTTCCTTCTCCCACAGCACCGCCAGCTGTTCGCCCTGGGCGTCGTCCTCCAGGCAGGCGAGGTGCACCAGCGTGGCGTCGTCGTCCCGGCGCCGGCGATCGACGTGCTCGACCAGCCAGCGGCGCATGCGGACCTTGACGGTCTGGCCTGGGGTCGGCGGCGCGCTGATGAGGTTCATGCAGCGCTGCACCAGGCCAGGGGACGAGTGGGTTGGATCACGCGGCACCGGGAAGGGAGAGGCGGCTCCCTGCGACTCCGTGCCGGAACGCTAGCGTCCGGTCGGCGGTGGGCAAGTCCTTGTTGCCGGTCGCGCCGGTCGACTTGCTCGGTCTTAACGGAACGCGGCTCTAGACCCCCCTCGCCAGCACCCGCCCGCCCGGGCTACCATGCGTCCTTTCCGCAGGAGCCCATGGGAAGACCCACCCGCAAGCGGCCGCCGACCCTGCGCGATCAGGAGGATCGCGAGGTGGTCCGCGATGACGCGCTGGAGCGTCTCGACAGGTTCGGGTCGGGTTCCGAGTTCGAGTTCCTGCACCTCGCGGCCGAGCGCGTGCTGGAGCCCGTCGACGCCGACGTGATGTCGCTGCGGTCGCTGCGCCTGCTGGAGCGCATGCCGGCGCGCGACTGCCACGTCTTCCTCTACACCCACCTGGATCACCTCGGGATCGACGACGCCACCCTGATCCAGCGCTTCCTCGCCGAGGAGTGGGCCCCGCCGGCGGAACGCGAGTACCTCACCGCCCTGGCGGTGAGCCCGCGCCGGGTCTGGCGCACCCGGCTGCTGGCCGACCGCGTCGTCGAACTGCGCGACTTCTGGACCGGCGCCCGCCGGCGGGTGACCTTCGAGGAGGCGTCGTTCGTCGGCCCCCTGCCGGCGCTGTTGGTGGCGCGGGTGGTGCAGGAGCCAGGACCATTGCTGTACATCCCGCCCGACGTCTGGTCGCTGCCGCTGTCCTGCAGCGGCGAACTCGAGCGGCTGGCCGGGGTGGCCGCCCGGTCGGGGACGCCGTGGGGGCGGCAGCTGCTGGCGCAGAAGCTGCAGACCGTGGCCGATCACCTGTTCGCCGAGGTGTTCCACCTGGGCGAGCGCGCACCGTTCCTGCCGGAGGTCTGGCGGGCCCGTTTCCGCATCGTCGCCGACGAAGGGCTGGTGAGCCGGGTGCTGCCGGCGGCCGGATTCGAGTTCATGGCCGGCAACCGCTGGTTCGAGGCCATCACCGACCGGCCCGAGGCGGGCCTGATCGTGCTGCGGATCGGCAGCAAGGGTGTCCTGTCGGTGACCGGGAGCGACGAGATGGCGGTGCGGCTCAGCGCCCACCGGCTGCAGGAGATGGCCGGCCGCCGGCTGCGCCTGCGCCAGATCGTCGAGGTGGGGGATCCCACCTACCACGAGCCGGACGACCCCCCGGACCCCGGGGACCCGTGGCAGGCGGAGGCGGACGCGGGCGACGACGACTGAGCCTGGCGGGTCGGGCGGCCGGTCCCCTCGACCCCACCGACCCGCCGGTGCTACCATGCGCCATCTCCACAGGAGCCCATGGGAAGGCGCATCAGCAAGCAGGAGCCGGCCTCAATCGAAGAGATTCGGAACGATGCGTGGTATCGGTTGCTCGACTTCGCGCAGCAGCAACGGTTCGCCGCCCGCAACCGCCGGGCGGCACGGCTGCTGCAGCCGCTGGGCCATGCCTTCTACACCGATGCCGTGGCCCGGCTGTTCGAGGAGTTGCCGTTCCGGTCGCTGCAGGTCGACCACTACTGCTTCCTGGATCACTTCGACGGCAAGGCCGGCTCGATGGTGGATCGCTTCCTCGCCGACGACTGGGCGCCGCCGGCGGGACGCGAGTACCTGCGGGCGCTGGCGGCGAGTCCGCGGCGGGTGTGGCGGACGCGGCTGCTGCCCGACGGCGGGCTGGAACTGCGCGACTTCTGGACCGGGGCGCGGCGGCGGCTGGAGCCGATGGCATGGCCGTTCTGGGATCCCCCGCCGCCGCTGATGATGGCGCGGGTCGTGCTGGAACGCGGACCCAACCTGTACCTGGCGCCGGACTACTCGCCGCTGCCGGATGCGTGCGCCGATCGCCTGGAACTGCTGCCCGGCGCCGACGCCTGGTGCCGCACGCCGGAAGGTCGCGACGTGATGTCGCAGGCGGTGCAGGCGGTGGCTGACGGCGTGTTCTCCGATGTGGTGGCGCTCACCGAGCACGTCCCCTACCTGCCGGCCGCGTTCCGCGCGCGGTTCCGCATCGTCGCCGACGAGGGGTTGCTGCTGCGGGTGCTGGACGCCGGCTTCGAACTGCTGAACGGGAACCTCTTCTACGAGATCCGCACGGAGCTGCCGGGTGCCGGGATCGTCGCGCTGCGGCTCGGCCGGCGCGGCGTCAGCATCACCGGGGCCGACGAGATCGCGGTGCGGATCGGCGCCAGCCGGCTGGCGGAGGTGGCCGGTGGCCGGCTGCAACTGTGGCAGATGGGGGACGTGGCCAATCCCGCGTGGCACGAGCAGACGCCGGCCGTCGATGCCCTGGTCGATCTGCTGCGGGACGCGTATGACCCGGACGCCGAGGAACCCACCGACGAGGAGGACGAGGCGGGCGAGGGCGAGGACTGAGCGGCGGGGCGGCGGGGCGGCGGGGCGGCCTAGACGACCATCGCCGCCCGGTCGATCGGCGGCAGGGCCTGCAGGGCCTGCAGTTCGTCGGGTCGCAGCGCGCGGTCGAGGTTGAGGATGCCGATCGCCTCGCCCGGCACCGCGCAGGCGCCACCGGCCGGCGGTGCCGGCGTGACGGCGTCGCCGTTCTGCACGCCGATCTGCATGCGCGAGATGTTGACGCCGTGCTGGCCGAGCAGGGTGCCGATGGCGCCGACCACGCCAGGCTGGTCCTTGTGGAACGTCACCAGCACCGGCGGCTCCGGGATGGCGTCGATGACGCAGCCGTCCAGTTCGACCATCCGGCCGTGGCGATGGCCGAGCACCGTGCCGCTGGCGAAGTGACGCACGTCGCCGACCACCGCCTCGACCCGGCAGAGGCTCATGAAGTCGCGCTTCAGCGAGACCTGCTCGCTGTGGAAGCGGACGTTGCGGTCCCTGGCGATGCGTTCGGCGTTGACCGGCGTCACCGCAGAGGCGGTGCCCTGGCGCAGGCCGCCGACCAGCATCGCCACGGTCAGCGGGCGCACCGCCGACTCCGGGATGCCGCCCTGCACCGACAAACGCAGGGACTGCAGGGCGCCGGGGAAGGCCTGCACCAGGAACGCGGCGAGGTGGTGGACCAGCTCCAGGTAGGGGCCGACCTGGGCGACGTCGGCAGGCGCGATGCGGGGCACGTTGACGCCGTTGAGCGCGATGCCGCGCTTCAGGCAGACCACCACCTGCTGCGCCATCTCGATCGAGACGTTGCGCTTGGCCTCGTGGGTGGAGGCGCCGAGGTGCGGGGTCAGGATCAGGTTGGGGGCAGTGCGCAGCGGCGAGTCGGCGGGCAGGGGTTCCTGCTCGAACACGTCGAGCGCCGCGGCGGCCAGCTGGCCCGAGGCCAGTGCCTCGCAGAGCGCCGCCTCGTCGACGATGCCGCCGCGGGCGGCGTGCACCAGGCGGGCGCCGCGCTTCATCCGGCCGAACCGGGCGCGGTCCAGCAGGTGGCGGGTCTCGTCCAGCAGCGGCACGTGCACCGAGACGAAGTCGCTCTGCGCCAGGAGATCGTCGAGTTCGGCCATCCGCACGCCCTGCGGCGCCTGGCCCTGGGCGACGAAGGGGTCGTAGGCCTGGATCAGCAGGCCCAGGCCGCGGGCCCGCTCGGCGACGACGCGGCCGATGCGGCCCAGCCCGATCACGCCGAGCGTCTTGCCGGTGAGATCCACGCCGGTGAACTTCGACTTCTCCCACCGGCCGGCGCGCACCGAGGCGTCGGCCTGCGGGATGCAGCGGGCCATGCTGAGCAGCAGGGCCAGGGCGTGTTCGCCGGTGGTGACGGCGCCGGCCTCCGGCGTGTTCATCACCACGATGCCGGCGCGGGTCGCGGCGGGCACGTCGATGTTGTCGACGCCGATGCCGGCGCGGCCGATCACGGCGAGGTTCCCGGCCAGTTCCAGGGACGGCGCGGTCACCTGGGTGGCGGAACGCACCACCAGGGCGTGGAACGGCGGCAGCGCCGCCCGCAGCGCCGCCTCGTCCATGCCCTTCTTCACGGTCACCTCGCCGGCCTGCCGGAGGATCTGCAGGCCCTCCTCGGCGAGGTCGTCGGCCACCAGGATGCGGAACGTCATGGGCCGCAGTGTGGCGCAACGGCGGTGCGGTTGGAAGCGCGCCGGTGGCGGGTCAGCGGGCGCCCTTGCCGAGCAGGATCACCCCGGTGGTGCGCAGGATGATGTTGAGGTCGAACAGCAGCCCCATGTTCTTCAGGTAGTAGAGGTCGTAGCGCAGCTTCTCGCGGGCGTCGTCCACCGAGGCGCCGTAGGGGTGTCGCACCTGGGCCCAGCCGGTGAGGCCGGGCTTGACCGTGTGGCGCAGCGGGTAGAACGGGATCTGTTCGCTGAGCTGCTGGACGAAGTGCGGGCGCTCGGGGCGCGGGCCGACGAACGACATGTGGCCGACCAGCACGTTGAGGAACTGCGGGATCTCGTCGATGCGGGTGAGGCGCAGGATGCGACCGACCGGCGTGATGCGGTCGTCCTGGGCGCTGGCCCAGACCGGTCCGGTGTGCTTCTCGGCGTCCTGCCGCATGGTGCGGAACTTCACCAGCCGGAACTGCTGCCCGTCCTGGCCGACGCGGATCTGGGTGAAGAACAGCGGCCCGCGGCTGGTCAGCTTGATGGCCAGCGCTGCGGCGAGGCAGATCGGCAGCGACAGGCTGAGGCCGATCAGCGCCGCCAGGATGTCGGAGACGCGCTTGAAGGCCAGGGTCATCGGGTCCTTCTGGAAGCCGCGGCTGTAGATCAGGTAGCTGGGCCGCATGCTCTCCAGGGCCAGCTTGCCGGTGAGGCGCTCGTACATCGCCTCGCGCTCCTCGACCTCGATGCCGGCCATCCGGCAGGCCAGCAGTTCCTCGATCGGCACGTGGCCGCGGCGTTCGCGCAGGCAGACGACCACCCGGGCCACGCCGTTCTGCTGGCTGAGGGTCAGCAGGTCCTCCACCCGGCCGATCACCCGCTGCCAGGCCGGCCGCTCGAGGCTCTTCTGCTCGTCGGTGGGGGCGGCGTGGGCGCTGACCAGGCCGACCAGCTCGAAGCCGGCGAGCGGATGGTCCACCAGCATCCGCCCGAGCTCCTGGGCGTGGGCGTCGTCGCCGAGCACCAGCACCGGCTCGCCGCCGCGCCACTTGTAGAAGAACCAGTGGAACCAGAGGCGCACCACGAACACCGCGGCGAAGGCCAGTGCCAGCAGCAGGATCAGCTTCCAGGTCTCGCCGGCGACGTTGGGCAGCCCCGGGAAGAAGAACAGCCACGGCAGCACCAGCACCAGCGCCGCCATCATCACCAGCGCGTAGCCGCACGAGTGCAAGAGGCGGTTGGGCAGCTCGGCGCGGTTCTGCGAGATCTTCCAGTCGTAGAGGTCGTTGTAGGACAGCGACGTCTGGCAGATCAGCGCGATGGTGAAGCAGGTCAGGAGCCCGCGCAGGAGGTCGCCGTTCCAGCGGCCGAGGTCCACCGGCGCCGGGCTGAGCGGCGGCAGCGAGGTGCCCAGGAACAGGATGCCGGTGAAGATGACGGCCTCGGTGGCCATCAGCAGCAGCTTGCGGCGCGGGATGATCTGTTCGGCAAGCGTCGGCATCGGCAGGAGGCGGGCGTCCCGGGCAGGACGGGAATCGGACATTCATAGCCGCGCGCTGCAGGAATGCAGCAACCGGCGACGGCTACGGCGGGTCGGGCAGAACACGGCGCAGTGCCGGGAAATGCATCACCTCCGGGACGCCCTGGTCCGGGATCCGGACCGCCACCGCGTCGATGCAGAGGCTCCGGGGGCGGGGCCGCAGCACGGCGGCGAGGCCCTGCAGCGCGCGCGCCAGCCGGTCGAGCTGGGGCGGGCGCACCAGCAGCTCCGGGCCGGGATGGTGGCGGCTGGTCTTCACTTCGACCGCGGCGTAGTCGGCGCCGCGGCGGACCAGCAGGTCGATCTCGCCGTGCACCGTGCGCAGGTTGCGGGCGACGATGCGGCAGCCGCGCGCCTCGAGGAACGCCGCGGCGAGGTCCTCGCCGCGGGCGCCCAGGGACCGGTTGGCCGGGGGGCGGGGCTCAGGCCTTGGCGGCGGGCCTGGCGGGCTCATCGCGCGCCACCCGCGCCACCGCCGAGCGGTCGAACACCAGCTTGATGCCGTCGACCTCGAGCGTGATGGTCCGCTCGTCCAGGCTGTGGATCACGCCGTGCATGCCGCCGGTGGTGACCACCGGGTCGCCCTTCTTCAGCGCGCCCAGCATCTGCTGCTGCTGCTTGCGCTGCTTGTTGGCCGGCCGGAACACCATCAGCCACATCAGGGCCAGGAACAGGCCCATGTAGAGGAAGGTCTCGGTGCCGCCGCAGGGCTGCTGCGGCTGCGCCGGCCGCGGCCCGCCGCCCGGATCCTGCTGCTGGGCGCCGGTCTCGCCCGTCCGCGGTTCGGTGAGGGGCGGGGCCTGCGGGGCGGGCTGCTGGGGCTGCGGATCCTGGGGCAGGACCAGGACGAAGTGGGGCATCGGCTGCATCGTCGGGGCGGGGGTTTGGGATCTGCGGGGCGAAGGAATATAGGGAGAGCCCCCTGCCCGGGACACCAAGGAACCCGCAAACGCCCATGACCCGCATCCTGGTCGCCATGTCCGGCGGCGTCGACAGCAGCGCCACCGCCCTGCTCCTGCAGCGGCAGGGCCACGACCTGGTGGGCGTGTTCATGCGCAACGGGGTCGCCGGCAAGGGCGGCCCGCAGGAGAAGTCCTGCTGCTCGGCGTCGGACGCCAACGATGCATACCTGGTGGCGGCAAGGCTCGGCATCCCGTTCTACTCCGTGGACTATGGCGAGGAGTTCGGCGCGCTGATCGACCACTTCGCCGACGAATACCGGCGCGGCCGCACGCCCAACCCCTGTGTGTTGTGCAACCAGCACCTCAAATTCGGCCACCTTTTCCGGCTGGCGGACGGGCTCGGCGCCGACGGCGTCGCCACCGGCCACTACGCCCGGGTCGAGGACGGCCGGCTGCTGCGGGCCCGGGACGCCAACAAGGACCAGACCTACTACCTGTTCGGCCTGCAGCGGGCGGCGCTGGGCCGCGCCTGGTTCCCGCTCGGCGGCCTGACCAAGCCCGAGGTGCGGGCGCTGGCCGCCGAGGCCGGCTTGCGCACCGCCGACAAGCCCGAGTCGATGGAGATCTGCTTCGTCACCTCGGGCGACTACCGCGACGTGGTGCGCGCCCGCGGCGGCGCCGGCCGGCCCGGCCGCTTCGTCGACCCCGCCGGCCGTGAGCTGGGCCGCCACGACGGCATCGGCCTGTTCACGGTCGGCCAGCGCCGCGGCCTGCCGGCGCTCGGCCGGCCGGTCTACGTCGGCCGGATCGACGCCGCGACCGGCGACGTCCTGCTGCTGGACCGGGGCGAGCTGCACGCCGCCACCGCCGCGGTCCGGGCGGCCAACTGGCTGGTGCCCGAGCCGCCGCCCGGCGCGGAACTGCGCGCCGAGGTGAAGGTCCGCGCCCGCGCCGAGCCGGCACCGGCGACGCTGGTCCCGGGCCCCGATCGCACCGTCGCGGTGCACTTCGACCAGCCGGTGGCGGCGGTGACGCCGGGGCAGGCGGCGGTCTTCTACCAGGGCGACCTGGTGCTGGGCGGCGGCTGGCTCGACTGACGCGGGCTGCCCCCGTACATGGCTGCGCCGCCGGCCCGGGTCCGACCCGGTCGCCGGCGGCGCAGTGCGTGGTCCGGCAGGCCCTAGACGGTGCCCTTCAGGGTCGAGCCGGCGCGGAAGCCGACCGTCTTGCTGGCCTTGATCTTGATCGGCTCGTTGGTCTGGGGATTGCGCCCCATGCGCGCCTTGCGGTTCTTGACCGCGAAGGTGCCGAATCCGGTGATCTGGACGGCCTTGTCCTTCTTGAGACCGGTCTGGATCGAAGCCAGCACCGTGTTGACGACGCGCTCGGCGTGGGCCCGGCTGCATTCCTTGCCCATCTGCTTCTGCACGTCGGCGATGAGATCTGCCTTGTTCATGTTGTGTACCTCCTCGAAAAGCCCAACCGCCCGGTCAGGCGCGGCGGATGCTAAGGCGGGGCACCGCGTCGTGGCAAGCGACGCTGCCGGGAAACCCAGCAGTCATGCGGGCTTCCGGGCGAGGCGGCCGGGAAGCCCAGGCAGCGACCGGCCTGCCGGGCGGTGCCCGCAAGGCCTCGGCCGAGGCCGCGCCCGGCGCCCGGCTCAAGCCGGGACCGCCACCCGGTCGATAGCAGCGGCAGTCCCGCGCCAGACCGGCGCGCATCCGACGCCTTCCCAGCGAGGTAGAACCCCATGAGGCTTCCCGCCCTTCTGACTTCCATCGCGGCGCTGCTGCTGCTCCCTGCCTGCGGCACCACTTCGAACGCCGCGAACGGCGAGTTCGCCGCGCCCAACAGCCTGATGGCCGGCGAGATCCAGGGCCGCATCGAGCAGATCCCCTACCAGCACCGCGAGGAGCTGGTGATGAACATGCAGTGGCTGGTGCAGGCCGGCGAACAGGCCATCCCCGCGCTGCTGCAGGCCCTCAAGCACGACAACGCCAAGGTGCGCAGCTCCTGCGCCTGGGTGCTCGGCATGATGCGCGACCGCCGGGTGATCCCGCAGCTGCAGGCCGCCGTCAAGGACGAGGCCGAGGCGGTCCGCCTGGAGGTGGCCCGCAGCCTGATCCTGCTCGGCGACCTGAACTACTGCCCGGTGCTGATCGAGGGCCTCGACAGCCCCCGTCGCGAGGTCCGCTTCCTGTCCCACGAGGCCCTGAAGGGCGTCACCGGCCGGGACTTCGGCTACGACCACCTCAGCGAGGACGCGGTGTCCCGGCACACCGCCGTGCTCGGCTGGCGGCAGTGGTGGGGCGACTTCTCCGGCGACGCTTGGTTCGCCACCCGCTACGCCCAGCAGCACGGCCTGCAGGCGGTGCAGCAGCAGGGCCAGCCGGCCGCGCCGATGGGCGAGACCCGCCTGCAGCCCGAGCTTCCGCCGCAGCCGCAGCCCGACGCCCAGCCGCAGCCGAACGGGCTGCCGCAGCCGGTGGTGACGCCGCCGAACGGCGGCAAGCCCGACGGTCGCTGAGCCGCCTCACGCGCGGCCTCGCCTTCTGGCTGGAGGCCTGCGCCGGCTGGGGGGAGTCGCTACACTGTCGAGCCTTCGCTCCCGCGACCCCGCGACCCCCCCGACCCCGAGACACATGAAGAGCATCCAGAAAGCCGCCGCTGCCGGCTTCACCCTGATCGAGCTGATGGTGGTGATCGGCATCCTCAGCCTGCTGGTCGTCACGTTCGCCCCCGACCTGATCGCCGCCTGGGGTCAGGCCAACACCGCGGCCGACGCCAAACAGCTCGACAAGCAGTACTTCTGGGTCACCGCCTACAAGAACAAGTTCGGCCACTACCCCGAGGGCGGTGGCCACAAGTTCGTGCTCGGCGCCTGGGTCAAGGGCGTCGTCGAGCACACGCCGCAGAACCTCGACGTGTACTTCACGCCCGGCGTGCGCGACACCGACGACTACTACATCAACCTGAAGAAGCAGGACCCGGAGACGATCTGGAAGGACCTGCAGAGCGTCACCTCCCTCGACACCCACTACGCCGGCCGCGGCGCCCAGCACAAGCGCGACATGCTGTCGGGCAAGGAGGCCTGGATGGCCAACGACAACGAGGGTGGCTGGGCCTTCAAGGACGGCACCATCAACGTGCTCTGGGGCGACGGCACCGTGGGCCAGCTGCTGCTCGAGCGCGATCTGAAGGAGCAGTTCGGCTGGACCCTGGAGCAGGGCCCCTTCCCGACCTTCGGCGACTCGCCGCACCCGGCGCTGAAGAAGCTGGAGAACTGAGCCGCCGCGGCGCTGGTGCGGGGGGAGGGACTCGAACCCTCACGGCCGTTGCCGGCCTGCGGCTTTTAAGGCCGCTGCGTCTGCCATTCCGCCACCCCCGCGGTGGTGCGCCGCATCTTCCGCCGCCGCCGGCCCCGGCACAACGACGACGCGCCCGGTCTAGCCGGCGGTGACGGCGAGGCCGAGCGCCTGCAGCTTCTCCACCAGCAGCGGCTTGCGGGCCGGCTTCATCAGGTAGCCGTCGCACAGCTCGCGGAACGAGCCGTTGACGGCCTTGACGTCGTCCAGCGCGCAGGTGACCAGCACCCGGGTCCGCACGCTGGCCGGCACCTGGAGCTGGTCCTGCAGGCCCTTCACCAGCCGCAGCACCTCGCCGGTGGGCAGGGCCGGCACCGTCGCGTCGATGATCACCAGCTCGAAGTGGCGCCCACGCTTCATGGCCTTCTCGTAGGCCTCCCAGGCCGCCTTGCCGTCGTTCACCGCCTCCACCTGGCCCATGCCGGTGAGGAAGCGGTTCATGACGTTGCGGCTGATGAAGTCGTCCTCGACCAGGAGGATGCGCATGGTGGGCTCCGGATCCGTGTTCGGCAGGAAGGGGGGTGCGGCTTGACCGGGCCCGGGCGCCTATGCTCGGCCGTCCCATGACGAAGGCGCCGATGGCATCGACGGTCCTGGTCCCCCTGGCGCCCGGCGCCGAGGAGATGGAGGTGGTGATCGTGGTGGACGTCCTGCGGCGGGCCGGGCTGACCGTGCGGCTCGCCGGCCTCGAAGGCGCGGCACCCGTCCGCTGCAGCCGCTCGGTGGTGCTGGTGCCCGACGGGCCGCTGGAGGCCGAGCGTGGGCCGTTCGCGGCCATCGTGCTGCCGGGCGGCGCCGGCGGCGCCGAGAAGCTGGCGGGCTCGCCGCTGGTGGGGGACCTGCTGCGGGCCCAGGATGCGGCCGGTGGGCTGATCGGCGCCATCTGTGCCGCGCCGACCGCGCTGCGCGCGCACGGCATCGGCGAGGGGAAGCGGCTGACCTCGCATCCGTCGGTGGCCGCCGCGCTGGCGGGGCATGGCGACTATCGCGAGGAAGCCGTGGTGCGCGACGGCAACCTGATCACCAGCCGCGGCCCGGGCACGGCGTTCCCGTTCGCCCTGGCGATCGTGTCGGCGCTGCTCGGTGAGGCGGTGGCCGAGAAGATCCGCGCGCCGATGCTGCTGGGCTGAGTGCCCGCGTGCGCCGGCGGGGGGAATGGAGGTCCCGCGCGGAATCGAACCGCGGTAGACGGATTTGCAATCCGTTGCCTAACCACTTGGCTACGGGACCGGAAGGGCGGCCAAGGTAGCCGGTGCCTCCGACCTTTCAAGGGCGCCTTGCCCGGCCCAGCCCGTATGCTCCCGCCCTGACCCTTGACCCCCGGTCGCGAGTGAAGACCAAGAAGAACATCCATTTCGAGTTCACCCAGGACCTCGTCCGGGAGCCCCTGCTCTACCGGATCAACCGCAAGTTCGAGGTCATCGTGAACATCCGCGGCGCCTCGGTGACCGACCAGGGCGGCTTCATCGCGCTGGAGCTGGAAGGCGAGAACGCCGAGATCGACCGGGTGATGACCTACCTGCGCGAGCAGGGCTGCCAGGTCGCCGAGGGACTCGGCGGCAACGAACGGTGAGCGGCACGGTGAGCCGCGCCCGCGCGCTCGGGCTGGCGGCGGTCCTCCTGCTGCCGGGGCCGGCCCTGCTGGCGCCGCTTGCCCCGCCCAACGACCTCGTCGCGCGCGGTCGTTCCGGCGCCGTAGTGGCCGCCGAGCCGCACGCCGCGGCCATCGGCCTACAGGTCCTGCGGCAGGGCGGCAACGCCGTCGATGCCGCGGTGGCGGTGGCCCTGGCGCTGGCCGTCACCCATCCCCAGGCCGGCAACCTCGGCGGCGGCGGCTTCCTGGTGGTGCGGATGAAGGACGGCACGGCGGCCGCCTTCGACTTCCGCGAGAAGGCGCCCGCCCAGGCCCACGCCGACCTCTACCTGAAGCCCGACGGCACCGTCGACCAGGAACGGATCCTGACCGGCGCCACCGCCGCCGGCGTGCCGGGCAGTCCGGCGGGGCTGGCTGCGGCGCTGGCTCGCTTCGGCACCCGCAAGCTGGGTGACCTGGCGGCGCCGGCGATCCGGCTGGCCCGCGAGGGCATCCCGGTGACGCACTTCCTGGCGCGCGACCTGCAGGAGCACAAGGACCTGCTGGGCCGCTTCCCGTCGAGCCGGGCGGTGTTCTTCCGCGGCGACGAGCCGCTGCGGCAGGGCGACGTGCTGCTGCAGCCGGACCTGGCGGCGACGCTGGAACGCTTCGCCGAGCAGGGGCCCGCCGGGTTCTACGAGGGCGCGACCGCCGAGCGGATCGTCGCGCAGATGCAGCAGGACGGCGGCTACGTCACCGCCGACGACCTGAAGGCCTATGCCTGCGCCGAGCGGCAGCCGCTGCGCGGTACCTACCGCGGCCACGAGATCCTCGGCATGCCGCCGCCGTCGTCCGGCGGCGTCGCCGTGCTGCAGATGCTGAACATGCTGGAGCCCTACGACCTGCGCGGGCTCGGCTTCGGCGGCAGCCGGAGCATCCACCTGCTCACCGAGGTGATGCGTCGGGCCTACGCCGACCGTTCGCGCTGGCTCGGCGACGCCGACCACTACCCGGTGCCGATCGAGGGGCTGATCAGCAAGGACTACGCCGAGACGCTGCGGGCGACGCTGCGCACCGACGGCCGCAGCGAGGTGGCGCCGGGGCTGCCGCCGGGCGCCGACGAGAGCCAGGACACGACGCACTTCTCGGTGGTGGACGGCGACGGCAACGCGGTGGCGTGCACGACGACCATCAACGGCACCTTCGGGGCGGGCGTGGTGGTGGCAGGTGCGGGCTTCCTGCTCAACAACGAGATGGACGACTTCTCGGCCAAGCCCGGCGTGCCGAACATGTTCGGCCTGGTCGGCGCCAAGGCCAACGCCATCGCGCCGGGCAAGCGGATGCTGTCGTCGATGACGCCGACCATCGTCGTGCAGAACGGGCAGGTGCGCTTCGTGCTCGGCAGCCCGGGCGGCGGCCGCATCATCAACACCGTGCTGCAGGTGCTGGTGAACCTGCTGGACCACGGCATGGGGCTGGAACAGGCCGTGCGGGCGCCGCGGGTGCATCACCAGTGGAAGCCCGATCACCTCAGCTACGAGGACCTGGCGCTGAGTCCGGACGTGCGGCAGGCGCTGGCGGCGCTGGGGCACACGTTCGCCCAGCGGTCGATGTCGATCGGCCGCTGCCAGGCGATCGCCGTGCTGCCGGACGGCGAACGGCTGGCGGTGTGCGACCACCGCTCGGGCGGCTCGGCGCTGGCCTTCTAGACCGGCTGCGGCGCTGTCGGGCCGCTCAGCCACCGCGTCGAAAAGCCGCGAGCCGGGTCGCGAAGGTCGGCGCGTCGGCGATGGCACCGGCGTGCCCGGCCAGTTCGGCCGCGCGCAGGTAGTGGGCGCGGTCCCGGGCGCGCTCCTCGTGGTTGACCAGGGTGAAATCGTCCTGCAGACCATTGAGCCAGGCCAGGAAGGCGAGACCGGCCTTGTAGTGGCGGGTGGGTGCGCCGAACACGTGACGGCCCAGCTCCTCGCAGGGATCCATGACGGCGAGGAAGCCCTGGGCGTCGCCCTGCCGCAGCCGTTGCAGCGCCAGCGCGGTCGGCGCCGCGATCGCATCCAGGATCCCCAGCAGCGCGTGGCTGAAGTCGCCGAGCGCCACGCGCTGCCCCTGGATCGTGGTCTCGCCGGTGACCGGAGGTACCACGGCGGGCGCGCCGGGCACGTGCGCGTCGCCGCCCAGGATCATGCGGCCGAAGTGGAAGTCGTCGCCGGTCAGCACGATCTGCCCGCGCGGCAGCAGTTCGCGCCGCGTCTGCACCTCGAAGGCCGCGTCGAGCAGCGACAGCTTGCAGCCGCGGACCTTGCCCGGGTCCAGCGCCATCACCCGCTGGAAGCTGTCGCCGGGGAAGTAGCCGCGCAGGGCCGGCAGGAACATCTCGCCGAGCCAGTGGACGAACACCGGGCCGCGCACCTGGGCGACGATCGCCTCATAGACCGCCACGTAGTCGTCGGGGGAGGCCTGCTGCGCGCACAGCCAGGGCATCGGCAGGATCACCGGGATGCCGCCGTGCGAGTCGATGTAGCGGCACTGCTCGACCACGCCGTCGATCAGGTCGGCCCGGCCGCGGATCGCCGGCAGGTGGTCGGTGCCGGCCCCGGCGCAGAAGCCGGGCGCGGGCCGCAGGGCGCCGCACTCGGCGATCAGGCGGCGGGCGCCGGGCCAGCCCAGGTGGAAGCGTTGCGCGGTGTCCATCGCCTCGGCGATGCCGAGCCCGTGGCCGGCGAGGAACTGCCGCAGCCGCAAGGTCTGCCGCCAGTCGATGTGTTCGGCGATCGCCTGCGGGTCGCCCGGCTGCTCCAGGCTGTGACCGAGCCGGGCGTAGGCCCTGTCCATCACCACGTGGGTGGCGGCGTAGCACAGGCGCAGGCTCGGTTCCTGGGTGGGCACGGTCAGCGCACCTTCTGCCAGAGGTAGAGGCCGAGGAACGCGGTCAGCACGCCGATCGACAGCAGCAGCAGGAACTGCACCGCCAGGTGCCGCCAGCCGATGGGCTGGTCGGCGCCGAGGTAGGCGCGGCTGCGCTGCAGGCGGAGGAAGCCGAGGCACGCCAGCGGCAGCAGGGCGCCGCAGGCGATGGTGGTCGGCACCGCCAGCCACACCGCGTAGTCGGCCCAGAACCAGGGCGCCAGCGCGCCGGGCACCGGCAGCAGGGTGCACAGGCGCTGGCGCAGGCTGCCGAACGGCAGGCCCAGCCATTCCATGGCGACGAAGCCGCACACCACCATGTGCAGGGTGATGGTGCTGAGCGCCATCGCCGTCATGCCGAGGTCGAACATCAGCCGGCCGGCCACCGGCCCGATCACGTCGCCGAGCACGCGGGCCAGGGTGCCGATGTCGCTCTTCGGCGCCACCGCCACGCCCTGCTGATGCAGCGTGTTGGCGCTGGCGACGATCAGCAGTGCGGTGGCGAGCGTGTAGGGCACGACCATGCCGGTGACGAGGTCGAAGCGCGCCAGTTCGCGGTGCTCGCGGCCCCAGCCCCGGGCCAGCAGGCTGTAGGGATACAGGAACAGCATGTTGACGCCGATCGCGGCGGCGAGGCCGCTGACCGCCAGTTCGAGGCTGCTGACAGAACCCACGGCGGGCGGGAACTGGAACGGCACGAAGCCGAGCGCCACCGCGCCCCAGTCGGTGTCGGTGTGCAGCACCACCCACAGCAGGCTGAGCACGATGCCCCAGACGGTGTACTTGAGGACGCGTTCGTACCAGCGCACGAGCCGCGGGCTGCGGCCGTAGAGCAGCGACAGCAGGATCGCCCAGACCAGCACCAGGGCGCTGCCGGCCATCGGCGGCAGGCCCGGCACGCCCAGCGCATCGCCGGCGTCGACCAGGGCCGCGGCGGCGAGGTTGTACTGCGGGAAGTGCCAGACGATCGAGGCCAGCACCGCGGCGATGGCCCAGGCCACCGCGAAGAAGCGGCCGGCGTGCTGCGCCATCGCCGGCAGCGGCCGCTGGCCGGTGGACAGCGTCTGGTGCGAGACCACCGACAGCACCACGGTGCCGAGCACGATGGCCAGCGGCGCCACCCACAGCAGCCGGTAGCCGAACACCGCGCCGGCGAACAGGCAGCTGGCGGCGGTGCCGCTGCCGAGCGTCATCGCGCTCTGCAGGTAGCCGGGGCCGACCAGCCTGAGGTAGCCGAGGCAGCGGCGGTGGCGCGGCTGCCGGGCGAGGGCCTCGAGGTGCGCCCGTTCGGCGGCGAGCTGGGCCGGGTCCGGCGGCGTCGCCATCCGCAGCCCGCGCTGCACGGCGCGCAGGTCGGCGCCCGCCAGCGCCGCCGGGTCGCCCGCGGGCTCCGGCACGGGCGCGCGGCTCATCGCGGTCCGCCCTTCTTCAGCGCCTTCACCGCCGCCGCCTCCGGTCGCTCCTTGTAGAACGGATCGAGCGGAAAGCAGCCCGATACCATGCCGTTGCGCGGCGCCGTCGTGCAGTCGCTGAAGGTGCGGCAGAGGCGCTTGCGCTGCACGGGCCGGCCGGCCAGCAGGTCGCGCGGCAGGTCCGGGTAGCTGAGCAGCATGCGGCCGAGCCCGACGAAGTCGACGTGGCCGGCTGTGACCTCGTGGCCGGCGACGGGCCCCAGCCACTCCTGCAGGTAGGTGTAGCCGGTGCCGACCAGCCGCAGGTCCGGCTGCGCCTGCCGCGCTGTGCGCACCGCCAGCAGGTGCTGCCGCACGAAGCGCAGGGGATCCTCCGGCGGCTGGTAGCCGTCGCTGGGCGGATAGGCCGCCGGCCGCTGCAGGTGCGGGTTCCAGTAGGGCGAGCCCAGCGTCACGTTGACGATCGGCACGCCGAGCCCCGGCAGCATGGCCAGGAAGGCCAGCGGCTCGCTCAGGTCGAAGCGTTCCGGTCGCTGTGGATCGACGCCGAAGCCGTGCTCGTAGGGCAGCGGCGTCGCCATCGGCCGGCCGACGCCGGTCTGGGGCTCCGGCTCGAACGGCACCGTGTCGCCGAGCGACAGCCGCACGCCGATGCCGAGTCCGGGACAGGCGGCGCGGATGCCCTCGACGATGCGGATGAACAGCCGCGTGCGGCCCCGCAGGTCGCCGCCGTAGGGGCCGGGCCGGTGGCGCGCCGCCAGCAGCTCGTGCAGCAGGTAGCCGTGGCAGCACTTCACGTCGACGAAGTCGAAGCCGGCCCGCTGCGCCAGGACCGCCGCGCGCACGAAGTTCTCGCCGATGCCCTCCAGCTCGGCGTCGGTGAGCAGCGGCGCGCCGGCGGTGGCCGGGTGCTTCTTCGCCAGCAGCGGATGGGCGAAGCCGGGCCGCGGCGCCGGCGGGCCGTCGGGCCGCGCGAAGCGTCCGGAGTGGGTGAGCTGCAGGCCGACCAGCTGCGCGCCGTCGTGCTCCTGCCGGCCCTGCCGCAGCGCCGCCAGCAGCGCCTGCAGGTCGGCGGCGGTGTCGCCGCGCGGCTCCAGGTAGAGCTGGCGGGCGTTGGCGCGGCCGTCACGCTGCACGGCGAATGCCTCGCCGCCCCAGACCAGCGCCGCGCCGGACGCGCCGAAGTGACGCCAGCGGCGCAGGGTCAGCTCGGTGGGGCGGCCGTCCTGGGTGCCGTCCCAGCCTTCCATCGGATGGCAGGCGAAGCGATTCGGCAGCCGCCGCCCGAAGACCTCGATCGGCTGCGCCAGGGCGGCGGCCGCCGCCGCCGGTTCCGCCGTGATCCGCCAGTCCGGATCGAGCGTCTGCAGGTGGGCCGCGAACTCGGCCGCCGAACGGAAGTGACCCGGCGCGGGGAAGTGCACGGCCGGTGACTGTGCCCGGCCGCCCGGGGCGCGCAACAGTTCTCGGGTCAGTTCCTCAACTGGCCGCGACGGTGTGCAGCAGGTCGGCGTGGCCGTCGAGGGCGTGACCGTAGCCCACGGCGGCGAGCGTGCTGCCGAGGCCGAGTTCGCCGCGCTCGATGCGCAGGGCGTGGCCCGGGGCCAGCGGGCGATACAGGTCCGGATGCGCCTCTGCCGCGGCTTCGGCCAGGGGCGGCGGCAGGTGGTCGAGGCCGCGGAAATAGTGGTGGCCGTTGCGCTCGACGTGCGGCAGGCCCAGGCACGCCATGGTGATCAGGTCCTGCTGCAGGGGCAGCACCGGCAGGTTGGTGAGGTCCTCGCCGGACTGCAGCCGGCCGGGCTGCAGCCGGCAGAGGCCGGCGTTGGCGATGGCGCGGAACACGCCCTTGCAGTTCTTCACCGAGACGCCGCGGTAGCCGAGGCCGAGGGCCTGGCGGAAGCTGTCCGGCGTGGCGTCGGCTTCGTCGAGGATGAGCGGCGCGAACGCGGCGACCCGGCGCCGGTCGGGCTCGCGGTGCCGTTCCGGCCGGAAGGTGTCGGCGCGGGCGAGCGGCTGCTCGATCAGGTGCAGGCGTTGCAGCAGCGCCCGGCCGAGCGGCTCCTGCGCCACCGCCTCCAGCAGGTCCGCCACCTCCCCGAGGTCGCCGAACTGCTCGTTGCCGTCGAGGGTGAGCTGGGCCTCGAGGTCGAGATCGGCGAACAGCCGGGCCAGGGACAGCAGGCGGGCGCGGTCGGCGGCGTGCCCCTGGCCGACCTTGACCTTGAACCAGCGCAGGCCGTAGGCGGCGATGTCCTCCTCGAGGGCCTGCGGCAGCCCGTCGGCGATCCGGGCGCCGGCCGGCACGTCGGCGGTCCGCAGCGGATCGAGCATGCCGACGGTGTGGCGCAGCGCGATCCGCTCCGCCGGCCGCGGCAGTGCCGCGCGCCAGTCCCAGCCGGCGAGGTCGCCGTGGATCGCCTCGGGGCAGAACCCGAAGGCGTCCTCGCGCAGCGCGGTGGCGAACGGCCGCGCCAGCAGCCGGCAGCACGCGTCGAGCACCGCCCGTTCCAGCAACGCCACGCCGAAGCCCCGTTCGAGCTGGTCCGGCGCGCCGGTGGGCAGCGCCAGCACGCGCTCGGCGAACAGCTCGTGCCAGAGGTCGAACGGCGTCGCCGGGCGCGTCGCGGTGCGGGCCACGGCAGCGCGGGCGGCGCCCAGCGCCGCGTCGTGCAGCGCGGCGACGTCGGCCTCGATCGGCCGGGTCGGATCCTTGCGGAACCAGCGCGGCACCATCAGGTCGGCGGACCAGCCCTGCGCCGTGCGGCCGTCGGCACCGCGGGCCAGCACGCGGCAGGTGAGCAGTGCCGCCGCGGTCAGCGTCACCGCGCCGAAGCGGAACGGCAGGCGCGTGCGGCACGGCGTCTGCGCCAGCGCCACCTCGACGATCCGGAGGACCTGCGGCATGGCCGGATTGTGGAACCGCCGCGGGCCTTCCGCCACCGTGAGCCGGTGGCGTCCCGGCCGGGCTCGCGCGACGGCGGGCCCGGGAAGCGCCGTTGCTCGTTGCGCCGGGGCCGGCGGCCGGCATCCTGCCGGCATGACCGCCGCGCCCTCCGCGCCCGCCGCCAAGGCGCAGCGCCTGCCGGCCCTGGACTGGCTGCGGGGCTTCGTCATCGCCCTGATGGTGGTGGACCACGCCGACGCGCTCGGCAATCCGCGGCACCAGAGCACCGATGGCAGCCTGCTGCCGCAGGAGGCCCTGCGCACCGCCGATTTCCTGACCCGCTGGTGCACGCACCTGTGCGCGCCCACCTTCGTGTTCCTGGCCGGCACGGCGATGGCGCTGAGCGCGGCCCGGCGCGCTGCAGGCGTCGACCGCCACCTGCTGGCCCGCGGCGCCGTGCTGATCGGGCTGGAGGTGACCGTGATGTCGTTCTTCTGGCGGCAGGGCATCCCCGGCCTCGGCGTGATGCTGCAGGTGCTCTACGCGCTGGGCGCCGGCATGATGGCGATGGCGGTGCTGCGGCGCCTGTCGACCCGCGGGCTGGTGCTGGCGGCGGTCGGCCTCGCGCTCGGCTGCGAGGTCGCGTTCGCGCTGCTGGCGCCGACGGCCGAACGGCAGCCCGGCCTGGTGCTGCGGCTCCTGGTCAGCGGCGGCTGGGGCGGCGGCTTCGACGACTGGCCGCCGGGCCTGCTGGTGATGTACCCGGCGCTGCCCTGGCTGCCGCCGATGCTGCTCGGCCATGCTTTCGGCCGGCACCTCGCCCGACCGGACGGCACGCCGATCCGCCTGCTGCTGCTGGCCGGCGCCATCGGCCTGCTGGTGTTCGCGGCGCTGCGGCTCGGCAACGGCTTCGGCAACATGCTGCTGCCGCGGCAGGACGGCTCGCTGCTGGAATGGCTGCACTGCAGCAAGTACCCGCCGAGCCTGACCTTCCTCGGCATGGAACTGGGCCTGATGGCGCTGCTGCTGGCCCTGCTGCTGGCCGTGCAGCGCCGGCTCGGCGGCCGGCTGGAGCACTGGAACCCGCTGCTGGTGGTGGGGCAGGTGCCGTTGTTCTTCTACCTGGTGCATCTGCCGCTGCTGGGGCTGCTGGCCCATCTCGGCGTGCTGCCGATGGGCGGCGCCGGCCGGAGCTGGCTCGCCGCCCTGGTGGTGCTCGTCCTGCTGACGCCGTTGTGCGGGCTGTACCGCTGGTACAAGCAGGCCTGCCGGCATCGCTGGACGCGCTACCTGTAGGCCTGGCGGTTGGTGCGGCCGGGCGCCTGCGGCATGATCCGCCCGTGCCTTCCGCCGGTCCGCGCCCCCTCCGCCTGTTCCTGGTGTTGGTCCTGGCGGCGATCCTCGCCGCCACGGCGACGGCGCAGAAGCGCGGCGACGGCACGGTGGTGGTGGGCGACCTCGGCCGCGACCTCGATGCGACGGTGCTGGCGACGATGCCGGACTTCTGGGGCTGCGTCGTGGTGGCCCGCGGCGGTGAACTCTGTCTGGCAAAGGGCTACGGCAGCGCCGACGGCGCGCAGCTCGCCAATGGGCCCCGCATCCTCTACGACACCGGCAGCTTCGCCGGCCACTTCACCCAGGCGCTGGCCCTGCGGCTGCAGAAGGAGAAGAAGCTCCGCCTGGACGAGCCGGTCGGGCGCTACCTGCGCGGCGTGCCGGCGGACAAGGCGAAGCTGACCGTGCGGCACCTGCTGGAGCACCGTTCGGGGCTGCCGGTGGAGGTGGAACTGGACGACGGTGCAGCCCGGGTGCTGCGCACCGCGGTGGAGCGGCTGCTGGCGGCGAAGCTCGACGACGAGCCGGGTGCGACCGTGCGCTACTCGGCGGCCAACATGATCCTGCTGGCGGCGGTGCTGGAGACCGTCGGCGGCGGCAGGTTCGAGGAGCTGCTGCACAAGCGCGTGTTCCAGCCGGCCCGGATGGACGACACCGGCTGCCTCGGCGATCGCCGCCTGGACAAGAACCGGCAGAGCCTGCGGCGGTCGCCGCGGGATCCCGACGGCGAGGGCGTGCTGGCAGCGGACCTCACCTGGGCCGCCCGCGGCGCACGCGGCGTGATCAGCACCGGGCTCGACCTGCACGCCTGGTTCGACGCCCTGCTCGGCGGCCGCGTGCTGGACGACGACGATCGCGCGGTGCTGCTGCGGCCGCTGGACGGCCGCGATGCCTGGTCGGTGACGCGCCGCTCGTTCGGCGGGATCGAACTGGTGGAACTGGCGGGCGTGACCCAGGGCTACCGCAGCCGGGTGCTGCTGGTGCCGGGCACCCGCACCTGGATCGTGCTGCTGTCGGATCAGGTGACCGAACTGCAGCGCCTGCAGGGGGCGTTGGCGCGCGTGCTGGCCGGGCAGGCGCCGCCGCCCCCAGGCGAGGGGCGGCCCGAGCCGAAGCCCGAGCCGAAGCCGGCGGAGAGGCCGGAGCCCGAGCCGGCGGCGCCGCCGCTGACCGGGCCGCCGTCGGCGATGGCGGTGCGCTTCGTCGGCACCTTCGCCGCGCCGGGTGGCGGCCGCTTCGTCGTCACCGCCCACGGCGACCGGCTGACGGTGCTCGGGCTCGGCCTGCAGCCGTCGGCGCGGACCACACTCGGCCGCTGGCCGGACGGCGCCGAGGCCGCCGAACTGCGCCGCTGCGAGGACGCGGGCCTCGCGGCGATCGCCCGCCTGCAGCAGGGCGACCATGCCGGCGCCGCCGCCGCGTTCGCCGGCGACGATGCGCTGGTGCGGGCCCGGGCGGCGCTGCGGGCCGCCACCGGCGGCGCCACCGCGCCGCGGATCGAGTTCGCCGGCACCGATCCCGGCGCGCGCGAGTCGTGGTTCTGGGTCGATGTCGCCGACGGCCGCTGGCTGAAGGGCGCGTGGGCCAAGGACGGTCGTCTGCAGGGCCTGGAACGCAGCCCGACGGCGCCGCCGTTCGTCGCCGCCTGCGAACTGCAGCGCCCGGACTGGGCGGTGGGCCGGTCCGCCGATGGCACGGTCGTCTCGGTCAGCGTCGAGGGCGAGGGCCAGGATCGCCGGCTGGTCTGGGAGGACGCCACCGCCGGGGCCGACGGCATCCTGGAGTGCGGTCTGCTGCGCTAGAGCAGGGCTAAGGTCGCTGCCGGCTGCGGGTCGATAGGGACCTCGCGCCTGCCTTGCATCTCGCCCGGCAGGCACCGTTCCGCCAACCGAGGTGTCCGTGACAGGTTCGCCCGAGCCATCGCATCCGAGCCAGGGGTCGCTCCTCAGCGCCTTCCTGCACGAGCTGCGGTTGCCGTTGTCGTTGGTGGCCGGCTTCGCCGACATCCTGCGCGAGACCGTGCTGGAAGCCCATCAGGCCGAGGCGCTGAACGGCATCCTCGACCACTGCTCGCATCTGCAGGACCTCGTCCACGACTACGCCGAACTGGTGCGCCTGGACGCCGGGCTGCCGCTGCCGGTCGCCGAGGCCGTGCACACCGTGGCGGCGATCTCGGAACTGGTGGCGGACCAGCAGGCCCGCGCCGGTGGCCAGGGCATGACCGTGCGCACCACCTGGAGCAGCTTCGTGCCGGACGCGATCGAGGTCGCGCCCGCCGTCCTGCGCCGCATCGTGCAGGCGGCGATCCTGCACGTGCAGCGCCGCAGCCGGTCCGGTCCGGTGCAGGTCTCCGTCAGCTATCGCGACCGCGGCGACGGCGATGCGCCCGCCGCCCTGTGCGTGCGGGTGAGCGCCGCCGATGCCGGGCCGGTGCCACGCGACCAGGACATCGGCGCCTTCGCGGTGCGGGACGCCGTCGGCCGGCCCGAACTGGGCATGGCGGTGGCGCAGACCCTGCTCGGCCTGATCGGCGGCCGGCTGCAGGTGCAGCCCGACGGTGGTCGCGGTCTGGCGGTGGCGCTGGCGATCCCGGCCCCGGCGGTGGCGAACGCGCCGTGGGTGGATCCCTTGCGGGTGCCGGAGAGTGGGCGTGGCGTGAAGGCCGCGTTGCCCAAGGGCACGCGCCTGCTGGTGGCGGAGGACGTCCGCGACAACCAGCTCCTGTTGCGGCACGTGCTGGAGAAGGCCGGCGCGGTGGTGGACATGGTCGAGCGCGGCGACCTGGCGGTGCAGCGCGTGCTCGCCGCCGAGCGCGCCGGCGAGCCCTACGATGCGCTGGTCACCGACCTGATGATGCCGATCCTGAATGGCCACGAGGCCGTGCGCATCCTGCGCCAGCAGGGCTGCCGGCTGCCGATCGTGGCGATGACCTCGCGCAGCGAGACCGCCGACGAGGCGATGTGCCTCGGGGTCGGCTGCGACGCGTTCCTGCGCAAGCCGGTGCGCCGCGAGATCCTGCTGCGCACGCTGGCCCGCTGCCTGCAGGGCCGGCCGCTGCCGGCGGCGCCGGTGGCCTCCTAGCCGGCGCGCCGGCTCATTCCGCCGTCAGGCGGTACACCGTCGTGGTCCGGTAGTCCTGTCCCGGCCGCAGGATCACGCTGGGGAAGTGGGCGTGGTGGACCGAGTCGGGGAAGTGCTGCGTCTCCAGGCACAACCCGCTGCGATGGGCGTAGACCGCACCGCCCTTGCCGGTCTGCCCGTGCAGGAAGTTGCCGGAGTAGAACTGCAACCCGGGTTCGGTGGTCAGGATCGTCAGCGTGCGGCCGGAGCCCGGGTCGCGCAGCGTCGCCGCGGCACGCAGGCCGCTGCCCGGCCGCAGCACGTAGTTGTGGTCGTAGCCGCGGGCGCCGGTGGCGTCGAGCTGGGCGATGCGGCCGCCGATCAGGGCCGGCTGGCGGAAGTCCAGCGGCGAGCTGTGCACCCTGGCGAGCTGGCCGGTGGGGATCAGCGTGTCGTCGGTGGGGGTGTACTGGTCGGCGAGCACCTGCAGTTCGTGATCGAGGATCGTCGCACCGCCCTGGCCGGCCAGGTTCCAGTAGGCGTGGTTGGTGAGGTTGACCGGCGTCGGCTGGTCGGTGCGGGCGTGGTAGTCGATGTGGATCTCGTGCGGGTTCGGCAGGCTGTAGCGCACGGTGATGTCGAGACGCCCGGGATAGCCTTCCTCGCCGTCGGGGCTGGTGTAGCGGAACGTGGCCGAGGGCACGCCGTCGCGCTCGGTCGCCGAGCCGCGCCAGAGCACCTTGTCGAGGCTGCGCGGGCCGCCGCCGTGCAGGTGGTGCGGGCCGTTGTTGGCGGCCAGCAGGTACTCGTAGCCATCCAGGGTGAAGCGGGCGTTGGCGATGCGGTTGCAGACGCGGCCGGTGGTGCAGCCGAAGTACTGGTTGCGTTCGGACTGGTAGCCGCTGACGTCGTCGAAGCCGAGCACCACGTCGCGCACCGCGCCGGCCCGATCCGGCGTGCGCACCGCCACCAGGGTGGCGCCGAAGTCGCACAGGTCGATCTCCAGGTCGCCGTTGCGGAGACGGAACAGGGTGGCGGGGGCGCCCTCCTTGGTGGTGCCGAAGCTCATGGTGTGGACGGGACGGCCGTCGGCGGGCCGTGGGCCGAGGCAGGCGGGGAGGAACGGGAGGGCCAGGATCGGCAGCAGGGCGGCGCGCATGGGGTCTCCGGGGCAGGCGCGCAGGCTATCCGGAGTGCCGCTGCCCACCAATGCCGGCCTTCAGGCGCGTTCCAGCACCGCCACCGCCTCGAGGTGGTGCGTGTGCGGGAACATGTCCACCGGCGTGACCGCGGTGCAGCGATAGCGGGCTGCGGCGAATGCGGCGAGGTCGCGGCCGAGCGCGTCCGGATCACACGACACGTAGGCGATCCGGGCCGGACCGAGCGCGCCCACCGCCGCGGCCACCGCCGGCCCGCAGCCCTGCCGCGGCGGGTCCAGCACCACCAGGGTCGGCCGCGGGCCGCGCCGCAGCGCCTGCAGCTGCCGTTCCACCGCGCCGCGGGCGAAGGTCGCGCGGCCCGCGGACAGCAGCGCGGCAGTGGCCTCGGCGTCGGCCACCGCCGCCGGGCTCTCCTCGATGCCATGCACCGCCGCCACCTGCGGCGCCAGGTGCAGCGCGAACAGGCCGACACCGCAGTAGAGGTCGAGCACGCGGTCGCCCGGCCCCGGCCGCAGCGCCGCGGTGACCAGTTCGACGAGCTGGGCCGCGCCCCACGGCGAGGTCTGGAAGAACGCGTCCGGCGACAGGCTGTAGGTGGTGCCGAGGATGCGCTCGCGGATCCGCTCGGGCCCGGCCAGCACCGCCGTGTGCGGCCCGAGCAGACGGCCGGTGTCGCCCTCGTTCCAGTTGGCGGCGACCACCGTGGCGCCGAGTCGCTGCAGCTCCGCGCACAGGCGTTGCAGGCCCGGCACGATGCGTCGCGTCGCCACCACGAGCAGCGCCGCCTCGCCGGTGCCGGCAGCGCGGCGCACCACCAGTGAACGGAGGATGCCGCCGGGGCGGTCGGTGGCGGGCAGGTCCAGCTCCTGCAGGGCGTAGACCGCGTCCAGGGCGAGGCCCAGCGCCTCCGGATCGCTCACCGGGCACTCCTCGATCGGCACCAGCTCGGGGCTGCGGGCCATCCGCAGGCCGCCCTGCAGCGTGTGCCCCCGGCCCGACAGGTGCAGCGCCACCTTGTGCCGCTGGCCGAACGGCGGGTCGGGCGCGCGGAACGGCTGCAGCGGCGGCGCCGCGTCGCCGAGCGCGTGCCGCAGCACGGCGCGCAGGCGTTCGGCCTTGCGCTCGAGCTGGCGCGCGTAGAGCAGGTGCTGCAGGTCGCAGCCGCCGCAGCGCCCGAAGTGGCGGCAGCGCGGCTCGCTGCGGTCCGCGGACGGTCGCGTCACCTGCACCAGCTCGCCGCGGCCGAACTTGCGGGCCGCCGAGGTGATCTTCACCAGGCCCTGCTCGCCCGGCAGCAGCCCCGGCACCAGCACCACGTACTGGTCGCCGGGCCGCAGCCGGGCGATGGCGTCGCCCTCCCGGCCGAGCGCGTCGGCGGTGACGGTGTAGAGGCCGCCGCGCTCGACGGAAGCCGGATCGGGGCGGTCGGGCATGCTCGGCGGCGCTCCGCTCAGCGACCGGCGGCCCGGGCGCTCGGCGGGTCGAAGGCCGCGGGGCTGTCGCCGGCGCCGCGGTAGCGCAGCACCACCTGCTCATCGGGACCGAAGCCCTCGACGGCGAAGCTGAGCCAGGGGGCCTCGCCGCCGCCGCTGCGCGCGCCGGTGACCGGCAGCCGCTGGCCGGTGGTGGCGATCACCACCGCGTCGCCCTGCAGTTCGCCGCGCAGCCGCACCTCGATGCCGTCGACGCCGACGTTCTGGCGGACGATGCCGTCGGCCAGCGCGCGGAAGTCGAGCTGCACGGGCTGCGGCACGCGGGCGCGCGCCAGCTGCTCGTCGAGGTCGATGCTCGGGGTGGGGCCATACAGGCCCTCGAAGAGCCGCTGGAGACCCAGCAGCTCCTCGTTTCAAGTTCAACCGCGCAGCTTGACCTCGAGGAAGGCGAAGTCGGTGGCCTGCGGCTGCACGGCGGTGCCGGGAGCGGCGCAGCCGGCCAGCAGGAGGAAGGGGGTGAGCAGCGGGCGTCGCAGCATGGGCAGCATGGGCATTGGGGGCATCAGAAGCGGTAGCCGAAGGTGAAGCGGAGGTCCCAGTCGTGGCCGGGCTGGGTGCCGTTCTGGTCCTGCCAGACCGGCGCCTCGCCGCCGACCTGGAAGTCGAGGCTCGGCCGCGGCCGGAACGCCCAGTTGAGGCCGAGCGCCAGCCGTTCGCCGCCGCTGTCCGGCAGCACGGCGTCCATCCGGTCGTGGTCCTGCCAGTACCAGCGGGCGACCACGTCGAGCCGCATGAACGGGCCCGGGTACGGCTCCAGCCAGAAGCGGTTGCCCGCCGCCAGCTCCAGCACCAGCGCGTCGCCGGGCCGGTCGCCGTCGCCATCGCTGTCGGTGCGCAGCCGGTAGAGCGCGGCGGCGTTGAAGCGCCAGCGGCCCGGCTCGTGGGTGACCGCCACGCCGAGCGCCGGATCGACGCCGCCCGAGCCCGGCTGCAGGTCGGGCTCCAGCTCGATGCCGCCGCTCCCGGCGTCGTCTTCGCCCACCGGCAGCGACAGGCCGCCGAGCAGCGCGAAGTTGGTGGCGCGGTGCGGCGCGTCGAGGCGCAGGAAGCGCCACTTCGCCAGCAGTTCCAGGTCGCCGAGGCCGCTCGTGCCCTGGTCGAGGCCGCTGCCGCGCAGCTCGGTGTCGCGCCAGTGCAGCGCCAGGCCCACCTGCAGGTCGTGGCGCAGGCCGTACTGCAGGGCCAGCGTGGTGGTCTGCTGCAGCTCGTGCCGGCCGAAGGGGTCGGCGACCCGCTGGCTGCCGCGCCGCAGCACCTCGCCGCGTTCCAGTTCGTGACCGAGCGTCAGCAGGAAGCCGTTCTCGTAGAGCGTCTCGCCGTCCAGCACGTCGAGCACGGCGCCCTGGGCCGGCAGGACCGCCGCCAGCAACAGGAACAGCAACGGGACTCGCGCGCGCATCGGCGGGCCAGCGTCACCGGTCCGGCCCGCGGCCGCAAGGCGATTCGCGAGGCCCGGCGTGGCCGCGCGGACTCAGCCCTTATGCTGCCGCCGCCAGGGGTGCGCCCATGACCTACGACAAGCAGACCGACGCGCGGCGTCTCTTCGAGCGGGCGCTGGAACTGCCGCCCACCGTGCGGGACGCCTTCCTCGCCGACAAGTGCGGCGCCGACGCCGAGCTGAAGCAACGGGTACAGGCCATGCTGGCGGCCCTGGCGGGCACGCCGCCGGCGGCCACCACCAAGGACCCGGTCCCGAGTGCGCAGGCGCCGCTGGGCGAAGGCCCCGGCAGCCGCATCGGCCCGTACAAGCTGCTGCAGCAGATCGGCGAGGGCGGTTTCGGGGCCGTGTTCCTGGCCGAGCAGGAGCAGCCGGTGGCCCGCCGCGTGGCCCTGAAGGTCATCAAGCTCGGCATGGACACCCGCCAGGTGGTGGCGCGCTTCGAGCAGGAACGCCAGGCCCTGGCCCTGATGGACCACCCCAACATCGCCCGCGTGCTCGACGCCGGCGCCACCGACAGCGGCCGCCCCTACTTCGTGATGGATCTGGTCAAGGGCGCGCCGATCGTCGAGTACTGCGATCGTCACAACCTGCCGATCGGCGAACGCCTGGAGATCTTCACCCAGGTCTGCAGCGCCGTCCAGCACGCCCACGGCAAGGGCATCATCCATCGCGACCTGAAGCCCTCCAACGTCCTGGTCGGCGTGCAGGACGGCCGCCCGCAGGCCAAGGTCATCGACTTCGGCATCGCCAAGGCCACCGAGCAACGCCTCACCGAGA
>CAZMGG010000021.1:39917-56317 GCA_964565715.1 uncultured candidatus Brocadiaceae bacterium | reverse complement strand
ACCGGACTGTCGATCCGGTGGTTGCGGGTTCGAGTCCCGTCGCCCTCGCCAGCAAGAACCCCTCAGGATGGCCGCCAAACGGCGATTCTGAGGGGTTTTTCTTTGCTCGCCGGGCTTGTCGTCACCCCTGGGTGACACCTGGCGCTGCCTGCCGGCGGCCGCGGGCCCGCTGCCGCAGGCTGCCGCCCATCCGCTGCTTCCAGGTCCGGGTCTTGCAACGCGGCCACCCTCATGACCCGCCTGCCTCTGCCCCTCCTGATCGCCGTCGTCGCTGCCCTGCCGCCGGCGCTCTCCGCCCAGACCCTCTTCCGCACGACCCGCCACGCGGTCCAAGCGGGCGGCACCCCGCCCTACGACTTCGCCCTCGGCGACGTGGATGGCGACGGCGATCCCGACCTGGTGCGGGGCTGTGACCACGACCCCAACCAGCTCCTGCTCAACGACGGTCGCGGCCGCTTCATCGATGCCACCGCCGGCCGCCTGACCACGCCGCCCAATGGCGCCACCTGGGGCAATGCGACCTACCGGGTGGACCTGGCGGACATCGACGGGGACGGCGACCTCGATCTGCTGCTGTGCAACGACCACAGCCTGCCGAATCGCGTCCATGTCAACGACGGCACCGGCGTGTTCACCGACGTGAGCGCCACGGCGCTGCCGCAGAATGCGTTCTGGAGCGTCGACCAGGTGGTCGGCGACTTCGACGGCGATGGGGACGTCGACTGGCTGGTGTTCGACCTCGGCACGGGCCCACGCTTCTACCGGAACAACGGGCTCGGCGTGTTCACCGACGACACGGCCACCAGCCTCGCCGGCGTGCCGGTGCTCGACACTTTCACCGCGCAGGCGGTGGATCTGGACGGCGACGGCGACCTGGACGTGCTCGCCAGCGCCTACGCCACCACCTGGATCCTGCTGAACCAGGGCAACGCGGTGTTCGGCGTGGCGCCGCCGAACTACCTGCCGGTGAACCGCGGCGGCGTGGCCTTCGCCGCCGACCTGGATGGCGACGGCAGGCCCGAGATCCTGATGAACTCCGCCCGCACGATCCTGCGCAACCTGGGCGGCGGGACCTGGCTCGACGTGACGGCCACGACGCTGCCGGCCGGCGCCACCCGCAGCGTGATCGCCTTCGACTTCGACATGGATGGCGACCTGGACCTCGCCGGCGACCTGCAGGTCCTGCGCAACGACGGCGGCCTGTCCTTCACCCGCATCGCGGTGCCTGGCCTGGCCGGGCTGGGGCTGCCGTGGGCGGTGGACGTGGACGGCGACCTCGATCTGGACCTGATCCACGGCGCCGGATCCTGCTGGGTGAACTTCGCGCGCCAGGTGGACACCGTCGCCGAACCGAGGATCGGGCAGACCTACGTCATCGACTACCACCTGGGCAGCGGTGGGGCCGGCGTGATCGTGCCGGCCATCGGTTCTGGTGCCGCGGCGCTGCCGCTGCCGCCGTTCGGCACCCTGCGCCTCGCACCCGGCTTCACGCTGCTCGGCGTGCTGACGACCACGGCGGGTCAGGCCCAGATCCGCGTGCCGGTGCCGATCAACGGCAGCCTGGTGGGTCTGCGGGTGGACCATCAGGCGCTGCTGCTGGACCCGGCGCGGCCGGCCTGGCTGTCCAACGCGGTGGCGGACACGGTGCGCTGGTAGGTCAGGGCGCCGCGGCGGGCGCGTGACCGCGCACAGCCTCGCGCCAGCAGTAGGCCGGCACCACCAGCACGCCGACCAGGCAGAGGCCGGTGATCCAGCCGATGCGCGCCTCCCGGCCGAGCCGCGGGTTGCGGCTCATGTGCCGCAGGCACAGTCCGACCTCGACGACGTGCAGCGCCGCCATCGACAGGTGGAACGGCAGCTGCGCCATGGTGAACGGCAGCTCCGCCGGCGTCACGCTGCCGCCCTGTTGCAGCGCCCGCAATGCGAAGGTCACCACGGCGACCAGCACCCAGGCGATCCACAGGACCGGGAGCAGGCTCAGGAACAGCGGCAGCCAGCGCAGGGCGGAACGCATCGGCCGGTGGGACGCCTAGCGGCGCCCGCCCTTCCCCTTGCGCCGCTTGCGGGCCTGCAGGCTGCCCTCCGGCGGCGTCTCCGGCAGCTTCAGCGCCTGCTCGAGCAGCGCCTGCTGGCTGCGGAACGGCGCCTCGCCCGGCGCCCGGACGATCCGCTCGCTCTGGCCCGTGCCGAGCACGCGCCGGCCCTTGACGTTGTCGGCGAGGCTCGGCGCCAGGACCTCGTCGATCACCCGCTTCTTCACTTCCGGGTCGAGCACCGGCACCGCCACCTCCACGCGTCGGTCGAGGTTGCGGATCATCCAGTCGGCGGAGCTGAGGTAGACCTGCGGATTGCCGCCGTTCTCGAAGCAGTAGACGCGGCTGTGCTCGAGGAAGCGGTCGACGACCGCCACCACCGAGATGTTGTCGCTGAGCCCGGGCACGCCCGGGCGCAGGCAGCAGATGCCGCGGACGCAGAGCTGGATGCGGACGCCGGCCCGTGACGCCTCGTAGAGGCCGAGGATGACCTGCGGATCGACGATGTTGTTGAGCTTGGCGCGGATGCCGGCGGGGCGGCCGGCGCGGGCGTGCTCGATCTCCCGCGCGATCGCCGCCAGCAGGCGTTCGCGCATGTTGAACGGCGCCACCCAGAGGTGCTCCATGGCCGGCACGCGGGCGTAGCCGGTGACCATGTTGAAGGTCTCGGCGACCTCCTCGCCGATGTCGGGCCGCGCGGTGAGCAGGCCGAGGTCGGTGTAGAGGCGCGCGGTGGCCGGGTTGTAGTTGCCGGTGCCGAGGTGGCAGTAGCGGCGGAAGCCGTCGTCCTCGCGGCGCACGACGAGGCACATCTTGGCGTGCGTCTTGTAGCCGACGATGCCGTAGACGACGTGCACGCCGGCCTGCTCCATGCGCCGCGCCCACAGGATGTTGGCCTCCTCGTCGAAGCGGGCCTTCAGCTCGACGATCACCGTCACCTGCTTCTTCTGCTGGGCGGCCTCGATCAGCGAGTCGAGGATCGCCGAGCGGGCGCCGGCGCGGTAGATGGTCTGCTTGATCGCCTGCACCTTGGGGTCGCGGGCGGCGAAGCGGACGAAGTCCTCGACGGTGGAGAAGGACTCGTAGGGGTGGTGCAGCAGGATGTCGGCGTCGCGCAGGTCGGCGAACATCTCCTCGGCGCTGGACCACTGCACGATGCGACGCGGCATCACCGGCGGGTCGCGGAGCTCGGCGGCCTCCAGGGACAGCAGTTCGCCGAGACGGCCGAGGTTGACCGGCCCCTCGCAATAGTAGACGTCGGCGGGGTCGAGGCTGAACGCCTTGGCGAAGCGCTCGATGACGTCCATGTGCGCGCTCTGGTCGATCTCCAGCCGCACCGGCTCGCCGCGGCGACGCTTGATCAGCTCCTTCTCGATCGAGCTGAGCAGGTCGCTGGTGGCGTGCTCGTCGACGCCGAGGTTGCTGTCGCGGGTGACGCGGAAGGTGCAGGAGTGCAGCACCTCGAGGCCGGGGAACAGGTCGCCCAGGTGGTCCTGGATGATCTCGGCGGTCAGCACGAAGACGCGCTTGCCGTCCTGGTCGGGCAGGCGCAGCACCCGGGGCAGGGCCCGGGGCACCTGCACCACCGCCAGCCGGTTCTGCCGCCGGGCCTGGCGGGGATCCAGCAGCAGCGCCGCCAGGTTGAGCGACTTGTTGAGCAGCACCGGGAACGGGTGCGCCGGATCCACCGCCAGCGGCGTCAGGATCGGATAGATCTCCCGTTCGAAGTGCGAATCGACCCACGCCCGCTGCTGCGGCGTGAGCTGGCGCATGGTGCGGAACTCGATGCTGGCCTGGGCCAGCGCCGGCTGCAGGTGGTCGCGCCAGACCCGGTGCATGTCGTCGTGCAGCGTCCGGGCCGCCTCCCGCACCAGATCCAGTTCGTCCTGCGGTTTGAGCCCGTCGGGGTTCTCGCCCTGCAGGCGGGCCTCCACCAGCTCCATGACGCCGGCGACGCGGATCTCGAAGAACTCGTCCAGGTTGGTGCTGGCGATGGACAGGAACTTGACGCGCTCCAGCAGCGGGTTGGACTCATCCATCGCCTCGTCGAGCACGCGGCGGTTGAATGCCAGCCAGGACAGCTCGCGATTGACGAACAGGGTGGGGCGATCGAGCGACGCCAGCGCAGCGGTGATCGTCTGGGGCGGCGCCGGGGCTTCGGCGGCCGGGCGTGGCGGCTGCTCGCTGGAGCTGCCGGCGCCAGGGGTGTTCTGCAGTTCGGTCATGACGTTGCCAGGGCGATTCTGGGCCCCGCGGCGGGCGGGGAACACCCCCGCGCGGGATCTTCATCGTCACGGAACGGGACTCCGACTTGATCGGACGTCAAGGGAACTGTCGGAAGGGCCGACACTCGGCCCGTTCACCACGGTCAACAGGGAAGAAGGGGGTAGGGAGTGTCGCTCGACATCCGGGGATTGCTGCAGGAGATGGTTCGTCAGGCTGCGTCGGACCTCCACGTCAAGGCCGGTTCGCCGCCTGGGCTGCGGATCGACGGCGGCGTCGTGCCGCAGCAGGAGGTCGGTGTGCTGACGCCGGAGATGACCGCGACCCTGGCGAGGCAGCTGATGAGCGCCGAGCAGTGGTCGCGCTTCGAGGCCGAGAAGGACATCGACTTCGGCTACGCGCTGCCCGGCGTGGCGCGCTTCCGCGTCAACGCGCTGCACCAGCGCAACGCCGTCGGCCTGGTGATCCGCCAGATCCCCGACAACATCCCCGACCACAAGACCCTGGGCCTGCCGCAGATCTGCCTCGATCTCGCCGCCAAGCCCCGCGGCCTGGTCCTGGTCACCGGCCCCACCGGCAGCGGCAAGTCGACGACGCTGGCGGCGATGATCGACTTCATCAACCAGCACGAGTCGGGCCACATCCTGACCATGGAGGACCCGCTCGAGTTCGTGCACAAGGACAAGAAGTGCTTCGTCACCCAGCGGCAGATCGGTCAGGACTGCCCGACCTTCCGCGAGGGCCTGCGGCGGGCGCTGCGCCAGGATCCCGACGTGATCCTGATCGGCGAGATGCGCGACCTGGAGACGATCTCGATGGCGATCTCGGCGGCCGAGACCGGGCACCTGGTGTTCGGCACGCTGCACACCACCAGCGCGATCTCCACCGTCGACCGCATCATCGACGTGTTCCCGACCGACTCGCAGCAGCAGGTGCGCGTGCAGCTCGCCGGCACGCTGCAGGGCGTGGTGTCGCAGACCCTGGTGCCCAAGATCGGCGGCGGCCGGGTGGCGGCACGCGAGATCCTGGTGGCCACCGACGCCATCCGTTCGCTGATCCGCGAGGGCAAGGCGGCGCAGATCCTGAACGTGATGCAGACCGGCCGCGCGGTGGGCATGGCGACCCTCGAGGACGAACTGGTGCGGCTGTGCCAGGAGGGGCTGATCACCGTCGACTCGGCCTGCTCGAAGGCCAACCGGCCCGACGACGTGCGGCGCCGGATCGGCACCGGCCCGGCCGCCCCGGGCGGTGGCCACGCGGCGGCGGCCGGCGGCATGCACGGGGCTGGGGCCCGTGGCCAGGCGCAGCCGGCGATGGCTGGCGGCCCGGCCCGCACCGCGCCCGGCGCGCTGGGCCCGCAGGGCATCAAGATGCGGATGCCGGGCCAGCGCTGAGCCGCCGGCCCGACGCGTTCGGGCCTACTGCACGACGATCGGCAGCATGTCGGTGGTGACCATGCCGAGCGCGTTGGCGCCTGGGTTCAGGTCCAGGACCAGCGCCTGGCTGAACAGCCGGAAGCCCAGGTAGGCGTTGTTGTTCGGCACCGCGAACGGGATCGGGATGCCGGTCACCGTGAACGTCGACGAATCGCTGCTCTGGTAGATGAAGCAGCCCGGCGCGCCGAACGGGCCCAGGTTCACCGGCAGCGGCGTCGTGCCGATCATGGTCGACGACGTGCCGAGGAACAGGAACATCGGCAGCGGGATCGGGCCCTGTTCCGCGTTCAGGCTGAAGGTCTGGCCGAGCGCCGCGTTGCCAGTCCGCTGCATGTTGCGGCGGATGCCGGCGCCGTCGGGGCAGGCCGCCGAGCCGAGGATGCAGAAGCCCTTGGCGAAGGTGTTGCCGACGTTGTGCGTCCCGATCAGCGTCGTGTTGCCGGACGCCGGATCGATCCGGTAGAGCGCGTCGGTCGTCGTGTTGACGGCGTAGAGCGTGCCGTCCGGGGCGAACGCCATGCCCTGCATGTTGGTCGGCGTGGTCGTGCTGACGTTCACCGTCGCGCCGGTCACCTTGTCGATGGTGTGCAGCACGCCGCTGCTGAAGCCGATGCCATAGAGCGTGCCGGCGGAGTCGACCGTGAGCGCCGTGCCGAGGCCCTGGCCGGTGGGCCCGAGCAGCGAGGTCACGCCGGTGACCGGATCGAACACGTAGGTGCTGTAGTTCTGGTTGGCCAGGTAGAACTTCTGCGTCGTCGGATCCCAGGCCATGCCCTGCCAGCCGTTCTGCCCCGACAGGGCCACCTGCGTGAACGTGCCGGTGGTCAGGTCGATGGTGCCGATCTCGCCGCCCGACAGGTCGATGGTCCAGAGCTCCTGCGTGTCGGGCCGCCAGGCCAGGTCGGCGGCGGTGGCCAGCACGGTGGGGTTGGAGATCGCCACCAGGAACGTCGCCGCTCCCGTGTTGAGGTCGACCGAGAAGAGCTGGTCGAGCGTGGTGTCGACCAGGATGGCGTTCGGTCGCTGGGCGACCAGGGCAGGCACGAGGAGGACGGCGGACAGGACTGCGAGGCGCATGGTGGATCTCCGAGTGGAGGGATGGGAAGCGGCCCAGTGTCCGCATGGAGTCGCACGCGTCCAGCCCGTCAGTGGCGGACTCGCGCCGGATTGCCTTACGCCGCAGGTGAATCGGCCCGCTCCGGCAGCAGGTCGTGCAGCAGGCGGGCGATGACGAGCCAGGCGATCCCCGTGAGCTGCAGCGTGTAGCGCGGCAGCCCTTCCTTCAGGAACAACGCCAGCGTCGCCGGCGGCCGCGTCAGCAGCAGCAGCAGCACGCCGCCGGCGGCCAGCAGCAGCAGCCACAGCAGCGGTCGCACCGGCGCCAGCCCGCCGCGCCGCCAGCCGAGCCACACGCACAGGAGCAGCAGCGGGAACGTGAAGCCGAACTTCCGCACCCACACCAGCTGCTGGCCGATGCCGAGCACGATGTCGCCGACCGCCGCCGGCGTGGTCACCACGCCGCCGTGCGCGCCGAACACGAGGCGCAGGGGGCTCGCCGAAGGCCACAAGCAGGTCACCAGCCAAGCGACCGCGGCCACGCCGAGGATCGCGGCCACCGTGCCCCCCTGGCGTCGCCCCGCCAGCGCTCGCCCGAGCAGCAGCGCGCAGCAGGGCAGCGCCGCGCCGAGCAGCGCGAGCCACGGCCCCGCCATCCCTGGACCTTCCGCCGGCAGCAGCCGCGCCTGCAGGGGCAGCCACAGCCCGAGGCCCAGCGCCGCGCCGAGGCACGCGCCCCGCGCGGCGCGCCACCGGCCGAGCGCGGCTGCCACCAGCACCAGCAGCAGGGCCTGCGGGGTGCCCTCGTGCTTGGCGTGCGGCAGCAGGAACGCCACCAGCGCGGCGAGCTGCGGTTGATCGAGCAGCAGCGCGCCGCCGCCCGCCGTGAGCAGCGCGAGCACCAGGACCTCGGCGAAGCCCGAGTCGGCCGCCCCGTGGCCCGGACCCAGCACGATCGGCAGCAGCGCCAGCGCCGCCAGGGCCACGCCCCGCCAGCGCATTGCCACGCCGACCTGCCGCAGTGGCGTCGCCAGCGCCAGCAGCGCCAGCAGGTAGAGGAGCGGCAGCACCACGCGGCCGCCGCCCGGTCCCAGCAGGTGCATGCACTGCGACAGCAGCAGCGGCTGCAGGAGCGGATAGCCGCGGGCGCAGTTCAGCACCGCGGCGTCCCGCACGAACGGCTGCCCGAGGTCGCCTTCCAGCAGGAAGCGCGCCTGCAGCGTCCAGGTGGTGAAGCCGTCCCACGAGCGGTCGTCGGTGGCGAGCGCGCCGAAGACCAGCGGCGCGGTGGTGGCCACCAGCAGGCCCAGGAGCGGCAGCGTCGGCGCCGGCAGGTCCCGCGGCCGCACCGCGAGCGCCGCCACCACCAGGGCCACCGGCAGCACGAACGGCGGCACGCGGCCCCACAGCAGCAGCGCACCGCCGCCGGCCAGCACGGTGAGCGTCATCGCCAGCAGCGCCGCCAGCAGCCAGGTGCGCACGCCGACGTTCACGGCCGCCACCGCAGGCGCAGGGTCTCGAGGCCGCCGACCACCACTGGCGTGCCGGTCGCGGTGGGATCCCACGGCGGCGCCTGCCGGAACACCGGCCGGCCGGCGCTGGTGGCGGTGGTTGCGCCGGACGGCACGGCGGACTCGTGCACCAGCAGCCGCGGGAACAGCAGCGCCGCCAGCTGCTGGTGGCAGCCCTGCGGCGAGCCGTCGTAGAGCACTACCGCGTCCATCGGCACCGTCGCCACCAGCCAGCCGGCGACTCGGCGCGTCTCTTCGTCGTCGAGCCGCAGGTGATAGTCGGCCGCACCCCGTTGCTGCCATTCCCGCACCGCCTGCCAGCGCTGCCCGTAGGCGGCGTACGGCACCCGCACCGCGCAGAACAACAGGTGCCCGGCGAGCAGGGCGACGGCCAGGCGCGGCCAGATCCGGCGAGTTGCGTGCGGGCCTGCCATCGGCGCGCATTGTGCGGCCGTCCCCGACGGAATCCATCGGCGGCGGGCTTAGACTCCGCCGCCCCGTGCCCGCGACCGTCACGCTGCTCATGCCCTGCCGCAACGCCGGCCCGCACCTCGAGCCGGCCCTGCGGTCGCTGCTGGCGCAGACCCGGCAGGACTTCGCGCTGGTGCTGGTGGACGACGCCTCCACCGACGGTTCGCCGGAGCTGGCCCGTGCGGTGGCCGGGGACCGCATCCGGATCGAGCGGAACGCCGCGCCGCGCGGCATCCCCGGCAACTGGAATCACGCGCTCGGGCTGTGCGACACCGGGTTCGCGGCGCTGGTGCACCAGGACGACGTGTATGCCCCGGAATGGCTGGCGGCGCTGCTGGAGGCGTTGCAGAGGGCGCCCGACGCGGCGTTCGCGCACTGCCGCGCCGGGACGTTGGACGGGGCGGGCCGGCCGCACCGGGGGGCGGCGGAGCGCTACAAGGCGACGTTCTGGCGGGGCCTGCCGGCCGTGGATCGCGAGGTGCACTTCCGGCGGCTGGTGCAGGGCAACTTCGTGGTGTGTCCGTCGGTGGTGCTGCGGCTCTCGGCGGTGCGCGCGGTGGGCGGGTTCCGGGCGGACCTGCGGTTCGCCGCGGACTGGGAGCTGTGGCTGCGGCTCCTGCTGTGCTCGGGGCCTGCGTGCGCGGTGGACGGCGAGTGGGTGTGGTACCGGCGGCACGAAGGCGCGGCGACGGCGGCGGCGGTGGCGGACCTGTCGCGCTACCGCGAGGAACTGGTGGTGCTGGAATGGGCCCGCGCCGAGGGCATTGCGGCGGGCTGGCTGTCGGTCGGGGCGCCGCGCGGCCGGGCCCTGCGCAACAACCTGCTGGTCGACGCCCTGGCGGACCTGCGAGCCGGCGACGGTGCCGCCGCCGACCGCAAGCTTGCGTTCCTGCGCGACGAGGCGCCGTTCCTCTGGCGCGATCCGGCGGTGCGGCTGTTCCGGCTGTTGCGCCGGTGCGGAGTCGTGGGGCGGATGCTGCTGGCCGGCGCGCAGAAGGTGGCGGTGTCGTCGGGGGCAGGGCGCGCGTGAACGACCCCACCGCCGTCGTCGTGCTGAACTGGAACGGGCTCGCCCACACCCGGGCGTGCCTGACCACACTCCTGGCCGACGTCGACGCCAGCACCACCGAGATCCACGTCGTCGACAACGGCTCCGCCGACGACGAGGCGGGCCAGATCCGCTGCGAGTTCGGCCAGCGCATCCGCCTGCACGCCCTGCCCGAGAACCGCGGTTTCGCCGGCGGTTGCAACGCCGCCATGCAGGCCATCCTGGCTGAGGACCGCTGCGCGCACGTGGCGCTGCTCAACAACGACGCCGAACCCGAACCCGGCTGGCTCCAGGCCCTCGTCGCCGCCATGCACCAGGACCCGCGGATCGGCATCTGCGCCAGCCGCATGGTGTTCCACCACGACCCCGACCGCATCGAGAACGCCGGCGGTGCCCTCCTCAGCAACGGCGACTCGGTGCCCCGCGGCCGCCACGCGCCCCGCACAGCGTTCGCCGACCCCACCGACCTGCTGGCGGCGTGCGGCGGCGCCATGCTGCTGCGCACGGCCATGCTGCGCCAGATCGGCCTGTTCCGCGACCACTTCTTCGCCAACTTCGAGGACCTCGACCTCTCCCTCCGCGCCGTCGCCACCGGCTGGCGCATCCGCTACGTGCCGTCGGCCGTCGTGCGCCACCACCTCAACGTCTCGATCCGCAAGGTGCGCGGCCCGGAGTTCGACCGCCGCTCGGTGCGCAACGCCAGCTGGGCCTACCTCGTCAACTGGCCGTGGCCGGCGATCGTCCTCAACCTGCCCTGGCGCGTGCTCTGCAACGCCGGCATCCTCCTGCTGATGCCGCTCTGTGGGCGCAGCGACGTGGCGCGGGCGTTCCTCGGCGGGCGGCTGCAGGCCTGCCGCGAGCGCTCCGCGATCCGGCAGGCACGACGCGAACTGGCGCCGCTGCGGCGCGGCTCCTGGTTCCCGCTGTGGTGGCGGCAGCGCGCCTGGTTCCGCGAGTACCTCCGTCTCTTCGTCCAGCGCCTGCGCGGGCGCGGCACCACGGTGATGGGGCGCTGATGGGGTTGCGTCTGCCGCTCCTGCGCTTCCTGTGGGCCCGCAAGGGCGAGAGCTGGGGCACCCTGCTGCGCCTGCTGCTGCGCTCGCTGTTCGCCGAGGGCCCGCGGGCGACCTGGCGGCGGATGCGCAGCTACGCGCGCACGGTGGAAAGCGCAGCGGAAGCACCGCTGCCGCCCCGCGACGGCCGCTGCTTCGCCCTGCTGGTGGCGGGCTGCCCCGGCCATCCGCGCCGCTGGCGTTGCGAGCATGCGCAGGAGCAGCTGCGGCTCGCCGGCCGCGACGCCGACATCCTCGACCACCCGGCCGCCGACCTCGCCGGGTATCTGGACCGCTACGAGGTGTTCGTGCTGCAGCGCGTTCCGGCGGATCCGTCGGTGCTGCGCTTCCTGGAACTGGCCCGCGAGCGTGGCCGGAAGGTGATCGCCGACGTCGACGACCTGGTGGTGGACGAGGGCTGCGTCGAGCTGCTGCCGTTCGCGCCGGCGATGACGCCGCTCGGCCGCGAGCTGTACGGGCAGCAGCTCCGGCGGATCGGCGAGGTGCTGCAACGGCTGGAAGCGTGTCTCGTGCCGACCACGACGCTGCGGCGCGAACTGCAGCAGCGGCATCCGCACCTGCGGGTGCAGGTCGTGCGCAACGTCGCCAGCGCGGCGATGGTGGAACGTTCGACGCTGGCGCTGGCGGCGCAGCCGGCGGGCGATGGCGTGGTGTTCGGCTACTTCAGCGGCACGCCGACGCACCAGCAGGACCTGCAGAGCATCACCGGCGCGCTGGCCGGACTGCTGCGGCAGCGGCCGTCGGCGCGGCTCCTGCTGGCCGGCGAGATCGAGGTGCCGGCGGCGCTGGCTGCGTTCGGTTCGCAGGTGGAACGGTGTCCGGGCGTTCCCTGGGTGGAACTGCCGGCGCTGCTGCGGCGGGCGCACGTGCATCTGGTGCCGCTGTTGCCGGGCAGTGTGTTCAACGCCGCCAAGTCGGAGCTGAAGTGGGTGGAGGCCGGGCTGGTGGGCCGGCCGGTGCTGGCCTCGGCGCTGGGTCCCTACCGGGAGTGCGTGCGCGATGGCGAGAACGGCGTGCTGGCGGCGGACTCTCCGGCGTGGCTGCCGGCGCTGCTGCGGTTGTGCGACGATGCGGCCTGGCGCGAGGGTCTCGGCGCCGCGGCGCGGGCCGATGTGCTGGAACGCTGGACGGTGACCGCGGCCTGGCCGGAACTGGCGGCAGTGCTGGCGTGAAGGGCTTCCAGGTAGCCTTGGTGGCATGAAGCGGACGCGTCTTGTGCTTCCCGCCGCCGACCCTCCCCACCAGGCAGGGTCGTCAATCAGTCGTAACTAGGTTATTAATAGTTAGTTATGGCAATGTGATGGGCTGAGATGGCGTGCGATGCAGGCGTCGCCTACAGTTTCTGCATGCAATACACGCTGCGCAACCTTCCGGAGCACCTGGACCGGGCCATCCGCAAGCGGGCCCACCGTGAGGGCAAGAGCCTGAATGAAGTCACCATCGAGGCGCTGCTGCGAGCGTTCGGTCTGGAGGGCGAGCCCACGGTGCAGCGCGACCTGACGGATGTCGCCGGTAGTTGGCAGGACGATCCGGCCATGGACCAGATCCTGGCCGAGCAGCGGCGCGTCGATCCGGAGTTGTGGCAGTGAGGCTTGCCCTGGACACCAACCGCTACGTCGATCTGTGTCGTGGCGACGCCGAAGTCCTCGACCGAGTGGCCAGTGCTGAGGCTGTCAGTCTTCCCTTCATCGTGATCGGCGAACTGCGCGCCGGCTTCCAGGCTGGTGCCAGGGCAAGGGGCAACGAACGCGTTCTGCAACGGTTCCTTGCGAAGCCAACGGTCGACATCCTGCTTGCCAGCGAAGAAACCACGATGCACTACGCCAACCTGTATCGCCAACTGCGCGAGCAGGGCACCCCTGTCCCAACCAACGATCTTTGGATTGCCGCACTGGTCATCGAGCATCGCCTGACGCTCTATTCGCGCGACTTCCACTTCGACCATCTGCCCCAGGTCGATCGGCTGGAGTAGGTCACCCTCCGAGATCGTTGGCCAGACCGTGCGGCCCCACGAACGCCCGCGCTCCGTCACTTCACCGGCAGGCGCAGCACGTAGTCGAAGCGGGCCTTGCCGTCCTGGCGCCGGCCGACCCGCACGCTCGCCAGGCCGCCATCGTGGGTGCGGACCAGGAAGCGGGCGGAGTCGGGCTCGCGGTCGTCGAACCGGTGCCGGTCGCGGAACTGCAGCTCCTGCCCGGCCGCCGGGAACACGCCGAACGGCAGCGCGCCGGCCTCGGCGGTGCCGTGCGGCGCCATGAACTCCAGCGACGACATGCCGCCCGCCGAGCCGCTGATCCACAGGTCGGCGGCGGCCGGCGGGTCGTGCCAGTCCACCGCCACATGGCGATCCTCCGCCAGGCACTGCGCCAGCTGGGCGCCGTTGTCGAGCTGGAAGGTGCCGACCCGGTAGCCCGCGCCGAACGTGTGCACCTCGACCGATCGCGCCGCCGAGCACTCGCCATCGGCGCCGATGGCGGCGATCGCCACGGTGGCCAGGCGATCGGCCGGAAGGCCCGCCAGCAGGATGTCCGGCGATTGCACCTCGCTGGGCATGGCCCGGCCCGGTTCCCACACCCGGTAGGCGCTGGCGCCCTGCACCGCCGGCCAGCGCAGCCGCAGGCCGCCCGCTTCGGGCTGGAACGAGGCCGCGGCCGGGGCCGGCAGGAGACTGCGCCGGCCGTCGGGCAGGAACGCGAAGTGCACGGTCATGCCCTGGCGCAGGTCGGTGCGGTCGGGCCGCAGCCACAGCAGTCCATGGCGCCGATCGGCGGTGCGCACCGCCAGCACGTCGTCGTCGTCGAGCCGTCCGTACACCGGCAGGTAGCCCTGCTCGGGCAGCGTCGTGGTCGAGAGCCACGCGTCCTCGCCCACCCCGAGCTTCTGCACGCCGCCGCCCGGCACGTAGACGCCGTACAGATAGAACGCCACGTCGGCGGCTTCCGCCACGGGGTGCGCCTGGGCGAAGGCGAGCCCGCCGAGGTTGTCGTACCAGCGATCCGGAAAGGGCACCTTGCCGCGCCGCGGCGGCCGCCGCTGCCCATGCACCGCGATCTCGACCGGCAGCGTGACGACGTTGTCGGTGGTGATGCCGCGCACGCGCAGGAGGTGCACGCCGTCGGGCGCGAGTTCGTCGATGCGCAGCGGCGGTTTCGGGCAGGTGAGCTTGCGGACGTCGTTGCCGGTGTGGACTTCGACCAGGAAACGCGGCTCCTGGCCCTGCCAGGTGAGTTCGAGGGCGCCGTCCTGCCAGGTGGCGTGCAGCTCGCGCGGCGCGGGCAGGAACACCGGCAGGGCCGGCGGCGCCAGCACCCAGCGCAGCACGACCGCGGAGTTGGAGTACGTCTCGATCACCGCCAGGGTGACGCGCGCCACCGAGCCGCGCTCGGTGCGGAGGAACCAGGTGCGCGGCGCGATGCCGCGGTCCGGGAGGTGCAGCCGCTGGTCGGACCAGTCACCGGCGGGCGACTGCGCGTCGGCGGGGCAGGCCGCGCCGCCGTGCAGCGGCAGGACGAACCGGCCGCGGCCATCGCGGTCGAAGTGCAGATCGGCGTGGAACGGGCGATGCTCGCGGGCCGGCAGGATCAGGCCGCTGTCCAGATCGACCCAGGCGCCGGGCGCGACGTGGAGGATGTGTTCGACCGGCACGCCGTCGGGCTGCTGCGCCGGAGCGAGGTTGAGGGCGAGGGTCGAGGCGAGGGTGGCGAGGTGCGTGCGCATGGTTCGGCGGAGGGTCGCCGGCGCAGGTGGCTCCGGCTTGGAGTGTCACATCATCACAGGTGGTGGTGTTCGTCGTTGCGCTGCATGGGGTGAACGGCCGCGCCCGTCCTCAGCCGCCCAACGCCGCCTCGATCCGCGTGCGCAGTGCGGCGTCGTCGGTGCGGGCCGCGAACGCGCGCAGGGCAGCCGCGGTGAGTGCGCGCCAGCCGTCGTCTTCGAGCAGGCGCCGCGCCGCCGCGCTCGCCACTTCGGGATCGGCGTCGTCGAGGCACTCCACCAGCACGCCGGCCAGCAGCGGCGACACCGGACACTGCCGCAGGGCGGTGCGGCGCACCAGGGGGGCCGGCAGGCCCGGCAGGTGCAGCCAGGCGCCGACGTCGCCGGGGGCGCCGTTCACCAGCAGCGCCAGCAGCAGCCAGGACCGGGTCACCCCGTCGTGCTGGAGCTGCAGCACCTGACGCAGCACCGGCTCCGCGCCGGCGGGGCGCAGGGCGCCGACCGCGCGGGCGGCGGCGGTGAGCGTCGCCGGATCGTTGCTGCGCAGGCCGTGCACCACGGCGTCGCGCAGGTTCGGATCGCCGGCGGCGTGGGCCTCGAGCCAGTTGATGCCGGCGGGTCCGGCGTGGGCCAGCACCTCCGCCAGCAGGGTGCGGTCGGCGAGGTTGTCGCTGGCCAGCAGGAAGCGGCCCAGGTCCGGCACCGCCTTGGCCGCGGTGGGACCGAGCCCGCGCAGGACCTGCAGCGCCACCGGCCGGTCGTCGTCGTTCTGGAGCTGGAGCAGCAGGATCGGCAACGCCGCGTCGGCTTCCGCGCGGAGCGCGCGGCCCACCTGTTCGCCCGACTGACCGCGCTGGGCGAACTGGATCAGGTCGACGGCGAGGCCCGTGGGCACGGACGGCGGCCGGAAGATGAGCTGGGTCAGCACCTCGCGGCGTTCCAGGAAGCCGAGGTCGGTGGCGGGCAGCGCCAGCTCGGGCACCGCCGTGAGCACCGCACGGGCCGTGGCGACGGCGAACGGATCCCTGGGGTCGATGGCGGCACGGCGCTTCCAGAACGCGGCGAGGTGGCCGCGCAGCGCCCCATCGGCTTGGTCCACCAGCATCGCGATGATCCCCGCCAGCATGGTGGGTGGGCGCGACGCGTCGGGCTCCGCGGCGAGCACGCGGGCGGCCAGCGCCGCGCGATCGGCGGCGCCAAGGAACGGCAGCGCCGGCCCCAGGACCTGCATGGGCGGCAGCAGGTCCGCATCGGCGACCTCGACCACGTGCTGCACGATCAGCGGCGCCTGCAGCTTGCGCAGCCGCAGGAGGTCGAGGTTGCCGTACTGCGGCAATGCCCACTCGCCGCGCTGGTGTCGCGCCTGCAGCCAGGCGGTGGCGGTGGCCGTGTCGCCGAGCGCCACCAGCGCGTCGGCGGCGCCGCAGGCCGCGCCGACGTCCTGCCAGGACAGCATCGCGTGCAGGTCATCGGCCAGCGCCGGCGCCAGCGCCGGGCCCAGGGCCACCACCAGCGGCAGCAGCACGGCGCGGTCCCGTTCGGAGGTGGCGCGCCAGCGTCGGGCGATCAGTTCGGCGGTGGCGGTGCGCTCGGGGTCGTCGGGAAGCCAGCGCACCTTCGCGAGGATGTTGCCCAGCATGCCGGCACTGCTGCTCGGGTCGAAGTTGGCGCGGCCCACTGGCGCCTGCAGCAGGCGTTGCACGGCCGGCACGAAGGGCCGCGCGTCGGCATCGGCTTCGGCCACCGCGGCCAGCAGGCGGGTGTCGGCGATGCCGCTGGCCTGTTGGTCGAGGAGCGCCGTGCGACCCGCGGCAGTGAGCAGCAGCACGTTGCCG
>CAZMGG010000021.1:0-39817 GCA_964565715.1 uncultured candidatus Brocadiaceae bacterium | reverse complement strand
CTGTTGGTCGAGGAGCGCCGTGCGACCCGCGGCAGTGAGCAGCAGCACGTTGCCGACGGCGGCGGCATGGGTGCGGTCGGCCAGCAGGAGCAGCAGTTCGGGCACCAGTTCGGCAGCCTGGGCCGGGCGGTCGCCAAGCAGGCCGAGGATGGCCGGCGCGATCTCCGGATCGGCGAGGCTCTCGCGCAGCCATGCGAGGTCGAGGACGACGTCGGGAGAACGCAGGGCCTCGACGGCCATGCCGACCTGCTGCGGCGAACCGTCGCGGAGCAGCGTGCGGGCCAGCGCCGGGTGCAGCGGCATGCGGGCGACGGCGCGCAGCACGCCGCCGGCGAGCGCGCGGGTGTGGGCGTCGCCGCTGGCGAACAGGCGCAGCAGCTCGGGGTCCTGGTGCAGCGCGTCGGTGCCGAGGCAGAGCACCTCGGCGGCGGCGAGGCGCAGGGTGCGCCCCGGGTGGGTGAGGAGCGGCGGCAGGGCGGTGATGGCGGGATCGCGGCCGTCGGGGCGCTGCCAGCGCAGGCGTTCGAGGCATTGCAGACGAAGGAAGGCCGGGTGGCGTGGATCGGCGGCGAAGGCCAGGACCGGGCTCGGCGCGCGATCCAGCGTGCGGAAGGCCGGCCAGGGATCGGGCAGGGCCTGGCCGCGGGCCAGTGCATCGTCGCCGCCGATGGCGCGCAGCGTGGCGGCGGCCAGCTCGCGCAGGCGCGGGTCGTGCAGGAACGCGGCGACGTCGGCTTCGTGGGCCGCGGCGGCCGGGCCGAGCTGGCCGAGCGCCTGCAGCGTCTCGCGGCGCAGCCAGTCGGTGCGCAGCAGGAACGACAGCTCGGCGATGCCGCCTTCGCCCGTGCGGCAGAGCAGCGTCATGGCGCGGAGCCGGTCCTGGGTCTGCAGGCGGCCGATGCCCTGGGTCACCGAGAGGGCGGCGCGGGCGGCGTTCTCGCCCTGGTCCGTGAGCCAGAGGAGCGCCTCGGTGACCGCCAGGCGGTGGGCAGACGTCAGCAGGTGCGGATCGGCGCTGCCGTCGCCGTGGAAGTTGGGCTGCACGAAGACCGGCAGCACGGCGTGCGGCGGCCGGGCGGTGGGGTCCTGCCGCAGCATGGCCAGGGCGACCAGCGCCAACAGGGGATCGTTGGCGGCGAGCGGCGGCAGGGCGGCGTCGGGCGCGAACGTGGCGTGCACGTGCTTCGCCAGGGCCGCGGTGCCCGGGTCGGGATCGTTCGCGGCGGCGGCGAGTGCGGGCAGGTGCGGGCCGGCGGTGCGGCGCAGCCGCCCCAGCGCGACGATGGCGCTGCGGCGGACCAGGGGCTCCTTGTCCTGCAGCCGGCCGGCCACGGCGGCGGCGACCTCGGTGTCGCCTTCGCCCAGCGTGGGCAGGGCCAGCAGCAGGCGCGCCACGGTGTCCTTGTCGCGGAACTGCAGGCGCCCGGCGAGGCTCCGCGCGATCGGGTGCGGTTCGGGCGCGAGCTGGCAGAGGCCGTCGGCGAGGATGGAGGCAGTCCAGTCGTCGGTGGTGCCGAGCGCCGCCACCAGGTCGTCGATGTGATCGCGGGCTTCGCTGCCGAAGCCGAGCAACACGTTCAGCACGCCCTGGGCGTGATTCATGCGGCCGAGCGACGGGGCGAAGGTAGGCCAGAGGGGTTTCGCCGCCAATCCGGTGTTGCGCAGCGAGTTGAGCACCTCCTGGCGGCCGTTGGGATCGCCGTGTTCGAAGGCCCGGGCCAGGGCGGCCGTGGTGTCGGCGCCGTGGCCGAGTGCCGTGCCGAGCACGCGCACCGCCGCACGCCGCAGTTCGACGTCGTTCTCCGCCAAGGCGCGATCGAGCCATGCTGCGGCGGCGGTCAGGTGACTGCCGCCGTCGGGCTGCAGCGAGGCCAGCAAGGCCAGCGCCGCGATCTGTGGCGCATGCTGGCTCGTTCTCGTCGGCGGGGCCGGCTTGGCGGTCGCAGGCGCCTGGGGCGGTGGTGCGGCGGTGAGCAGCGTCGTCAGGGCCGTGACCACCGCCGGGCGGTCGTTCTCGGCCAGCCGGCCCAGCAGCGTGGCGATCTGCGGGTCCTCGGCGAGCTGGGCGAGCTGCGGCAGGATCTCCAGGCCGCGCTGGGGCAGGCGCTGCAGTTCCTGCATGAGGCGGGCGCGGCCGGTGCGATCGGTGGCGGCGAGGTCGCGGCCGAGCTTCTGCGGGTCCATCGACCGGTGCGGGCGCAGCGCGGTCATGGCGGCTTCAGCGGCGCGCAGGACATCGGGATCACGGTGCTCGCGCAGGGCCAGCAGCGGCGGGAACGCTGCGTCGGCGCAGGCGGGGTGGGCGCGCAGCCAGACCAGCGCGCGGTTCTTCAGGTCGGCGTCCGGGCGGGCCAGCAGGGCGACCACCGCCTCGACCACGTCCGGCTCGGCGGCGGCAGCGGCAGGAAGCCCGGCCAGCGCCGTGCGGGCCTGGGCGGGGGTGCCGCGCAGCCCGGCGATCCGGTCCTGCGCCGGCAGCAGGCTGGGCAGGAGCAGGAACGCGGCGAAAAGGGGCGCAGGGAAGCGCGCGCGGCCAGCGGGCGTCGACGGCATCATGGACTCTCCGAGTATGTTGGGCGGGATGCGTCTTGTCAGGCTCGCGGCGGTGGCGGCGGTGTTCGGGTGGCTCGCTGCGACCGCGGCCGGGCAGCGGTCGGACGCGGACGAGGCGGCGCTCACCGCAACCCTGGCGAAGTTCCCCGACGACGGCCTGCCGCTGCTGATCGAACGGTTCGTCGGCGGTGACGACGCGGTCGCCGTCGAGCTGGCAGCGCTGGGGCCCGCCGCCCACGAGACCCTGCTGGGCATCCTCTGCCGGCACCTGGGCCGGCGACCGCCGGCCCTGCTGGCGGCGTTCGGCGGTTTCGACGCAAGCTGCGGCTGGGCCCTGCCGATCCTGGTGGCCGAGCCACGGGCGATGCGGGACCAGGTGCGGCAGGAACTGCTGCTGCGGCTCGGGCCGGCGGCGGCGCCGGCCCTGGATCTGGTCGAGGACGAGGCCCTGAAGCAGAAGCTGCTGGCGGTGAGCGACGGCGCGATCCTGCCGGGTCCGAGCCGGCCGGTGGTGGATCCGGGCCTGCAGGACGGGCTGGTGGAACGGCTGCGCCAGGGCCCGTCGTCGCAGCGGTGGCCCGCCCTGCAGGCGCTGCTCCGGCTCGGCGACGATGCCGCCGTGGCCGCCGCGTTCGCCCTGCTGGAACTCGGCGCCGATCCGGAGTGCGCGGCGGAGGCGGCGCGGCTGCGGCGCATGCTGGCCTACGCCTACGCGACGCGCTGCCGGCAGGGCTTGGGCGCGCACCATCAGATCGACCCGATGGAACTGGGGCCGGAGGCGCTCCGTTTCGCCCTGGCGCCGCTCGGGCCGGGTGGCAACGACGCGCAGCGCTGGGCCACGCACCCCGACCCGCGCGTGCGGCGGGCGGCGATGCTGGTGGCGGCCGAGACCGACACGCTGCCGCACCAGCACTGGGAGAAGATGCTGGAGGCGCTGGCGGCGGAGGCCGATCCGCAGGTGCGGGCCTGGCGGGACGCGGCGGACCAGGCGCGGCGGCAGAGGGCTGCGCTCGTGCTGGCCCGGGCCGTCGGCGAACTCACCGCCGGCGACCCGCATCGTCGCAGCAACGCGTTGCGCGAGGTGCAGATGGTGGACCTGCGCGACGCGCCGCCGGGCATGGTCGACGCCCTGCTGGCGGTGGCGGCGGGCAGCGATTCCAGCGAGGCGAGCAGTGCTGGCTACCTGCTGCAGCGGTTGCCGGAGCCGGAGCGCTGGTTCACCGCCGAGCTGCTGGCCGGGGCCAAGGGCAAGGTCCGGACCGTCCTGCTGGACGCGGCTTCGCGCGGGGTGCAGCCGCCGGCGGTCACCGCTGTGCTGCTGGGGATGACCGCCGAGGGCGAGCAGGAACGGCAGGCCCTGGAGCAGGCGCTGCGCGGCGCCAAGGCGGATGTCCTGCTGCGGGTCGCGCGCGACGTGCTGCGGGATCCGGCCCGCCGTGATCGAGCGCTCCGCAACCTGACCCTGCTGCGCTGGACGCACCTGCGCCAGCCCGTGCTGGCGCCGCTGGCCGCCGAACTGGCGCCGTTGCTCGCGGGGTTGCCGCCGGCCGGCCAGCTCGACCTGCTGGAGCTGTCGGCGGACGTGCCGGCGGACGCGGCGGTGCTCACGGCGCTGCTCGGAGCACCGACGCCGGAGCTGCGCCTGCGGGCGGTGCGGGCGTGGAGCGTGCGCCGTGAGGCCACGCCGGTGGTGGGCGCGCTGGTGGTGCCGTTGCTCGACGATGCGGATCCCTCCGTGGCGTCGGAGGCGGCGTGGCTGCTGGGTCGGGTGACGACGGACAAGCAGGCGGCGGCCGATGCGCTGCTGGCGCGCTATCACCGGGACCGGGTCGATGTGGCACGGCTGGCGGCGCTCGCCGGTGCCCTCGGTGTACTCGGCGAGCCGTCGGCGGTGCCGGCGCTGGAGGCGGCGCTGCAGGATCCACGCCCGAAGGTGAAGCAGGCGGCGGCGCAGGCCCTGCTGGCCAAGGGCCAGACGCACGCGGGAGCCCTGGCGGCGTTCCAGGAGCTGTTCGTCGATCCGGATCCGGAGGTGCGGCGCGACGCGGTCTACCACGCCGCCGGTTCGGTGGAGTCGGCGGAGCGGGTCTACGACCTGGCCGTGAAGCTGCTCGACGACACCCACGACATGACCGCCGGCGGCGCGGCGCGGCTGATGAGCATCGTGCCATCGCGCAAGGAGCAGTCGCTGCCGTTGCTGCAGGCGCTGATCGTCAAGTGGGGGCGGGAGAGCTGGGCGGCGCAGCACGCGCAGCGGGCCATCGAGCGGCTGTCGAAGGGCGCGGCGCGGTAGCGGCGGCGCTCTGATTCGGTCCTGCGCTATGGCCGAAGGGGCCCCCTCATGTCACCCCCTCGACGGCAAGGCAGCGCCGGCTAGTGTTCCCGGCGCGCGTGCCCCGGCACGTTGCCGGGCCTCGCGATTCCCCATCTCTCGAGGTTTCCATGCTGAAGATGACCTGTCTCGCCGCCGCGACCCTGCTCGCCGCGGCCGTCACGGCGACCGCGCAATCCGCCGTGCTTCCGTTCGGATTCGCCAACGTCGAGGGCACCAGCTCGTCCGCCTACCCGTTCGGCCGCGGCAACAGCGCCTGCCGTGCCCAGTACATCTACGACTCCAGCAACTGGACGCTGGCGGGCATCAACTACCCGATCACCATCCACACGATCCACTTCCGCGCCAACGGCGGCGCCACGACCGCCGGTGGCACGCACACCAGCGTCGACTTCCGGATGGGTCTGGCGACCAATGACTACAACTCGCTGACCACCAACTTCGACAACAACTACGCGGGCGGCGCGCCCGCCTTCCAGGCCACCGGACCGGTGACCGTCGCCGCCGGCGCCGGCCAACTGCCCAACAACTTCTACGTGGCGTTGCCGGTGACGCCGTTCGTCTACGACCCGACCCTGGGCCAGGACCTGGTGATCGAGATCCGGTTCGCCGCCGGCACCTTCACCGGCACCTCGGCCAACACGTCGGCCTCGTCGGTGGACCTGGCCAGCGGCGCCGGCGTGGCCCTCGGATCGCGCGTGTTCAGCAGCTCGGCCACCGCCGTCACCGGCAGCTACCAGACGAACCTCTCCCACGTGGTGAAGATGGACTACACGGAGCCGCCGGGCGTCGCCAAGCGCACCCAGTACGGCACGGGCTGCTACGACCAGCAGGTCTCGTTCTACGAGAACTTCGGCCCGGGCACCTTCGACCTGGGCAGCGCGACGGGCACCAACAGCATCCGCATGACGCCCAATGGCCTCGGCGGCTACACGGTGACCCCGGGCAGCAACCAGTGGTACACGTCGACCTCGCCGTCGCTGACCCTGTCGGCGCCGGGCACGACCACCACGGCCAGCTGGGACGACGCCGTCTCGGTGGGGCTGCCGATGTCGTTCAACTTCAACCATCCCGGCGGCTCGACCAACACGATCTTCGTGGGCTCCAACGGCCACATCTGGCTGACGGCGGCCGGTGCGACGACGCCCACCGGAACGTCGGCGACGCTGCTCGGCCAGGGCGCTCGGCTGTCGCCCTATTGGACCGACCTCGATCCGGCGTCCGGCGGCACGCTGCACTTCGACGACGATGCGCCCAACGGCGTCGTCTACGTGACCTGGCTGGCGGTGCCGATGTGGGAGGCCGTGCCGTCCGTGCCGCCCTTCCTCAGCACGGTGCAGGCGGCGATCTACAACACCGGCGTGGTGGAGTTCCGCTATCAGGCCTGCAGCGCGCCCACCTACAACATCATCACCGGCTACACGCCGGGCGGCGGCGCCCGTGATCCCGGCAGCCGCGACCTGTCCACGGCGATGCCGTTCAGCACGGCCGCCGACATCCCGCCGCTGGCGCTGTCGGCCAGCGCCCGGCCCGTGCTGGGCGTGTCGCTGACCATCGACACGACGAACGTGCCGGCCTCGGCGATCCTCAGCGCCACCATCCTGAGCTTCACCAAGCACGATCCGGGCCTCGACCTGACCGGTCTCGGCATGCCCGGCTGCTTCCAGTACGTCGGACTGGACGCCACCCACGTCCTGTTCGGCACGCCGTCGGTGTCGCTGCCGATGACGATGCCGACCAACCCGAGCTGGATCGGGGCGGAGGTGGTGTGCCAGACCGCGTCGCTGGTGCCGGGCGTCAACGCGCTGGGCGCCATCAGCTCCAACGGCCTGAGCCTGCTGCTCGGCAACCTGTAGCCGGAGCCATGCGCCTGGCGCGGCTCAGTGCCGCGCCAGGCAGTCGCGGTAGATCGCCTGCATGCGCTCGGCGACCCGGGCGAACGCGAAGTGGTCGTCGATGCGCCCCCTGGCCGCCTGGCCCAGCGCCGCCCGTCGGACCGGGTCCAGGGTCAGGTCCGCGATCGCCGCCGCCAGGGCCGGTGCGTCGTCCGGCGGCACCAGCATCCCGGAGCCGTCGCCGCACACGTCGGTGCAGCCGCCGATCCGCGTGGCGACCGCCGGCAGGCCGCTGGCCATCGCCTCCAGCAGGGCGTTGGGCAGCCCTTCGAGCCGGCTCGGGAACACGAAGGCGTCGGCGGCGCGCAGGAACGGCTGCACGTCCTGGTGCTCGCCGCAGAACCGCACGCGCCCGCCGAGGCCGAGGCGCGCGGCCTGGGCCCGCAGGGCCTCGCCCTGGTCGCCGTCGCCGACCACCAGCAGGCGTGCCGCGGCCGCGGCGGGCGGCGGCAGCGCCGCCAGGGCGTCCAGCAGCACGTCGACGCCCTTCCGCCGCACCAGCCGGCCGACGTAGAGCAGCGCCACCGCGCCCTGGGGCAGGTCCAGGGCGGCGCGGGCCGCGGCGCGCTCGGCGGTTGCCGCTGGCGCGAAGCGTTCGGTGTCGACGCCGTTCGGCGCGATCACCGTGCGATCGGCGCGGAAGCCGCAGGCGATCGCCTCCCGCTGGATCGGTTCCGACAGGCACAGCAGGCGGTCGGCGGTGCGGAGCCAGCGGAAGAACAGGCGGAACTCGAGGGAGCGGTTGTCGCGATACTCGCGCACGTCGCGCTCGGTGGCGACCTTGACCAGCACCGGCACGCCGAGCAGGCGGCCGATGCGCACGCAGCAGGCCGACAGGAACGTCAGCGCGTGGCAGTGGATGACGTCGTACTCGGCGCGGTGGCTGCGCAGGAAGGTCAGGAAGGCGCGGAACAGCGCCGCCCAGTTGCCGGACGTCGGCGGCAGGCCTTCCAGGCGCTGGATCACCACACCCGAGCGCACCTCCCGCGGCGGCCGCCGGAAGTGGTTGTTGGTCAGGATCATCGCCGGCACGCCGCGCCGCACCAGGTGGGCCGCCTGCGACAGCGCCTGCAGCTCGTAGCCGCCGATCCGGTCGAAGTCCGGCACCAGCATCAGCGGCCGCAGCCAGCGGTCAGGCACGGGCGGCCTCCGCGATCGCCTGGGCGATGGCCGGCGCGTGCACGACCCGGTCGAAGCGCTGGACGGCGCGGGCGCGGCCCTGCTGGCCCAGCCGCGCGCGCCGGTCCGGATCGCCGAGCAGACGGTCGAGCGCGTCGGTCCAGTCGGCGGCGCTGGTCGCGTAGTGCCCGCAGTCGCCGTCGGCGCCGCCCACCGCCGGATTGGCGCCCACCGGCGAGGCCACGAACGGCAGGCCGCAGGCCATGTACTGGATCAGCTTGAAGCCGGCCTTGCCGCGCGACCAGTCGTCGTCCTGCAGCGGCATGATGCCGACGTCGAGCTGCTGGATGCGCCCGACCTCGCCGTCGGCGCGCCAGGGCACGAAGTCGAGCCGGTCGCGGGGCAGGTCGCCGAGCTCGTGGTCGGGGACCTCGTTGCAGATGACGCGCAGCACGAACGGGCGGCGTTCGGCCAGGGCGCGCAGGGCGGGTGCCAACTGGCGCAGGTAGAACAGGTTGCCCGAGGTGCCGATCCAGCCGATCACCGGCACGCCGTTGCGCGGCGGCAGGGACGGCGGCGAGAACTCTTCAGTGCAAAGTGAGGTCGGCACGACGCGCACCGCCGGGTTGTGGGCGCGGGCGAAGGCGGCGAGGTGCTCGTTGGCGGCGATCACGACGCTGGCGCGGGCGCACATGCGGGCGAGCTTCCGTTCCATCGCCGCGCGGTGGCCCGGGTCGTCGGCGCCGCGCACCCACGGCGGCAGCGTGAAGATCGCGTCGTCGAAGTCGAAGACGATGTGCCGGTTCCACAGCGGCAGCATCGTCTCCAGGCGATCGTCGGCCACCGCCATCAGGTCGCGCTGCACGAACGCGACGCCGTCGCCGGCGATGGCGCGGAAGTCGCGCAGGCGGTTCCGGCGCTGCCGCCAGAGCTGGGCGTGGGCGTAGAGCATCGCCAGCCGCGGCGTGCTGGCGTAGGCGCGCTGGAAGCCGGGCGCGGCGCTGAAGTACTTGGCGGGGCGGGCCGGCCAGAACGCGCAGCGATGGCCGAGCCGCTCCAGCAGCGGCGCGTACTGGAACGCGCGGTAGCGGGCCGCCGGCGACAGGCCGTGCGGCGGCGCGCCCTCGAGCAGGAAGTGGACCGGCGGCGGCGCGGTGGCCTCGGCGCCCCCGGGCGGCGGCGCCGGCGGCGGCTGGCCGGCCGTACGCAGGGCGGCGGCGGTGGCCAGCCCGATGTCGCGGCCGAACCGGAGGGCGCTAGTGCCGCGCTGCCAGAGCCCCATCGGTCACCGTTGCCCGCAGGTTGCGCCACCAGCCGATCAACACGCACAGCGACCAGAGCTGCCGCTCGAGACGCGCGCCCCGGTCGTGGGCGCGCCAGACGGCGTCGACCCTCTCCGGCGCCAGGAACGGCACGTCGCCGAGGTCGGCGAAGGACTCCGCCAGCAGCGGCCGCAGCTCGTGCCGCAGCCATTGGTCCATCGGCAGGTCGAAGCCGTGCTTCGGCCGCTGGCACAGCTCGGGACCGAGCAGGTCGGCGAACGCCGCGCGCAGCACCGCCTTGCCGCGGCCGTCGTGGATCTTGCGATCGGCCGGCATCGACGCCGCCAGTTCGACCAGGCGATGGTCGAGGAACGGCACGCGGGCCTCCAGCGAGTGAGCCATGGTGGTGCGGTCGACCTTCATCAGCAGGTCGTCCGGCAGCCAGTGGGACTGGTCCTGGCGCAGCGCCCGCTGCAACCGATCGCGGACGGCGCCGGCGCCGGCGCGGGCCAGCGCCGCCTCGGCCGCGGCCAGGGCGCCGGGTGCCGCCGGCAACGGCGCCAGCAGGGCCTCGACCGCCGCCGCGGTCATCGCCAGCGGGAAGCCGCTCGGCCCGGTGCCGGGCTCGCCGCGCAGCCGCGCCCGCAGGGCGTCGAGCCTCTGGCCGAGGCCGCGGCGCCGGTGATAGCCGTAGCCGGCGAACAGTTCGTCGGCGCCCTCGCCGCTGTGCACGACCTTGACCTCGGCGGCCGCCAGGCGGGCCAGCAGGAACGTCGGCAGGCACGCCGCGTCGCCGATCGGCTCGTCGATGCTGGCCAGCAGCGCCGGCGCCACTTCCCGCGCGCTGTCGGCGGTGAACGGCACCTGGCGCAGCTCGGCGCCGAAACGGGCGGCGGTGGCGCGGGCCTGCGCCGACTCGTCGTGGACGTCGTGGCCGGGGAAGCCGACCGTGAAGGCGCGGATGCGGCCCTGCCCTGCCTGCCGCATCAGCCCCAGCACCGTGGCCGAGTCGAGGCCGCCGGACAGGAAGACGCCCACCTCGACGTCGGCCAGCAGGTGCTCGCGCACGCTGCGGCCGAGCACGGTGCGCAGCTCCTCTGCCCAGTCGCGGCGCGGGTCTGCGTCGGGCGGGTTCTCGGGCAGCCGCCAGTAGACCCGTGGGCCGTGTACGCGGCCGCCGCGCACGGTGAGCGTGCTGCCCGGTGCCAGCCGGTGCACGTCACGCAGGGCGGTGTGGGTGCCGGGCACGAACTGGTGCCGCAGGTAGAGCCGCAGGCCGAGGGGATCCGGCTCGGGCGCCAGCATGCCGCTGCCGGCCAGGGCACCGAGGCTGCTGCCGAACAGCAGCCAGCCGTCGCGCTCGCACCAGAACAGCGGCTTGATGCCGATCCGGTCGCGCACGAGGTGCAGTTCGCCGCGGGCCAGGTCGTGCAGCGCGAACGCGTACATGCCGTGCAGCCGGCGCAGCAGGCCGTCGAGCCCCCAGGCCCGGTAGCCGTGCAGCAGCACCTCGGTGTCGGCGCGGGTGGCGAAGACGGCGCCCGCCGCCGCCAGTTCGGCCCGCAGCTCCGGGTAGGCGTAGATCTCGCCGTTCATCACCACCCGCAGCCGGCCGTCGGCCGAGGTCATCGGCTGGTGGCCGCCCTGCAGGTCGAGGATCGACAGCCGGCGCATGCCGAATGCCACCGGCGGGGCGATGGCGGTGCCCCGGTCGTCCGGGCCGCGGCTCGCCATGGCGTCCACCATCCGGTCGAGCGTGGCCGGGTCCGGCATCCGGCCAGAGCGCAGGTCGACCATCCCGGCGATCCCGCACATGTCAGGCGGCGGCCCGCGCGCGACGGCAGCCGGCGGAGGGGCGGTTGGGCGCGAACATCGAGCCCGGCAGCCTATGGCCCCGATCGGCGCAAACAAGGCCGCGCCGGGCGGCTCGCGCTTGCCGGGTTCCGGAGCCCACCTAAGATCCGCCGCACTCGCACATGTGTGGCATCGCCGGCATCATCGATCTCGAGGGGCGGATCGGCAGGGAGGCCCTGGCGGCGATCGCCCGGACCATGGCCTCGGCCATGCCCTATCGCGGGCCGGACGACGAGGGCGTCTGGGTCGATCCCGCCGGCCGCTGCGCCCTGTCGCACCGCCGGCTCAGCATCATCGACACGTCGGCGGCCGGTCATCAGCCGTGGCTGCTCGACGATGGCCAGGGCGCGCTGACCTTCAACGGCGAGATCTACAACTTCCTGGAACTGCGGGCCGAGCTGGCTGCCGCCGGCCAGCGGTTCGCCTCGCACAGCGACACCGAGGTGCTGGCGGCGATGCTGCGGGGCAACGGCATCGACGCGCTGGAGCGGCTGGACGGCCAGTTCGCCTTCGGCTTCTACCGCACGGCGGCGCGCGAGCTGCTGCTGGCGCGGGATCCGTTCGGCGAGAAGCCGCTCTACTGGTGCCGGCACGGCGGCCTGTTCGCCTTCGCCAGCGAACTGCACGCGCTGACCGCGGTGCCGGGCTTCGACGACGGTGTCGACCAGGACGCGATCGCCGAGTACCTGGCCCTGCAGTACATCGACGCGCCGCGGACGATCTACCGCGGGGCGCAGAAGCTGCCGCCGGGGCACTGGCTGCGGCTGGACGCGGCGGGCGAGGTGCGGCTGGGGCGGCACTTCGCCTTCGAGCCGCGCGGGCCGGCGACCGGCACGCGGCCGATCGGCGAGCTGGCCGAGGAGCTGGAGTCGATCATGCTGCGCATGGTGCGGCGGCGGATGATCGCCGACGTGCCGCTCGGCGCCTTCCTGTCCGGCGGCGTCGACTCCAGCACCGTGGTGGCGCTGATGACCAAGGCGCTCGGCGGCCGGGTCAAGACGTTCTCGATCGGCTTCGATGGCACCGAGGAGACCGAGCACCTGTTCGCCCGCGAGATGGCGGAGCACCTCGGCACCGAACACCACGAACAGGTGCTGCAGATCGACGTGCTCGACCTGCTGCAGCACATCGGTCGCAGCCTCGACGAACCGAACGGCGACAGCTCGTGCCTGCCGACCTTCCTGGTGTCGCGGGTGGCGAAGCAGCACGTCACGGTGTGCCTGTCCGGCGACGGTGGCGACGAGCTGTTCGGCGGCTACGGCCGCTACTTCCACACCCTGCAGGAAGAGGCGGCGGCCCTGGCCGGCGATCCGGCCCACGCGTCCTGGGACGCCGGCAACGCCTACTGGTCGGGGCGCAGCCTGGTCTACCTGGACGGGCACCTGGAGCAGCTGTTCGGCGCCGTGCCGCCGCGCACGGCGGCGCTGCTGGCGGGTCTGCGCCGCCAGGCGCGCAGCCGGCGGCTGCCGCTGCTGCACCGGATGCGGCGACTGGACGCCGAGCACTACATGCCCGGCGCGGTGCTGGCCAAGGTCGACCGGATGAGCATGCTGCACTCGCTGGAGGTGCGCACGCCGTTCCTCAGCCGCGAGATGGCGGCGTTCGCCGAGCAGATGCCGATCGACGCGCTGGTGCGGAACGGCCAGGGCAAGCTGGTGCTGAAGGAGATGGCGCAGCGCTACATCCCGCGCCAGCTGCTCGACCGGAAGAAGATGGGCTTCGGCGTGCCGGTGCAGACCCGCTGGGGCCGCGAACGGATGAACGGCTGGCTGCAGGATCTGCTGCTGGGCAGCGACTGCCGGCTGGCGGACTGGATCGAGCGGCCGGCGCGGGAGGCCTTCGTCGCCCGCAGCGGCAGGGACTTCTCGTTCTACCAGGCGTGGCTGATGCTGCTGCTGGAGAACTGGCTGCGGGCGCGGCCGGCGCGGCGCATCGCCAGCCAGCCGGCGGTCGGGATCGCCGGGCCGGTGCGGCTCGACACGGTCGAGCGGCCGGCATGGCAGCACGAGGACCTCCGGCTGTGGCAGTGGCTGCGCGAGCGGGGTCAGCCGGTGTCCCTGTTCACCGACGGCGACCTGCCGGCCCTGGCCTGGCATCTGCCCGCGGGCAGCGCCGTGGTCGGGCCGGATCTCGAGGCGATGCCCGCGGGACTCGTGGCGGTGACCAGCGGGTGGCGGATCGGCGCCGTGCCGGATCTGGCGGCGCTGGCGGCCCTGCCCACTGGCATCGCGCTGTTCCCGTGCCACGCCGGTGCCGTGGCGCCCGACGTGCTGGAACTCGCCGCGCAGCCGGGCAGCGTGTTCCTGCACCGCTTCGACGGGCACTGGTGCGAGGTGGCCGACGGCAACACCGTCGAACTGCGCGCGGCGGCTGGCGTACGACGGCTCGGCGGCCTCGACCGGCTGCGCAGCCGCCGGATGCCGGCGATGGCCCTGCAGGCCGCGGGTGGCCACGGCCACCGCTTCCCGCTGCCCCAGGTCCGCGGCGGCAACGGTCGGCTCGGTCAGGTGGAGGTGTTCGAGAACGGCGTCGCGCTGCCCACCGGACCGGCCAGCGTGCAGGCCGTCCGGCTGCTCGGCCGTGGCCGCTACGCGGTCGAGGACGGCGCGATCGTGTTCGCCGCCAGCGACAACTCGGACCCCGTCGCGAACCGGCGCCGCTACGACGTGCTGGTGCGCGGTTCCGGCGGTGCCGCCCTGGCGCCGCTGCGCCGTTCGCCGCTCGGCTGGATGGCGCTCGGCGTCGCCGAATGCGTGCAGCGCTGGTTGCAGCCGGCGGGCAGTGTCGACGAACGGCGCCTGCGGGAGCCGTTCGTGGCCGAGGGCGGCCACTGCTGGCGCTCGCCGATCCGCCGCATGCTGATCCCGCGGCGCCGCCTGCAGGAGGGCTGGCGCCTGCTGCTGTGCGAGGACGGCGTGCCGCTGCCGCACCCGGACGCGATCCACGACGACATCCGCGGCAAGGGTCAGGGCCGCTACTCGGTGTGGGACGGCTGGGTCTTCTTCTCCGCCAGCGACGGCAGCGATCCGACCCGCAACGGCCGCCGCTACACCGTCCGCGTGCTGCCGCCGCTGGCGGTGGCGCGGGATCGGGCCGCCGCCGCCGGCCAGGGCGCGGTCCTGGCGCCGCGCTGGGCCGACGAGGCGGCGTTCCACGAGGCCCTGCAGGCCTGGATCGCCGAGGACCTGGGGGCCGGCCGGCCGCGCCTCGGGCCGGGCGGCAGCATCGCCCTGGTGGTGGGCTCGCTGAACGCCGGCGGCACCGAGCGGCAGGTGGTCAAGCTCGCCCTCGAACTGGACCGCCGCGGCTTCGCGGTGACCGTGCTCTGCCTCGCCGGCCTGCAGGGCGAGGGCAGCCACTACCGGCAGATCCTGAGCGGCGCCCGCGCCGTGCGCGTCCTGGCGGCGGATCGCGTCGATCCGGCCTTCGCGCCGGACGCGCTGACGGCCGATCCCGACCGGCTGGACCTGCTGGTGAGCCTGCCGCCGGTGCTGCGCGACGACGTGTTCCGGCTGTGCTCGCACCTGCAGGGTCTCGCGCCGACCGTGCTGCACTGCAGCCTGGATCCGACCAACATCGCCGGCGGCATCGCCGGGCTCCTGCTCGGCGTTCCCCGCATCGTGCTCGGCGCCCGCAGCGTCAACCCGACCAACTTCCCGGCGATCGACCGGCCGCACTTCCAGCCCTGCTACCGGCTCCTGGCCCGCAGTCCGCGGATCCGGCTCGGCGCCAACAGCGCGGCGGGCGGCGCCGACTACGAGCGCTGGCTCGGCCTGCCGGCGGGGTCGTTCCGCGTCGTGCCCAACGGCATCGACCCCACCGTGGTGGTCCGGCCCGCCGACGATGCCGTGGCCGCCTTCCGCGCCGAACAGGGCATCCCCGACGGCGCGCCGGTCCTGGCCGGCGTGCTGCGCTTCACCGAAGAGAAGCGACCGCTGCTGTTCGTGGAGGTGGCGGCCCGGGTGCTGGCCGCGGTGCCCGGACTGCGGGTGATGCTGGCCGGCGCCGGGCCGATGGCCGCCGAGGTCGAGCGGGCCATCGACCGGCACGGCGTCCGCGGGCGGCTGCTGGTGCTGGGCCGCCGCCACGACGTCGCCACCGTGATCCGGGCCGCCGACGTGCTGCTGCTGTGCTCGCGCCAGGAGGGCATGCCGAACGTGCTGCTGGAGGCGCAGAGCCTGGAACGGCCGGTGGTGGCGACCCGGGTCGGCGGCGCGCCGGAGTGCCTGATCGAGGGCGAGACCGGCCTGCTGGCGGCACGCGACGATGCCGCCGGCCTCGCCGACGCCTGCGTGCAGCTGCTGCGCGACCCGGACCGGTGCCGGCGCATGGGCCGGGCCGGCGCCGCCTTCGTCGCCGCAGGTTTCTCGCTGCAACGGATGGTCGATGCCACGCTCGACATGTACGACTGCGATCGCTGACGCCGCCCCCGCATGACCCCCAAGCCCGCCGGTTTCCTGTTCCGCTGGTTCAGCATCGTCGTGGTGTCGGCGTGGCTGCTCCTGGCGGCCTGCTGGCTGATGCTCACCCGCCGGATCGACCGGCCGCCGCTGCTGCGCGTGCTGCGCGCGAAGTTCCGGCCCCGCTACCGCGGCGTGATCAAGGACTTCCGCCGCGAGCAGGGCAGCTGCTGGCAGGCGGACCTGCCGCGGCACCTGATGTCGGACCAGGAGGCCAGCTCGCGGCTGATCCTGCTGGAGAACGGCGTGGCGATGCCGCGGCCGCACTGCGGGCACGACGAGATCCGCCGCCAGGGGGAGGGTCGCTACTCGCACTGGGGCCCGACCCTCTACTTCTCGACCTCGGACAACTCCGATCCGACCACCAACGGCCGGACCTACTCGGTGGAGGAACGATGAGCGCGACCGCCGTCACCCATCCCCTGCACCGCTTCCTGCGCTGTCCGGCCTGCCGCGGCGGACTCGCCGTCGAGCCCGAGGCCTTCCGCTGCGGCTGCGGCCAGCGCTGGCCGGTGGTGCGGGGCGTGCCGCGCTTCGTGGCCTCGGACGCCTACGTGTCGTCGTTCAGCTTCGAGTGGAACACCCACAAGACCACGCAGCTCGACACCGTCCGTGGTGACGGCATGACCGAGAACACGCTGCGCGAGAAGACCGGGCTCACGCCCGACGATGTGCGCGGCAGGCTGGTGCTGGACGCCGGCATGGGCACCGGCCGCTTCACGCAGGTGCTGGCGCGCTGGGGCGCCCGGGTGATCGGCGCCGACCTGAGCCTGGCGGTGGAGGCGGCGAAGGAGAACCTCGGCGACCGCGACGACGTGCTGGTGACCCAGGGCGACATCGCCCGGCTGCCGTTCGCCCCCGCCACCTTCGACTTCATCGTCTCGATCGGCGTGCTGCACCACACCTCGGACACGCGGCGGCACTTCGAGGCGCTGCTGCCGTTGCTGAAGCCGGGCGGCACGATCTGCATCTGGGTGTATCCCGACGCCGGCGTCTACCGCACCCGCACCCAGTGGATCCCGTGGACCCGGCGCATCCCGGCGCGGATGTTCTACCAGTGGTGCCGCTGGTTCGTGCCGAAGGTGCGGCGCAACCCGCAGTCGCCGTTCTCGCGCATGGTGGCGACGATGTTCCCCTACAGCGAGCAGGACTACGGCCTGGAGAACGACATCCTCGACACGTTCGACGGGTTCTCGCCGTGGTTCCACGGCATCCACTCGCCGGAAGAGGTGATGGGCTGGTTCCGCGACAACGGGCTGCAGGACGTGCGCTCGCTGCCGTTCATCACCGCGGTTCGGGGCAGGAAGCCGTGAGCGCCGGCATCGTGCCGCCGCGCCCGGTGCGGCGGGGGCGGCGATGGCTGTTCCGGCTGCTGGCGGTGGCCATCGGCCTGCTCGTGGTCGGCTTTGCCCTGGAGGTCTTCCTGCGGCTGCGGTTCCCCTTCGCCGACATCCGCTGGCCGGCAGTGTTCGAGCCACGCGTCGGCTTCCGTTTCGACCCGGGCGGCACCGTCGCGCACACCAACCTGTGGGACTTCGCGGTGACGCAGCCGGTCAACGCGATGGGCTTCCTGGACCGCGAACACGAGGTGGCGGCGCCGCCGGGCCGCCGGCGGATCGTCGTGCTCGGCGACAGCTTCGTCGAGGCCGCGCAGGTGGCGCCGGCGCAGAAGTTCACCGCGCTGCTGGAGGAACGCCTTCGCGCCGACGGCGGCGACTGGGAAGTGGTCGCGCTCGGCATGAGCGGCTGCGGCACGGCCAACGAGATCGCCTTCTACGAGGAGTTCGGTCGTCCCTTCCGGCCGGAGGCGGTGATCGCGGTGTTCGTCGGCAACGACTTCGCCAACAACAGCGCGCTCCTGGAGGGTGTCCGCAACGGCTGGCACCCGGTGCACACGCCGCGGCTGTTCTTCACCCGCGACGAGGACGGCGGCTTCCGGCGGATCGGGCTCGATCCCTCCTGGTGGGATCGCCGTCTGCACACCAGCGCGCCGCGTCCGCCCGGCCTGCTGACCGGGGTGCTGGGCTGGAGCCGCCTCTACCGTTGGACCAGCGCCACGCTCGACCACCACAACTCCTCGTTGGTGGCGGCGGCGGCCGCCGACCACGAGTTGCGTTGCCGCCTGATCGAGGCGCTGCCGGGAATGACGGGCGGTTTCGGCGACTGGCTGCCGACGCGGGACCTCTACCTCGACTGGATGTTCGCGGCGCAGGACCTGCCGCCGGCGTTCGCCGAGGCGGTGGCGCTCACCGAGCACGCGATCGGCGAGCTGCGGCGGATCTGCACGGCCGACGGCGCCCGCTTCCTGATGGTGGCCGGCCACGAGGTGGGGCGGCTGCCGCCGTCGGCCAAGGGGGCGACCCTGCTCCCGGGCGGCCAGATCGATCGCCTCGGGCCGATCTGCCAGCGGCAGGAGGTGCCGTTGCTCGACCTGCGCGCCGAGTTCACCGCCATGGGCGTGCTGGACCAGGTGGAATGGTCCCGTGACTCGCACTGGAATCCGCAGGGCCATCGGGCCGCCGCCGAGGCCATCCACCGCTGGCTGCGGCCGATGCTGGCGGCGTCCCCGCCGTCGCAGCCGCGCTAGCCGGGCGCGCGATCAGCCCGCCGGCAGCTCGCCGGTGTGCAGGAAGTGCTGGTAGCGCGGGCACACGTCGCTGGACGGGCCCACCAGCACCGGCCGGCCCTGGTGCAGCCAGATCGCCCGCTCGCACAGTTGCTGCACCCAGTCGGTGCTGTGCGACACGAAGAACAGCGTCTTGCCGGCGCGCTTGAACGAGCGGATCGTCTCCTCGCAGCGCTGGGCGAAGATGCCGTCGCCCACCGACAGCACCTCGTCGAGCAGCAGGATGTCGGGGTCGATGTGGGCGATCACCGCGAAGCCGAGCCGGGCCTTCATGCCCGTCGAGTAGGTCTGGATCGGCGCGTCGATGAAGTCCTGGATGCCCGAGTAGTCGATGATCGAGCCGACCTTCTGGTCGACCTCGCGGCGCGTCAGGCCGAGCAGCGACGCGTTCAGGTAGATGTTCTCGTAGCCGGTGAGGTCCGGATGGAAGCCGGCGCCGAGCTCCAGCAGCGGCCCGATCCGGCCGCGCACGGTGACCGAACCCTCGGTGGGTGCGCTGGTGCGGGCGATCAGCGCCAGCGTCGTGCTCTTGCCCGAGCCGTTGGTGCCCATCACGCCGACCGACTCGCCCTGCCGCACCTCGAACGACAGGCCGCGCACGGCCCAGTGCTCCTTGGTGTTGGACGGCCGCTGCAGGATCGAGCGCAGCAGCTCCCGGGCCAGGAACGGCCGCTGCCGCTCCACCAGGTAGCGCTTGCCGACGTTCTCGAAGCGGATCAGCGGGTCCATCACATCCAATCCGCGAACTGGTGTTCGTGCTTCCAGAAGCTGCGGACGCCGATCACGCCGAGCACGAGCGTCATGACCGTCGCCAGCCCGAGCACACCCAGATCCGGGGCGCGGCCGTAGAACAGCACCGCCCGGTACGAATCGAGGATCCCGGACAGCGGGTTGCTCCAGTAGAGCCAGCCGATCCAGGCCGGCGCCTTCTGCAGGATCGGACCGGCGTCGTAGAGCAGCGGGCAGATCCAGAACGTCACCGTCAGCACCGAGTCGACCAGGTACTGCACGTCGCGGTAGATCACGTTGAGGCCGGCCACCAGCAGGCCGAGACCCACCGCCAGGCCGAGGTGCACCACCAGCACGATCGGCAGCCACAGCAGCTGCCAGCCCAGCACGTCGCCCGGCGGCGGGAAGACGATCATCGCCGCCACGATCAGCAGCGATTGGATGCCGAAGTGGACCAGGTTGGTCAGGATCGACGCGATCGGCAGGATCTGCCGCGGGAAGCGCACCTTGGTGACGAGGCTGGCATTGCCCAGCACCGACGCGGCGCAGCCCGACAGGCAGTAGGCCGAGAAGTTGTAGGGGATCAGCGCCACCAGGAAGAAGCTGGGCCAGTTCCAGTCGGCCCGGAACCAGGCGAGCTGCACGACGGTGATCACCGTCGCCATCACCAGCGGATTGAGCAGGGACCAGAAGAAGCCCAGCGCCATGCTCCGGTACAGCGCCTTGAGGCTCTTGCCCACCAGGTTCTCGAGGATGAACCGGTGCCTGACGACGTCGGTGAAGGTCTGCATCCGCGCTTTTGAGGCGGCGGATGATAGCGAGGCGGTCGGGCGATGCACCTGTTGATCGGCCCGGGAACGCCCCGTAAGACGGCCGGCGCCGTGAGCCCGATCACCAAGGTCCCCCTCCTCGATCTGACCCGCACGCCGCCCGATCTGCTCGACGAGCTGCGGGCGGCGTTCGACCGCGTGCTGCGGTCCGGCCACTACATCATGGGGCCGGAGATGGAGGCGATGGAGCGCGAGTTCGCCGCGGCGATCGGCGTGCCGCATGCGCTGGCCGTGTCGTCGGGCACCGACGCGCTGCTGCTGGCCCTGATGGCGCTCGGCGTCGGGCCCGGCGACGAGGTCGTCTGTCCGACCTACACCTTCTTCGCCACCGCCGGGTCGATCTGGCGGCTCGGCGCGAAGCCGGTGTTCGTCGACATGGACCCGGTCAGCTTCAACTCGCCGGCCGGGGCGTTCAGCGCCGCCATCACCGATCGCACCAGGGCCCTGATGCCCGTGCACCTGTACGGCCAGTGCGCCGACATGACCGGCATCCTGGCGGCGGCGAGGGGCCGCGGCATCCCGGTGATCGAGGACGCCGCCCAGGCGATCGGCGCCACCCACGGCGGCCGCCAGGCCGGCGCGATGGGCGCGTTCGGCTGCTTCTCGTTCTTCCCCTCCAAGAACCTCGGCTGCCTCGGCGACGGCGGCCTCGTCACCACCGCCGACGCGGCGCTGGCGGACAAGGCCCGCATCCTGCGGGTGCACGGCATGCAGCCCAAGTACCACCACAAGCTGGTGGGGGCCAACTTCCGGCTGGACGCCGTGCAGTGCGCGCTGCTGCGCTGCAAGCTGCCGCGGCTGCCGGGCCAGACCGACGCGCGCCTGCGCAACGCCGCCGGCTACCGCGAGCGCCTCACCGCCGCCGGCGTCGTGGCGGCGGAGCCCGCCGGCGGCGACCTGCCGCCGGATCGCCTGGGCCTGCCGGCAATCGGCGCGGGCCACACCGTCAACCAGTTCGTGATCCGGGTGGGCGGCGGCCGGCGCGACGCGCTCCGCGAGAGCCTGCAGAAGCAGGGCATCGGCTGCGAGGTCTACTACCCGATCCCGCTGCACCTGCAGGAGTGCTTCCAGGGCCTCGGCCACCGTCGCGGCGAGTTCCCGCAGGCCGAGCGGGCCGCCGCTGAGACCCTGGCGCTGCCGGTGTTCCCGGAGCTGACCGAGGCCGAACTGGGCTTCGTCGCCCAACGGGTGGTTGCCTTCCTGCGCGGCTGAAATGAGCCGCAGCGGCCCAACAGGGAGGCGCCGGGGAGCGTAGGGCGCCCGACGATGCCGCGCCCGACCCTCGCGATGCTGATGCTGGCGGGCGCCGGCGTCGCCCAGCAGTCCACCGGCGCCGCCGACGCGGCCTGGCCGCCGGTCCGGCCCGACGAACGGCGCACCGCGGCGGTCGGCCGCGTCGAGCCGGTCGACGCGCCACGCATCGATGGCCACCTCGAGGATCCGTGCTGGGCCACGGCGCCGTCGATCGGCGCGCTCGTCATGGTCGAGCCGTGGGAGGGGCGCCGGCCGTCGGAGACCACGCTGGTCAAGGTGCTGCACGACCGCCACCACCTCTACTTCGCGATCTGGTGCAGTGATCGGCATCCGGCGAGCATCCGCGCCACCCAGCGCGCCCGGGACGCGCGGCTCGATCCGGACGATCGCATCGAGATCATCCTGGACCCGTTCGAGAACCGCCGCAGCGGCTACTTCTTCCAGGTCGGCGCCGGCGGCAGTCTCGGCGATGCGCTGGTCAGCCAGAACGGCAATCGCTTCGACAAGCCGTGGGACACCATCTGGGAGGCGGTGGCCATGGTCACCGACGCCGGCTGGCACTGCGAGATCGCGATCCCGTTCCGCAGCCTGCCGCGCAAGGCGGGCGCCACGGCATGGGGCTTCAACCTGCGACGGATCAACCGCTCGAGCAACGAGGAGTACCAGTGGGCCAATCCGACCCAGTCGGTGCCGTTCTTCCGCGTCGCCGAACTGGGCACGCTGACGGGGTTCGGGCCGGTGGACGCGGGGATCGGCGTGGACCTCGTGCCCTACGTCGCCCTCGACGTGCAGCGGCAGCGCAGCGTCGATCGGGACTTCCGGACCGATCCGGACGCCGGCGCCGACCTCTTCTACCGGATCACGCCGGAGCTGACGTTCGCGGCCACCGTGTTCACCGACTTCGCCGAGACCGAGAACGACGAGCGGCAGATCAACCTGAACCGCTTCCCCTTGTTCTTCCCGGAGAAGCGTGACTTCTTCCTCGAGGGCGCCGGCTACTTCGCGTTCGGCTCGTTCCGCGGCGGCGGTGGCGGCGGCGCCGGTGGGTTCCTGCCCTTCTTCTCGCGGCGGATCGGGCTCGACGGCGACGGCAACAAGGTGCCGCTGCTGGCCGGCGTCAAGCTGACCGGCGAGGTCGGGCCGCTGGAGATCGGGCTGCTGAGCGTGGAGACCGAGGATCCGCTGTCGATCGACGACTCCCGCAACCTGTCCGCCCTGCGGCTGCGCTACTCGCTCGGCGAGCAGACGGCCGTGGGGCTGGTCGGCACCAACGGCCGGCCGTCGCTCGACGGCGACAACCAGGTGGCGGGCGCCGACTTCTTCCACCGCATCCCGCGCTTCCTGGGCGACACCGACCTGCAGCTGTTCGCCGAGGTGGTCGGATCGCACACTTCGGGCGGCGGCGGCGACGGCGAGACCGCGGCGCTGGAGGCCCGTGGCCGCGGCCGCGAGTGGACCTATCGGACGGCGACGCGCTGGACCAGCGGCGAGTTCAATCCCGAGCTGGGCTTCCTGCGTCGCCGGGACAGCAAGCTGGTGCTCGGCGAACTCGGCCACCAGCCCCGCTTCGGCGAGGGCGGCACCTTCCGCAACGCCCGGATCGAGGGCGCGGTCGAGGCCTGGTTCGACTGGGGCGGCGGCACCGAGGAGCTGGAGTTCGACCTGGAGTCGCTGGGACTCGAGACGCACGACGGCGACCGCTTCGGGCTCACCGCCGAACGCAGGTTCGAGCGCGTCGACGAGGCCTTCGACCTGTTCCGCGACGAGGTCACGATCCGGGCCGGCGACTACTGGGCGACCCGCGTCGGCGCCTCGTTCGGGACCTCCGAGGGCCGCCCGGTCAGCGTCAACGGCCGCGCCTCGGTCGGCGACTTCTTCGACGGCGAGAGCACGCAGCTCCGGCTGGACGCGGAATGGCGGCAGAGCGCGCTGTGGATCCTCGGCGGCGGCTGGCAGTCGGCCATCGTCAACCTGCCCGGCGCCCGCGACTTCACCACCCAGATCGCCGAAGGGCGCGTCGACCTGCACTTCGACCCGGCGCTGAGCCTGCGCAACCTGGTGCAGTTCGACAACGAGTCGCAGGACCTGGCCTTCCAGAGCCGGCTGCGCTGGATCTACCGGCCGGGCTCGGATCTGTTCCTGGTGGTCGGGCTCGGCTGGGTGCGGGAGCCGGACGAGACGCTCCGCCCCGAGACCCAGGACGCGACCCTCAAGGTCGTGCACACGCTGCGGTTCTGAGGCGCGGTCGCCTACAGTCCGGGCGTGCGGCACCACCACCCGGTCCTGGACGGCCTCGGACGCATCGTGCGCCGGCGGCGCGAGGCCCGCGGCTGGACCCGCCGCGAACTGGCCCGCCACACGGGGATCTCCGAGCGGTTCCTGGCCGAGGTCGAGCGCGGCGCCGCCAATCCGTCGCTGCTGCGGCTGCTGGAGCTGGCGCAGGCCCTCGGCATGGGGCTCGCCGACCTGCTGGATGGCGCGGCGTCCGCCGGACGGCGCATGGTGGCGCTGCTGGGGCTGCGTGGCGCCGGCAAGAGCAGCGTCGGCCCGCTGCTGGCGGAGCGGCTCGGCCGCCCGTTCCTCGAACTCGACCGGCGGATCGAAGGCGCCACCGGCCTCAGCCTGGAGGAGCTGTTCCAGTTCCACGGCGAGGCCTACTTCCGCCGCGCGGAACATGATGCGATGCGATCGGTGGCCACCGAGCATCCCGATTGCGTGCTGGCGGTGGGCGGCGGCGTGGTGACCGACCCCGCCAGCATGGACCTGCTGCGCTCGGTGGCGACCACCGTGTGGCTGCAGGCCGCACCCCGGGATCACTGGGAGCGGGTGGTGGCCCAGGGCGATCTGCGGCCGATGGCGGACAACGACCGCGCCTACCAGGACCTGTGCCGGATCCTGGCCGAGCGGGAGCCGCTCTACCGCCGCGCCGACCTGACCGTGGTGACCACCGGCCGCAGCGTCGCGGCGGTGGCCGCTGAGATCGCCGAACGGCTCGCCCGGCGCGAGGCGGTGGGCGAATCCCGGGCGGCCGACCCATAGCATCCCACGGGTGAACGAAGCGCCGACGGGCAGCGACTCTGGGCTGGGAGCGTTCCTGTGCGATGGCCGGGGCGGCGCGCGGCCGGCGCCGCTGCCCGCCCGGGACGCCGTGGCCGGCGACGGCTGGTGGTGGGTCCACCTCGACCACGCCGACCCCGGTCACCGCGCCTGGCTGCAGGATGCGTCGGGCCTGGATGCGTTCACCTGCGAGATGCTGCTCGAACAGGAGACCCGCCCGCGCATCGTGCGCAGCGAGGACCGACTGCTGGTGATCCTGCGCGGCGTGAACCTGAATCCCGGCGCCGAGCCCGACGACATGATCGCCCTGCGGCTGTGGCTCGAGCCGCGACGGGTCATCACCCTGCGGCACCGCCGGCTGCTGGCGGTGCAGGACGTGCGGAAGACCATGCTGTCCGGCAGCGGCCCGGTGGGGCCCGCCGATCTGCTGTGGGCGGTGACCGATCGGCTGGTGGATCGGCAGGCCGGCGTGGTGGCGGCGATGGAGGACGTGGTCGACGAGGTCGAGGAGCAGATCGTCGGCGGCGCCAGCCACTCGCTGCGGGCCCGCATCGCCGAGTTCCGGCGCCAGGCGATCGGCCTGCGGCGCTACATCGCGCCGCAACGCGACGTCCTCGCCCAGCTCGTGCACGAGCGGGTCACCTGGCTCGACGACCGCACCCGGGCCCGTCTGCGGGAGGTCGCGGACCGGCAGGTCCGGCTGGTGGAGGAGGTGGACGCGGCGCGGGACCGGGCGGGCGTGGCCCAGGAGGAGCTGAACGGCCGCCTCTCGGAGCAGATGAACCGCAACATGTACGTCCTGTCGCTGGTGGCCGGCGTCTTCCTGCCGCTGGGGTTGCTCACCGGCCTGCTCGGGATCAACGTCGGCGGCATGCCAGGGGTGGACGAGCCCAACGCGTTCCTGATGGTGTGCGGAATCCTGCTGGCGATGGCGTTGGCCGTGGTCTGGCTCTTCCGGCGCATGCGGCTCCTCTGAACGGCCCGAACCGCCCTTGGCGTCGGGAGTTGGCTGCGGCACGGCGGACCGAACGTCCGGCCGGCCGCAGAAAATCGAGCCCCTGGGCAGAGGCGCTGCGTAGGGGCCGCCTGCCTGCCTCGCGGTAGCATTCCCCCGCTGCCCGTCCCTCTGGAACGGTGCCCGCTGTCTGGTCGCACCCCCGCTCCGCACCCCTGCCATGACCAAGTCCCTGCGCGCGGTCGCGTTGTTCGCGATCGCGGTTGCTGTTCCTGCATGTCTGCTGCCGGCACAGCAGATCCGCATCACCAACAGTGCGTCGTATCCGCGCAAGCAGTGGGTCGATGTTGCCGTCCCGGCCAGCGATGCCGCACCCCTGGCATCGCTCTGCCGCCTGGACCCGCATGGCTGGATCGCCGTCAAGGGCTCGGCCATCGGCCAGCACTCCCGCCTGTTCCACGTGCTGGCGACCCTGGGGCCCGGCGCCTCGGTCACCGGCAACCTGGTCTCGGTGAGCAACGATCCGGCGCAGATCCCCGCCCGGACCCAGTCGCAATGGGTGACGCAGGCGCCGTTCGGGATGACGCCGGTCCCGGTGGTGATGGACAGCAGCGGGGTCGAGCGGCGCGCCACCAACCTGACGGTGTCCACCGTCGAGGACGTCTGCCAGGCCCGTCGCGTCACGCGCTACCGGGGTCGGCTCGCCGGCACCCCGCTGGTGTTCGACGGCATCGTCTACGTCTACCACCAGCAGGACGTCGTCAAGGTCGAGCTGACCTTCACCAACAGCGATGAGCGCTATGCCGGGATGAGCTGGGATCTCGGCGGGATGTGGATCGAGAGCGGCGAGTACCTCGCGGTCGACTGGCGCACGCGGCTGGGCCTGCCGGCGCCGTTCCAGCAGGTCAGTTCCGCCAGCCACCCATCGTTCCTGCGCTGGGTGACGCTCCTGTCCGGGCCGCGCACCATGGGCCGCAACGAGCAGATCCACTTCACCGGCAGCTACCTGTGCCTGCCGCACGGGCCGCCCATGACCAACACCGTGGTCACCGCCGGGCCGATGTCGACGACCATCACCGAGTTCGATCGCATCGGCAACCTGATCGCGACCTTCCTCGGGCCGGTGAATGCGATCCACACGGGCTGGCAGGGCAAGTGGCTCGGTTTCGGCATCCTGCCCGAACTGCCGCACGGCACCACCGCCGGCGGCTGGAACGCCGCCAACCAGTCGGCCAACGCGTTCCGCGCCATGCTGCAGTACCCCGGCGACATGTACGTGCAGCGGCCCCGCGGCCTGAACCGCAACGCCGCCACCACCGGCGCCCAGGAGGATTTCGGCGCCGCCAAGGGCTCGCTGGCGGCCAAGGTCGGTGACCCGCGCTTCATCGACGAGATGGCCTACTCGGTGCACGGCGAGCTCTTCCTGCGGCCGTTCCACTACCGCGAGATCGACGGTTCGCCGTTCAAGCAGGCCAACCACCCCAGCTACCAGACCTGGAGTCAGTACGTGAACTGCCGGACCACCGGCACCACCCTCGGCGTCGCCTGCCCGCTGCCCTACTCGTGGCCCTACAACGGCTGGACCTCCTACGACGACCAGCACCGCTCGCAGAACAACTTCCACGCCCTGCTCGCCCTCACCGGCGACTGGTCCCTGCGCGACACCCTCGACGACCTGCTGCAGATCGACCTGACGCAGGTGCCCAACTGGATGGACTCGCCGCGCGCCGAGGGCCGCCTGTTCATGGCCTGGGCGAGCATGCTGCTGCTGCTGGACTCGGCGAACGATCGCACCCTGCTGCAGAATCACATGGGGCGGCGCATCGCCACGATCCAGAACCTGTGGCTCGGCCGCAACTTCGTCAACAACCCGCAACGGCCGATCCGGGCGATGTCGATCGGCACCGACCCCACGTTCCTGGACCCGCAGGGCGTGCGCATCCCGGCCATCATCGTCTGGGAGCACAGCATCGCGGCGATGGGCTTCTACGCCGCCTGGCGCGTCACCGGCGACACCCGCCATCGCGACATGGCGCGGGAGATCAGCAAGCTGATCGTCAACCACTGCATGTTCCAGCAGAACGGCACCTGGCACGCCTGCACCGCGGTCCGCTACCTGCAGGGCGCCCAGGAAGGGCAGGCCCTGCCGGCCAGCAGCTACTACCTCGGCAGTCCCGACATCCACCTGCCGCTCGACTTCTGGACCTGGATCGCGCCGGCGGTGCTCATCTGCCGCGACGTGAACTCCGCCGACACCGCGCTGGTGGCGCGCTGCAACGCCATCCTGCAGAACCGCGCGCCGAACGGCCCGACCAATTGGGACCAGGCCGAGTGGTGGGCGGTGCTGCCCCGCTGAGCGCATGGCGACGCCGGCCCATGCGCGGATAGGATTCCGCCGTGGCCGAGGACGACACTCCGGGCCTGCTCGCCCGCGCCAGCAACGGTGACGCCAACGCCGTCGAGGCGCTGCTGCAGCAGCACCTGCCGGGGCTCCGCGCCTTCGTCCGCCTGAAGGCCGGCGCCATGCTGCTCGAACGCGAGTCCTGCAGCGATCTCGCCCAGTCGGTCTGCCGCGACGTCCTGGAGAACGCCGCCCGCTACCGGCCCGAGGGCGGCGCCGAGGGCTTCCGCAAGTGGCTGTTCACCACCGCCATGCGCAAGATCGCCGACCGCTACGAGCACCACCGGGCGCAGAAGCGGGCCGGCCAGCGCGACGAGGCGGCCGACGCCGACCAGGTGCTGGCCGCCTACCGTTCGTTCTGCTCGCCGAGCCGGGCGGCCATCGCCCGCGAGGAGCTGGGCCGCGTCGAGGCGGCGTTCGCCGGCCTCAGCCAGGAGAAGCAGGACGTGATCCTGATGGCCCGGGTGATGGGCATGCCCCACGCGGCCATCGCCCGCGAGCTCGGCAAGACCGAGGTGGCGGTCCGCTCGATCCTCAGCCGGGCCCTGGCGGAACTGGCCGACGGGCTGGACCCGGCGTAGGGCCGGCCGCGCGGACAGAAAACCGGTCGGGCGGCCTGCCACGTCCGCCATGGCCTCCGGATGACCGGGTGGAGCATCCCATGAACCACCCTGTCCTGATCCCGACCCTGTGGCTGTGCGCCGCCCTCGCCCCCGTGGCGGCGCAGTCCCCCGATTCCCAAGACACCGCGGCACCGGCGACCAAGCTGGGCACGGCCCTGCCCACCGCCCTGGTGCCGGTGCACCAGCCGGCCCCCGACGGCTTCCCCACCGGCGAGCTGTGGGCCGCCGGCGGTGACTACAAGGCGTCGTTCCACGACGGCCCGCGGTTCATCCCCTACCTGGGCGCCGGCTACCCGCGCATGCAGGAAGTCCGCTGGACCACCCGTTCGGTGCGGATCGGCCAGACCGAACTGCTGGACGGCCGCGTGCCGGCCCTCGTGCCGAGCGACTTCCGCGTCGAGTTCCATCACGGCAAGGTGGTGGAGGCCTACGACGTGCGCGCCGAAGGCCTGGAGCAGACCTTCGTCATCGCCGCGGCACCCGACACCGGCGACCTCGAGGTGCGCGGCACCCTGCGCGGCCTGCGGGCCCTGCCCCGGGCCGGCGGTCACGGCGCCGTCGGACTCGTGGACGAACAGGGCCGCGAGCTGATCACCTACGGTGCCGCCACCGCGGTGGACGCGCTGGGCCGGCGCTGGCCGATGACGACCCGCTGCGAGGACAACGAGATCCGGCTGCGCCTCGACGGGGCGGCCCTGGCCGCGGCGGCGTTTCCGCTGACGGTGGATCCGCTGATCGGAGTCGCCAACTCTTGGTCCCTTGGCAGCACGACGACCTCCGAGATTGCTGTGGTCAGCCCCAGCGGCGCGGGGGTGGTGATCAACGCTTTCACCCTCTGGGTGGCCGCCAACGACGCCGACCTGTTGCTCATCGCCGCGACGCCGACGGCGATCTTCGCCGACCTGACCGTGGGCACCTCCACCGACCAGCCCGCCCTGGCATCGGTGGCGGCGACCGGCAAGAACGTGCTCGCCTATCGGTCCCTGGGCGGCGGCATCAGCCGACTGCGGGTGCACGTGCGGCAGCAAAACGACACCTCCCTGAAGACCAACTCGATCGGTCTGCTCAACGCCGCCAACGTGCACGACTGGCGGCCGAGCGTCGGCGGCACCCTGCACGGGAGCACCGGCAATCATGCGTTGATCGCCTTCCAGCGCGAGGTGACGCCCACCGCCGCCTTCGCCGAGACCTCCAGCAGTTCCGTGGTCGCGGTGCTGCTCAACACCGGCACGGCCTCCGGCCAGTTCGGCACACAGGCGGTCCTGGGCCAGGGCGGCTCCAACGACTGCGAACGCCCTTCTCTCAACCAGGTCGCCGAGGGCGGTGCCGCGTTCTCCTGGATGTGCGTCTGGCAGCAGTACAACAACAACATCACCGGCGACGACTGGGACCTGGTCGGTCGTCGCATCGACCAGTCGGCCGGTGTGTCCACTGGCATCTGGACCAGCAGCGTCGGCACCCGGCACCAACTCGGGCCCAAGGTTGCCGGACTGAACGGCCGCTACGCCGTGTTGTTCGCCACCAGCGACGTCAGCCTGCAGCCGACGGGCACGGCAGGTCAGGACATCCGCATCGAACGCTTCGACTGGGCCCATGGCAGCAGCGGTCCCGATCCGGCCGGCGATCAGCAGGCCGTGATCCTGTCCCAAGGCACGCTGGCGGTGCGCGAGGCCAGCGCACTCTGCGCCGACCCGTCCACCCGGTCGCACTGGGGCTACCTGTTCCGGCAGATCGCACCGGCGCTGCAGATCGGCTACTCCGGCCGCGTCGGCTACCGGGGCCAGAGCGTGGACGGGCCGCTGGTGACCGCCTACCAGCAGGGCGCTTCGCCGTGTGGTCTCGCCTGCTCCTGGGAGCGGTCCGGCGACCACTTCCACATCCGCTACGGAATTGTCGCGGCGGGCACCCTCACCCTCTACGAGGAAGGCCTCACCCATCCGTTTGTGGACCTGTCCAGCACCTTCGGCAGCGGCTGCATGTCGATCAACGTGGCCTGGGCCGGCCCTGGCGTCAGCAGGCAGAACCAGCGCATCGGCAGCGAGTTGACCCGCATCGAGGTCAGCACGGTGCAGCCGGTGCAGCTGCTGCACTTCCCCCTGCTCTCGCTGGGCACCGCCGACCTGCCGATCCTCGACCCGGCGGTCGGTCCCAACTGCCGGTTGCTGGTGGACATCGTCGGCCCCGGCTACCTCGGCATGCTGCCGATGGCCATCGGCCAGAACGTGTCCTGGCCGCTGCCGCTGCCCGAGTTCCTGCAATCGACCACCCTGCACATCCAGTGCTGGTCGCTGAATCCTGCCTCCGGCCAGTTCTTCTCCAGCCAGCGCCGGACCGTGCCGCTGGTCCGCTGAGGACCGCCACAGGGAAGACAACGCCATGACCGCGCTCGCCGTCGTCGCCATGCTCGCGGGGTTCGCCGCCACCGCGTTGCTGCTGGTCCTGCTGGTGGCGGCGGCGCCGATGAGCAGCCGCCGCCAGCTGCTGTGGCTGAAGGCGCTGGGCGGGGCGAACGCTGCGGTCGGCCTGCTCGGCTTCGGCACTGCGGTGCTGGCGTTCGCGCTCGGCCGGCACGGCCTGGCGGCGGCCGCCGGCGTCGCGCCGCTGCCGGTGGCCCTCGTGCTGTTCGTGGTGATGCTGCGGGTCGGCGCCGAGCGCGAGCCGGCGCGCCGGCTGGTCGTGCGCCGCCGCTGGCTGCGCCGCCGGGCCAGCCGGCAGCGCTCGGCGTAGGGCCTGGATCAGCCCCAGCGCACCGCGCGCATCGACAGCGAGCCGAGGTCGAAGCCCTCCACCGGGAAGCTCACGGCGTCCGCCCGCTCGGCGGCGGCGTGGGCATAGAGCAGCGGGAACCAGTGGTCCGGGTGCGGGTGCGCCAGCCGGGCGTGCCGGCCGTCGGGCCAGGCTTCCACCAGGTGTCGGGTGTCGCCCTCGCTCACGGCCGCCGCCACCTCGCGATCGAACTGCAGCGCCCAGTCCGGCGTGGTCGGGTCGCCGGCGGCGACCCGCTGCATCGCGTCCCGCAGGTTGTGGGTGACGTTGCCGCTGCCGAGGATCAGCACTCCCGCGTCCCGCAGGTCGCGCAGGGCGCGCCCCAGTTCGAGGTGCTGGCGCGCCGTGAGCCTCCCATCCAGGCTCAGCTGCACCACCGGGACGTCGGCCGCCGGCAGCAGATGCCGCAGCACCGACCAGGTGCCGTGATCGAGACCCCAGTCGGTCCGTTCGGCGGCGGGTGGGGCGGTCGCCGTCGCCAGCAGCGCCGCCGTGCGTGCGGCCAGATCCGGGCTGCCCGGTGCCGGGTACTGCACCTCGGACAGTCGCCGCGGGAAGCCACCGAAGTCGTGGATGGTCGGCGGCCGCGCGCCGCCGGTGAGGAAGCTGCCCTCGGTCCACCAGTGCGCGGAGATGGCCAGCACGGCGGTCGGCCGGGGCAGCGACGCCCCGATCGACCGGAACGCCCGGCTCCAGCGGTTGTCGTCGATGGCGTTCATCGGCGAGCCGTGCCCGAGGAACAGCACGGGCATGCGCGTTCCGGCGGACGGGCTCATCGGCCGAGCCGTCGGTCCAGGGACCAGCGGCCGCCGCCGGCGAACGCCAGGGCGAGGCCCATGCCGATCACCAGCAGGTGGAACTCGAAGCCCTCGCCCTGCTGCTGACCCGACCAGTTCATGAAGAAGCCGTGGGGCAGGTGCACGGTCAGGATCGCGCCCAGCATGATCGCCACGAAGCCGGCGCCGATCACCCGCGTGGCAAGGCCGGCGAGCAGCAGCAGCGGGCCGAAGAACTCGAGCAGGACCACGATGAAGGCCACCGGCCACGGCACGCCGACCTGGCCGGTGAGGAAGCCCATGGTGCCGCTGAAGCCGTAGCCGCCGAACCAGCCCAGCAGCTTCTGGGCGCCGTGCGGGAACATGACGAGGGCCAGGGTGGCCCGCAGGATGGTGGGGGCGAGGCTCGCGTCGGTGGCGAGCAGCCGGTCGCGCAGGCGCGCCAGGGAAGATGCGTGACGGGACAATGCTTGAGTAGTCATGTGTTACTCCGGGAAGAGGGAAGGAAGGGAACAGGCAGAAGGGCGGGGCGCCGGGGGGATCGGGTCAGATCGCCGTGCGGACCTGGTCCAGGAGCTGCGTCAGCCGACGCACCTCCTCGGCGGTGAGCGGGTCGAAGGCGCGGGCGTCGAGGTCCAGGACCGGCGCATCGAGGCGGCGCAGCAGGCTGAGGCCGGCGTCGGTGATGCGGCAGAACACCTGCCGCCGGTCGTCGGTGGCGCGCACCCGCTCGACGAGGGCCTTCTTCTCCAGGCGGTCGATCAGGCGGGTGATGCCAGGGGTGCGCTCCACCATCCGCTCGACGATCTCGAGGGTCGGCAGCCCCGGCCGGCCGGCGCCGCGGAGGATGCGCAGGACGTTGAACTGCTGCACGGTCAGGTCGTGCCGGCCGAGGAGCTGCTGGTAGGGCAGCAGCACCTTTTCGGCGGTCATCAGCAGGGTCAGCAGGGCCTCCTGGCCATCGGAATGGAAGGGCGCGTTCTGCTGGATCGCCGCACGGACGGTGCCGGCGTCCTGCCGGGGTCCGGTGCGCGGTCGGGCTCGCTTGCGGGTGGCCATGCGAGGAGTATCGACCGTAGTGGTTGACCAGTCAAGTATTGATGAGTGGATTTCTTGCCATGCAACCGATCCGGGGCGGCACCATGGGGCGGCCGTGGTACGCCCGGCGGGATTCGAACCCACGACCCCCGGTTTAGGAAACCGGTGCTCTATCCAACTGAGCTACGGGCGCGCGCGGGGCGCCATCGTCGGTGCGGGCCGGCCGCGGTCAAGGGCGGCACGGCAGTTGCCCTCGCCAGCAGGACCAATCGGAAGCCACATGCCAGCCCGCTCCGACCGTTCCTCGCCCCGCGTGGTGAAGGGCATGCCCGACACCACCCTCTCGCGCGCGGAGTTCGAGCGCCGCTTCCGCGAGCGCTTCGCCGATCCGGCCTTCGGCAGGGTCGCCGACCAGGTGGCGGCGCTGGCGGCGGTGGCGTGGGAGGCCTACGACGAGTACCGCAAGTCGCCGCACCGGCGCGCCGCCGGGCGCGGCTTCGCCGATCCGGAGTTCGAACTGCCGGTGGAGTGGCTGGCGACGCGGCAGGCGATCCGGGCGGCGCAGCACGAGCACGACCGGAAGGGGGCACCGTCCCGCATCCTGGTGATCAACGGCTCGATGCGCACCGACCTGACCTGCCCCGGCGAGGTGTCGAAGACGTGGCGGCTGGCGCAGGTGGCGATGCGGTCGCTGCGGGCGCATCGCGGCTTCGAGGTCGACCTGCTGGACCTGAGCGAACTGACCGCGGCGTACGGCCGCCACATCCATCCGTGCAAGGCCTGCGTGTCCACCGCGCAGCCGCTCTGCCACTGGCCGTGCTCGTGCTACCCCAATCACGCCATGGGCCAGGTGCAGGACTGGATGAACGAGCTCTACCCGCGCTTCGTGCGCGCCCACGGGTTGCTGTTCCTGTGCCCGGTGAACTGGTACCAGGCGCCCGGTGGCCTCAAGGTGCTGATGGACCGTCTGGTGTGCGCCGACGGCGGCAACCCGGACCCCACGACCACCAAGGGCAAGGACCCGGCGGCGGCCAAGGCGCTGGAATTGCGGGGCTGGGACTACCCCAAGCACCTCGCCGGGCGCGCGTTCGCCGTGGTCGTGCACGGCGATGCCGCCGGGGTCGAGGGGCTCGGCCGCAACCTTGTCGACTGGCTGATCGACATGGATCTGGTGCCGGCGCGGCCGGGCGGCGGACTCGCACGCTACGTCGGCTACTTCCGCAGCTACGCGAGGAGCCACGATCACCTCGACGCGGACGAGGCGCTGCTCGAAGAGGTGCGCAACGAGGCGCGGGCGTTGGCGAAGTGCGTGCGGCTGCTGCGGCAGGGCCGGCTGCCGCGGACCGACCAGGGGCTGCGGCCACCGCGGCCGAAGTGAGCGCGGCGCAGGCGCGGCTCAGAGGCTCAGAAGCAGGTCTCGCCGGGCAGCGCCGCCGCCTGCCGGATCCAGCCCGCCACCAGGACCTCGTCCCAGGGGTCGGCCTCGTGCACGTGGAAGTAGCGGGTGCCCTTCACCTTCGACTCCACCGGCGGCACCGGCCGCAGGTCGGTGCCGCGGAAGAAGCTCACCTTCACGTAGCGGGTGATGCAGTGCATCGCCAGGAACCAGCCCATGCCCTCGCGGCCGTAGAACGGGGTGTTCCAGCGCACCGCCTTCTTCACGTCGGGGACGAGCCGGGTGACCAGCGCGTCGAGGCGCCGGCCGACGTCGCGCTTCCAGCCCGGCATCGCCGCGAGGTACTGCTGCACCACCGCGTCGCCGTCGCCCTTGCCGATCTGCGGATTGCCGCCGGACAGCAGGCGGGGCTTCGCGGGCTTCTTCGTGCTCTTCCTCGTGGCCATGGGTCCTCGCGTCCGCCGGTCAGGCCAGCGCCTGGCGCAGCCGCGGCAGCATCGCCGTGATCGCCGCTTCGGACGCGGCGCCGACCGAGAGCCGGAACCAGCCGGTCTCCTCGCGCAGCCCGAAGGCCTGGAACGGCACCGCCGCGAGGCCGGCGGCCTCCAGCAGGTGCCGGCGGATCTCCTCGTTGGTCTGGAAGCGCTCGCCGATCAGGTCGAACTGCGCCGACAGGTAGATCGCTCCCTGCGGCTCGATGGCGCGCACCGGCAGGCCGTCGCGGGCCATCGCCGCGAAGCCCTGGTGCAGCAGGTCCAGGCGCCGCTTGAGGTCCGATCGGAACTGCGCCTGCCATTCCCGGCGTTCGGCGCCGACGCCCAGATAGGCGGCGGTGGCGACCTGCTCGGGCTTCGGCGCCCAGGCGCCGACGTGGCCGAGGAAGTCGCGCATGCGGGCGATGATCGCCGGCGCCGCGACGGCCCAGCCGACGCGCAGGCCGGTGGCCGCCAGGGACTTGGAGATCGCATCGAGCAGCACCACGTAGGGCGCGCTCTCCGGCACCAGTTCCACCGGCGTCACGTGCCGGGTCTCGCCGAACGTCAGCGTCCAGTAGACCTGGTCGTAGAGCAGGAACAGCGCCTTCTGGCCGGTGGCGGCGCGGCGGCGGTTCTCGTCGACGATCAGGCGCGTGAGCGCGCGCAGCCGTTCGGGTTCGATCGCCGTGCCGGTCGGGTTCTGCGGCGAGTTGATCACCAGCAGGCGCGCCTCGCGGAGGTGCGGCGCGAGCTGCTCGGGGCTCGGGAAGAAGTTGTCCTCGGCGGTGACCGGGATCTCGACCGCGCGGGCCTGGGCCAGGTGCACGTAGTGGTTGTTGTTCCAGGACGGCACCGGGTAGACGACCAGGTCGCCTGGATCGAGCAGGCAGCAGTAGGCGCCATACAGGATCGGGCGGGCGCCGCTGGCGATCAGCACCGACTCCTGCGGATACAGCAGGCCGAGTTCGTCGCGGTAGTGGGCGACGACGGCGGCCCGCAGCTCGGGGATGCCGTCGCTCGGCGGGTAGTTGGTGGCGCCCTGCTGCAGGGCCGCGCCGATGTCGGCGAGCAGGCGCGCCGGCGGCCGGAACTGCTGCGGATCGAAGTCGCCGACGGTCAGGTTGCAGACGTCGCGGCCCGCCGCCTTCATCGCCCGCACCTGCGCGGCGATCTTGAGGATCTCCGAGCCGCTGAGCCCGAGGGCGAGGGCCGAGCAGCCCGCCTCGGCGGCGGCCGGGGGCAGGAAGTGGGCGTCGACGGCGATGCTGGTCCGGGGTGCGGTCACCGCCGGAGCTTAGGGGGCGGCGGAGGCAGGGGCCATCGGCGGGGTATGGTGGCCCCATGGACGCCCCCGCCGAGGCCCGCCCGCCGCTGTCCTGGCCGCGCGCCGCCGGGCTGGCGGCGCTGACGGCCTGGCTGCCCGGCGTGGTGCCGTTCGTGGTGGGCCCGCTCACCGAGTGCAGCCATTGCGTCGCCACCTACCTGCAGGTCTGGCCGGTGCAGCCCGGCGTGCTGGCGGCGGTCGTGATCGGCGGCAACGCCGCCTTCTGGTTGGTGGGGGGTGCGGTGACCGTCGCGGTGCTGTTGATCCTGACGATGGTGGCGCGCTGGGCGGGACCGGTGCGCTGGCCGCTGCTGGGCGGCTCGATGATCCTGCTCGGGTTCCAGGCGCTGGGCCTGAGCCACCTGATGCGGGCCTGAGGGACTATGCTCGCGCGGATGCGCATCCTCCCCGTGGCCGCGGTGCTGTTGCCCGCGGCGCTTCCCGCCCAGCAGTTCGAGCCGCCGTTCCGCGTGACGGCCGATGGCGCGCCGATCGCCGTCGACATGGGTCACGCCCATCCCTGCCTGTTCGACTTCGACGGCGATGGTGTCCGTGACCTGCTGGTCGGCCAGTTCGGCGACGGCAAGCTGCGCGTCTACAGGAACCGCGGCACGGCCAGCAAGCCCGGGTTCGGCGCGTTCGCCTGGTTCGAGGGCGGTGGCGAGGTGGCGACGACGCCGTCGGGTTGATGCGTCGGCTTCGGTCCGCAGTTGGCGGACCTGGACGGCGATGGCCACCTCGACATGCTGTCGGGCAGCTACTGGCCCGGCGACCTCTACCTGTTCCCGGGGCTGGGCGGCGGGAAGTACGGCAAGGGCCGCATCCTGCAGGACAAGGACGGCAAGAACGTCAACGCCGGCGGCCGGTGGGCCTCGCCCGAGGAGCCCGACATGGACAGCCTGGCCGCGTCGCCGTTCCTGGTCGACTGGGACGGCGACGGCGACCTCGATCTGCTGGTGGGCAACATCGCCGGCCGCGTGGTCCTGATCGAGAACGAGGGCACGCCGAAGGCGCCGGCGTTCGGCCGGAAGCGCTACGTCGAGGCCGGCGGCGCCGCCATCGAGGTGAGCGCCGACGCCGGCCCGCACGTCGCCGACTGGGACGGCGATGGCGTGTGGGACCTGCTGGTGGGCGCCGAGGACGGCGCCGTGCGGTGGTACCGCAACGAGGGCACGATCCAGGCGCCGAAGCTCGGCGCCGGCGTGATCCTGGTGCCGGCCCTGGAGCACCACGGCGGCGTCGAGGCCGGTGAACCGAAGCGGCCGGGCATGCGCGCCAAGGTGTGCGTCGCCGACTGGAACGGCGATGGCCGCACGGACCTGCTGGTCGGCGACTTCGCCCAGGTGCAGGTGCCCGCGGCCGAACTCAGCGAGGCGGGCGTGAAGGAGCTGGCGGCCTTGAAGGCGCGGCGCGACGCGCTGGAGGAGCAGCTCGAGAAGCTGGGCGAGGCCGAGTTCAGCGAGGAGGTCGAGCGGCGCATGGCCACGCTGAGCCAGGAGCTGGGCCAGATCCACGAGCGCATCCGCACCATGGAGGGCGGCGCGCAACTCACCGGCTTCGTCTGGGTCTATCTGCGGCGCGCCGCCGAGTCAGGCAAGGCGGGCTCAGGCGGGTAGCAGACCGGTCGGTGCGATCAGCGCGCCGAGACCGTCACGCCGTCGGTGGATTCGGCGGTGCGGCCGTTGCGGTTCAGCGCGATGGTGACCGCCTGGAAGTCGATCGACCACGGCGTCGGGATCCGCGGCAGGCTGAGCAGGAAGGTGGCGTTGCCGCGGGCGTCGACGCTGCCCACCAGGGTGATGCGCGGATCCACCAGCAGCAGGCAGTTGCTGCCCGGCAGGCTGTGCGGACGGGCGGCCTGATGGCCGGCGACCAGGATCGCGAACGACGACGGCGCCGCGTTGGTCACGTCCATCTGGATCGCCGGCACGGCGCGGGTCGTGTTGAGCGAGCCGGCCAGGTCGCCGCCGCAGGGACGGCCGAAGCTGGTGAACGAGTAGGTCGGGCGGGTCTGGGCGACGGCGGCGACGGCCAGGACGGCCGCGGCGGCGAGGAGATGACTGAGCTTCATGGTGGTGGGGGGGCGGCGCGATGGGGACGCGACCGCCGGAGGAAGGCGGAAGGATAGCCGGCGAGGTCGAGGCCGGGAGCCTGGTTGCGTCGCAGGTTCGTACCGCCTGGCCGCGGCAGGCGGGTCGAGCCCATTCCGATCGACACTCGTAAGATAAGTATTGATAGATGCTTACGGAGTCAGTCCGTGGCCAGGGTGCGCCGTGGGACGTGGCGGTCGATGGCCTCCTCAAGCTGCGCCACCCATGCCTCCGTCGCCGCCGGCCAGCGCAGTTCCAGGTCGGAGTGGCGCCGGCTCGGCTCGACGAACTGCTCGTGCATCGGCCGGACCGACTCCAGGTACTGCCGGTGCACGCTCTCGATCGTGCGGCCGCGTTCGACGATGTCCCGCTGCAGCCGCCGCAGGGCGCGCACGTCCGGCGGCGTGTCCAGGTAGACCCGCAGGTCGAAGCAGGGGCGCAGCTCGGCCACCGCCAGCAGGAGGATGCCTTCGACCAGGACGATCGGGCGGGCCAAGACCGGCTCGGTGTCGCGGCGGCGGGTGTGGGTGGCAAAGTCGTAGCGCGGCTTGTGCACCATGGCGCCCCCGCGCAGCCGTCGCAGGTGCTCGGCCAGCAGTTCGTTCTCGATCGAGTCCGGGTGGTCGAAGTTGGTGCGGGCGCGTTCGTCGGGCGGCAGATGCGCCAGGTCCCGGTAGTAGCTGTCGTGGTCCAGCAGGGCGCAGCGGTCCGGGCCCAACCGGGCGATCAGGGCCCTGGTCAGCGTCGTCTTGCCGGTGCCCGACCCGCCAGCCAGGGCGACGACGAACGGGCGGGACGGCGAGGCGGGGTCCATGGGCGGGTGAGGAGGATAGCGGCGGATCGGCGTTCCGGCAGGGTCGGGAGCCCGGACAAGGCTTCCGCCAGAACTGACCCGAGAATTGTGGGCGGCACGTAACCGGGGCCGATTCCGGGGCACAGGGAGATGGGGCGAGGCCCGTGGTGGGCCGCCCCATGAGGATCTGCCATGTCCGATCTCCCCGAGCGGTGCCCCAACGCCCGCTGCGCCCGTCACGCCGACCCGAGTTCCGGCTCCTGCATCCGCTACGGCTTCTTCGCGGCGGCCAGGCACGCCGCGCCGCAGCAGCGCTTCCTGTGCAAGGCCTGCGGCAGGACGTTCAGCCTGCAGACCTTCCGCCACGACTACCGCGAACAGCGCCCGGAACTCAACGTCCGCATCATGGAGATGGTGATCAGCGGCACCGGCTTCCGGCAGATCGGGCGCATCCTGGGCCTCAGCCTGAACGGCGTGCGGCACAAGCACGTCAAGATCGCCCGCACCTGCAAGGGTCTGCACGACAACGTGCTGCGGCAGCTGCCGCCGGACCGATCCTTCCTGCTGGACGAGGAGGAAACCTACGAGCAGGCCTCGATCCGCCCGCTCACGGTGCCGATCCTGATCGAGCAGCGCACCTGGTTCGTGGTCGCCACCGAGGTGGGCCGGATCCGCCGATTGGCCCAGGCGGGCACGGCGCGGCGCCTGCGCCAGGACGAAGAGGAGGCCCGCTTCGGCCAGCGGCCCGACGAGAGCAAGGAGTGCATCGACCGCATCCTGCGCCGGTTGGCCGAACTGGCGCCGGGGACGGTGACGCTGCTCAGCGACGAGAAGACGAGCTACGGCAGCATCGGCCGGGCGGTGTTCGGCGAGCGGCTCACGCACCGGATGACGCCTGGCTCGGCGCCGCGCACCACCGACAACCCGCTGTTCCCGATCAACACCACCATCACCATGGTCCGCGACAACAACGGGCGGCTGCGCCGTAGTTCCTGGCTGGTGACCAAGCGCCGGCAGTTCCTGCAGCTGCAGCTGCACATCTTCACCGTCTACCGGAACTACATCCGCTACCGCTTCAACCACGACCGGCCCGACGAGACCCCGGCGGTCCTGCTCGGATTGCTGACGCGGGCGCTCTCGTTCGCGGAGGTCCTCGAGTGGCGGCAGGACCTGGGCCCCACCCCGCTCGTTGCCCGGAGCTGCCCGGC
>CAZMGG010000020.1:53185-57660 GCA_964565715.1 uncultured candidatus Brocadiaceae bacterium | reverse complement strand
CATGCTGAACGGCCTGCTGACGCTGCGCGGGGCCTGGGACCGCGTGCGCCGCGACCCGGTGCTCAAGTTCTTCGTCGCCGGCGTGACCTTCTACGGCATGGCCACCTTCGAGGGGCCGCTGCTCTCGATCAAGGGCGTCAGCGCGCTCGCGCACTACACCGACTGGATCATCGGCCACGTGCACAGCGGCGCGCTGGGCTGGAACGGCTTCATGGCGGCGGGCCTGTTCTACTGGCTGGTGCCGCGCCTGTTCGGCACGAAGCTGTACTCGACCAGGCTGGCCGACCTGCACTTCTGGATCGGCATGGCGGGCATCCTCCTCTATGTCGCCTCGATGTGGGTCTCCGGCATCAGCTCCGGGCTGATGTGGCGGGCCGAGACCGCCGACGGCGCGCTCCAGTACCCCAACTGGAGCGAGATCGTCGCGGTGGTGCAGCCGATGTACCTGATCCGCGCGTTCGGCGGCCTGCTGTTCATCGTCGGCTGGACGCTGATGTTCTGGAACCTGCTGAAGACCGCGCTCGGCGGCCGGGCGGTGGACGGCAGCGCCGAGGTGACGGTGCTGCGGACCGGCCCGGTGGCGGGCGAGCCCTCGACGGTCGGCATCCTGCGCAGCCGCCCGGTGACGATCTGCGCGCTGGGCCTCGTCGCCGCGGTCATGTTCGGCGCCGGCGACGTCGGCATGGCGGTGGTCGGCTTCGTGCTGCTGCTGGTGATCGTGCTGTGGAGCGCGGCGCTGCTGTTCCGCAGCACCCACGTCGGCCGGCACCACTGGCACGAGCTGATCGAGCGGCGACCGCTGGCGTTCGCCGTGCTGGTGCTCCTGGCGGTGCTGGTCGGCGGCGTGATCGAACTGGTGCCGGGGCTGGTCATCGACAAGAAGGTGCCGATGACGGCGTCGGGCGAGCTGGCGGTGAAGCCCTACACCGCCCTGGAGCTGGCCGGGCGCGACATCTACGTGCGTGAGGGCTGCTACGTCTGTCACTCGCAGATGATCCGGCCGTTCCGCAGCGAGCGCATCCGCTACGGCGAGCCCAGCCGGATCGAGGAGTCGATGTGGGACCATCCGTTCCAGTGGGGCAGCAAGCGCACCGGCCCGGATCTCGCCCGCATCGGCGGCAAGTACGGCGACGACTGGCACTTCCTCCACATGCGCAACCCGCGGCAGATGGTGCCGGAGTCGATCATGCCCGCCTATGCGTGGCTGCTGGACGCCCAGGTCGCGCCGGACGCCGCGGTGGCACGGATGCGGGTGCTGAAGAAGCTCGGCGTACCCTACTCCGATGAGGACATCGCCAAGGCCGCCGATGCCTACGTGCTGCAGGCCTCGGCGATCAGCGGCCGGCTGGCCCAGTCGGGCATCGAGGCGCCGATGGATCGCGAGATCATCGCCCTGATCGGCTACCTGCAGCGGCTCGGGCGGAACGAACGACCGGCCGACGCGGTCACCGGCGTGGGAGGCGCGAAGTAGATGCTGCGTGAGTTCCTCGGCGGCATCACCCTCACCGACCTGCCGGTGGTGGCGATGCTGCTCTTCCTGACCCTGTTCCTGGCGGTGCTGCTGCGCGTGCTGCGGCGGGGCGCTGCCGCCTACGACCCGATGGCGGCCCTGCCGCTGCACGACGACGACCGACGGAGGGAGTCATGACCACCAACGCACCTTTGCGGGACCACGCCTATGACGGCATCCAGGAGTTCGACAACCGCCTGCCGAACTGGTGGCTGTGGACCTTCTACCTGGCCTGCATCTTCTCGGTCGGCTACTGGATCCACTACCAGACGCTGGGCACCGGCGCCGACCAGATGGCCGCCTACCTCGCCGAGGAGGCGGCGGGCAAGGCCCGGGTCGACGCCGAGATGGCGAAGAATCCGATCAGCGACGAGATCCTGCAGAAGCTGGCCCGGGAGCCCGCCACCGTCGCCGCCGGCCGGCAGTTCTACCTGGCCAACTGCGTCGTCTGTCACAAGGAGGACGGCAGCGGCTTCGTCGGGCCCAATCTGACCGACGAGTACTGGCTCTACGGCGGCACGCCGATGGCGATCTACGAGTCGGTGATGGAGGGGCGGCCGGGCGGCATGCAGCCGTGGAAGTCGCACGGGCGTTCCGCCGCGCAGGAGGTCGTCGCGTACCTGCTGACCATCCGCGGCACCAACCGGCCGGGCAAGGAACCGCAGGGCAAGAAGGAAGGCGGCTGAGCCGGGATGGTCGAGGCGGGTGAGAAGGCGGGGCGCCGGCGGCCGCCGGCCCGGCGCCCGGACCTGGACACGGTGTTCAGCATCAACCCGGACGGGTCGCGCAACGCGATCCAGCCGGCGGACGTGCGGGGCCGCTTCCAGCGCCGGAAGCAACTCCTGTGGGGAGTCCTGATCGGCGTCTACCTGCTGTTGCCCTGGGCCACCGTCGATGGTCGGCCGGCGGTGCTGATCGACATCGCCCGGCGCCACTTCTACCTGTTCGGCCAGACCTTCAATGCCCAGGACTTCTGGCTGGCGTTCTTCCTGATCAGCGGGCTCGGCTTCACCCTGTTCGTGGTGGCGGCGCTGTGGGGGCGCCTGTGGTGCGGCTACGCCTGCCCGCAGACGGTCTTCCTCGAGGGGGTGTTCCGCCGCATCGAGCGGCTGGTCGACGGCAGTGCCCAGCAGCGCGTGCGGCTGGCCGCGGCGCCGCTGACGCCGCGCAAGGTCCTGCGGCGCTTGCTGAAGCACGCGCTCTACCTCCTGGTCGTGCTGGTCATCACCCACTCGTTCCTCGGCTACTTCATGCCGGTGCGCGAGATGCTGCAGGCGGTGACCCGGCCGCCGACCGAGCACCCCACGGCGTTCCTGGTCGTGCTGGTGGCTTCGGTCCTGATCTACGTGAACTTCGCGTGGTTCCGCGAGCAGCTCTGCATCGTGGTCTGTCCGTACGGGCGGTTGCAGGGCGCGCTGTACGACCAGGACACCGTGGTGGTGGGCTACGACCGCCAGCGCGGCGAGCCGCGGGGCGAGGTCGGCAGCGCCGGCGCCGGCGACTGCGTCGACTGTTACCGGTGCGTTGCGGTCTGTCCGACCGGGATCGACATCCGCAACGGCACGCAGATGGAGTGCGTCGGCTGCGCCAACTGCATCGACGCCTGCGACGAGGTGATGGCCAGGGTCGGGCGCCCGCGCGGGCTGGTGCGCTACGACTCGGAACGGGGGCTGGGCGGCGGCGGGCGGCGCTTCTGGCGCGGCCGGGTGCTGCTCTACGGCATCCTGCTCGCGATCGGCGCCACGGTGTTCGCGGTGGCGAGCCTGCGCCGCACGCCGTTCGAGGCCAACCTGGTCCGCATGGCCGGGCCGGCCTTCGTGCTCGACGGCGGCGTCGTGCAGAACGCGTTCCAGCTGCACCTGGTCAACAAGCTGCCGGAAGCCCACGAGTTCACGCTGTCGGCGGCGACGGCGGACGGCGAGGTCATCCTCGGCGAACGCGCCGTGCGGCTCGAGAGCCTGGCGGATCGCCGCGTGGCAGTGATCGTGCGGGTGCCGGAGGCGGCGTACCGCGGCGGCGCGGTCCGCATCGTGGTCCACTCGGCCGGCATCGAGCGAACCGCCACGGCGCCGCTGGCGGGGCCGGTGCGCTCGCGCTGAGCCGGAGTCCCGGCTAGCCGTCGTCGCCGTCGCGGATCACCGGCAGCACGACGCGGAAGTCGGCGCCCTCGGGCGAGCTGACCACGGTGAGCGAGCCGCCGAAGCCCTCCACCAGCGTCCGGCTGATCGACAGGCCGAGTCCGGTGCCGCCGCGCGCGCGCTTGGTCGTGACGAAGGGCTCGAAGATGCGCTCACCGAGGTCGGCGGGGATCCCGGGCCCCGAGTCGCGGACCGAGAGCAGCACGGTGTCGCCGCCGGCGGAGGGGGCGACGCCCAGCCGCACGCTCCTCGGCCGCGGTCGGGTGTCCTGCAGCAGGGCGTCCTTGGCGTTGATCAACAGGTTGAGGAGGACCTGCTGGAGCTGCTGCGGCCGGGCCCGCACCAGCGGCAGATCCTGATCGACGTCGACCTGCAGCGCGATCCCGTGGCGCTTGAAGTTCTCGCCGACCAGGCGGACGGTTCGCTGCACCACCTCGGTCAGGATCGTCGGCTGCGGCGAATCGCGGTCGCCACGGGCGAACTGCAGCAGGTCGGACACGATGTCGGCGATGCGCTGGCCCTCCTCCAGGATGATCGAGGTGTGCTCTTCCGCCGGGTCACCATCCATCATCAGCTGGGCGGAGTTGATGATCGTGTTGATCGGGTTGTTCACCTCATGGGCGACGCCGGCGGCCAGTTCGCCCACGGCCGCCAGCCGTTCGGTCTGCGCCAGCCGCGCCTGCATCTCCTTGCGCTCGGTGATGTCGCGGATGACCGCGGTGAAGAAGCGCACCCCCCCCGTGCGGCCCTCGCCCACCGACAGGTCGATGGGGAACGAAGTGCCGTCCTTGCGCAGCCCGATGACCTCGCGGCCGATGCCGATGATG
>CAZMGG010000020.1:0-53175 GCA_964565715.1 uncultured candidatus Brocadiaceae bacterium | reverse complement strand
GAACATCAGGGCAAACTCGCCGGCTGACGGCAGACCGATGCCGATGATGCGGCGTTCGCCGGTCTGCAGGTAGCGCAGCAGGTAGCCGTCGTGCCGCTCATGGTCCGGCGACGGCATCAGCATGTTGACGTTGCGGCCGATGACCTCCTTGGCCGACCAGCCGAACAGCCGCTCGGCGGCGCCGTTGAAGGTGTCGATGGTGCCGCGTTCGTCGATGGCGACGATGCCTTCCGTGGCGGTGTCGACGATCGCCCGCATCCGCGCGGCCTGTTCGTGCAGGGTGGCCGGGAACGGCTGGTCGGAACTGGCGAGCGCCCGCCGGCGGCGACGCCAGCGGTCGAGCACCCAGGCCAGCAGCACGGCGGCCGTGCCGACGGTGATGCCGAGCCCCCAGCGCGGCAGGAATTGGGCGGCCGCGCAGGCCAGCAGGCCGAGCGCGATCCCGAGGACCAGGCGCTCGACGCGCACGCTGCCGGGAGGACGATGGCGGGAAGGGACCTGGGAAGGCGTCGCTGGCATGGCGAAGGTGGCCTGCGGGATGCCACGGTGGCGAAGCGGGCCGTCGGCAAACATACGCTGGTCGATGCGCCGATCTACGCACAATGGCCCGCTCCGGCTCGCCGGCCCGGCACCGATGATGGGACCTTGCCCTGCGGGCCGCCTGAACCCTTCGCACGATGGCCAAGATTGTCCTGATCGACGACGAGCAACGCCTGCTGCAGACGCTGGCCCGCTTCCTCGAGCGCGAGGGCCACACTGCGCTGTGCGGGACCGACTACGCGGCGGTGCAGGAGCAGCTCTGGCCCGGCCGTTTCGACGTGCTGGTCACCGACATCGTGATGCCCACGCGGACCGGGCTCGACGTGCTGCAGGAGGTGGTCGGGGAGCGGGGGTGTCGGGAGCCGGTGGTCCTGATGACCGGCCAGCCGAGCCTGGAGTCGGCCAGCTGCGCGGTGCGGGCCGGCGCCTTCGACTACATCAGCAAGCCGGTGACCAAGGAGAAGCTGCTGGAGGTGGTCGCACGGGCGGTCCGCCACGTCGAACTCGTCCGGGAGCGGGACCGGGCCCGCGCGGCCGAACTGCAGGTGCTGCGCAACCTGGCGGCGCTGGGCGAGTCCGCCTCGGTCATCAGCCACGAACTGCGCACACCGGTCACCAGCCTGCGCCACGCCCTGCGGGCGGTGGGCAGCCGCATCGGCGTCGAGGATCGGGTGCTGGTGGAGGAACTGGTGGCTGGCATCGACAAGATCGAGCGGGTGCTCGGGCAGACGCTGTCGTTCGCCCGGCCGCTGCGGCTCGATCTGGCGGCGGTGGACGTGCCGGACCTGTGCCGCGCCGTGATGACCGAGGTCGGCCGCCTGCCGATCGCCGGGGGCATGACGTTCCAGCTGCGGGACGGGGTGGGCCTGCCGGCGGTGAGGGCCGACGCCGGGCTGCTGCAGGGGGTGATCGCCAACCTGCTGCGCAACGCCGCCGAGGCCTGCCAGGGCAAGGGAGCCGTCGACATCGAGCTGTCCGCCGATGACGACCAGGTGGTGATCGAAGTGGTCGACGATGGCCCCGGCGTGCCTCGCGACCGACGTACGGAAATCTTCCAGCCGTTCCAGAGTTCGAAGGAGTATGGCACCGGCCTCGGCCTCGCCCACTGCCGCAAGGTCGTGGAGTCCCACGGCGGCACCCTGGGGCTGGTGGATCGACCGGGCGCTGGCGCCTGCTTCCGCATCCGACTGCCCGTGTCCGGGCCGGCGCCCGTGCCGGCCCAATCCCCTCCGGCCAATGACATCACGTGACCGCCATGAATGAGTCAGCCACCATCAGCATCGTTCTCATCGACGATCAGGCCATCGTGCGGGCGGCCTTCCGTTCGCTGCTGACCGAGAATCCGCGCTTCCACGTGGTCGGCGACGCCGGTGATGCCCGCGCCGGCATCGCGATGGTGGAACAGCTGCGGCCGGACGTGGTCATCCTCGACATCGCCATGCCCGGTCTGTCGGGGCTCGACGCCGTGCAGCCGATCAAGAAGGCATCGCCGCGCACGCGGGTGCTGATGGCCAGCCAGCACGAGGGGCAGAAGTTCGTGCATCAGGCCCTCGAGGCCGGCGCCGACGGCTACCTGTCGAAGGACTCGGAGCCGGAGGAGCTGGCGCTGGCGATCGACTCGGTCTGCCGCGGCGACAGCTACCTCTCGCCGAAGGTGGCGAGCGGCGTCATGGCCCGCGCCCTGCGTGGCGACGTGCCGGCACCGTCGGAGAAGTCGGCGCTGGCGGTGCTCACCCCGCGCGAGCGGGAGGTCTTCCAGATGCTGGCGATCGGCAAGGCCAACAAGGAGGTCGCCGCCGCCCTGGACCTGTCGCTCGGCACGGTCAAGAAGCACCGCGAGAACCTGCAGCGCAAGCTCGATTGCCACAGCGCCGCCGAACTCGCCCGCCTGGCCATCAAGGAAGGCCTGCTGTCGGTCTAGGCCCGCGGCGCCCGTCCCGCCTATTCCGGGGCGCGGATCGTCAGCACCGGGCACGCCGAGGTCCGCACGACCTTCTCGGCCACGCTGCCGAGCAGCAGGTGCTTCAGGCCGGTGTGGCCGTGGGTGGACATGACGATCAGGTCGGCCTTCTCCGCGGCCGCGCAGTCGTTGATCATCTGATGCGGCGGACCCTCCAGCAGGCGCTGGTCCACCGTCACGCCCTGCAGCTTGCCGGCGACCTCGGCCAGGTCCTCCCGGCAGCGCTTCATCACCTCGTCGCGCAGGTTGGGGAAGGCGCCGATCTGCGCCAGGTTGTGCAGCGGGTAGGTGGACGGCGGGATCACGTGCACCAGCACGAGCCTGGCTCCGAACTGCCGGGCCAGGTCGGCGGCCCAGTCGAGGGCATGGGTCGCGGGCTTGGAGAAGTCGGTGGGGACGAGGACGGTCTGGATTCTTGCCATGGCGGGGTCCGTGACGTCGATCATGGGATCTGCCAACGCCGGCTGGCAGGGTGGCCCGGGTTCGTAGGTTCGGCGGGCATTGTGCCGATCCCGCCGGTGCATCGAAAGCCCGCTTGCGCCGCCTCGTTGCTGCGGCGTGGACCTCGCTACGTCCTACCTCGGGTTGCAGCTCGGCTCGCCGCTGGTGGCCGCGTCCTCGCCGCTGACGCTGCAGTTCGACAGCGTGCGCCGGCTGGCCGACCTGGGCATCGGTGCGGTGGTGCTGGGTTCGCTCTACGAGGAGGCCTGCCACGCGGCCGGGGCCGGTGAAACCGACCGGGCGCCGAGCCACCGGCTGCAGTTCCAGCGCGCCGGCTACGTCGAGTTCGTGGCCCGGGTCACGGCCGCCGTCCCGGTGCCGGTGATCGCCAGCCTCAACGCCTCGGGCATCGGCGCCTGGGTGCACTGCGCCGCCGAACTGGAGGCGGCGGGCGCGGCGGCGATCGAACTGGACATCGGCCTGCTCACCGTCGATCCCGATGCGAGCGGCGACCGGGTGGAACGGGACTACGCCGACATCGTCGCTGCCGTCCGGCTGCACACGCGACTGCCGTTGGCGGTCAAGCTGCCGCCGACCTTCGCCGCGCCGGTGGCAACCCTGCGCCGGCTGGCGGCGGCGGGGGCGGGCGCGGCGGTGCTCTTCCGCCGGTCCTACACCCCCGATGTCGACCTCGCCCGCCGCCGCGTGGTGGCGCAGCCGCCGGCGGCCGGGCCCGGCGACCTCGCCGCGATCCTGCGCTGGCTGCTCTGGCTGCGGGGCCGTACGCCGCTCGACCTGGCGGCGGTCGGCGGGATCGCCAGCGGCGAGGACGTGCTGAAGGCCGTGGCGGTGGGCGCCGACGTGGCCATGGTGTGTTCGGTGCTGCTGCGGGAGGGGGTGACCGCGGCGGAACGGCTGCGCCGCGAGATCGTGCAGGGGCTGGAGCGGCTCGGCTGCGCCGGCATCGCCGGCCTGCGGGGCACGGTCGGGTTGCCGCCGCTGGCCGATCCGGGCCTGCTGGAGCGGACGCTCCACCTGGCCTGAGGGGGGTGGTGCGGACCGCCGTTGCGCGGGAGGGGGGGCGGGTCGTAAGCCACCGGGGATGGAACTCGAGCCGAGCGGCATCCACCCCGACGACGACCCGCCCCCGGTGGGCGATCCGATCGTCCGCGAGGTGGACGCGGCCCTCGACGAGGGGCGCGAGGCGGACGCCCTGGCCCTGGCGGAGGCGGCGCTGGCCGAGGGCCGCGGACCGCGCCTGGACCTGTTGTTCCTGTGCGGCGACGCCCTGCTGGCCCTGGGCGATCCGGCCGGCGCCGAACGGCGCTTCCGCGAGGTGCTCGCCGAGGATCCGTCCTGCCCGAGTTCGAACTGCTGGCTGGCCATGGCCCTCTACCGGCAGTGCCGGTTCGCCGAGGCCGAGGCCTTCGCCGCCACCGCCCGCGCCCTGCCGGACGCGCTGCCCGATGCGCACGTGGTCTCGGGCCTGCTGCTGGAGCGGCAGGGCGACTTCGCCGGCGCCGACGCGGCGCTGCGGCGCGCCGCCGAGCTGGACCCCGCCAAGTACCAGGCACCCCGACGCCTGTCCCGCGCCGACTTCGACCGCGAGGTCAAGAAGGCGGTGAAGCTGCTGCCCAAGCAGTTCCGCCGGCCGCTCGACCGCGTGCCGATCATCGTGCAGGACGTGCCCGAGGAGCACCTGCTGCGGGACGAGGACGGCAACGGCGTCAGCGATCCCGACCTGCTCGGCCTGTTCGACGGCGTGCCGCTGCACGAGACCGACAGCCTCGGCGGCGAGATCCCCCGTCTGAGCTACATCTACCTGTTCCAGCGCAACATCGAGCGCTACGCCCGGGACCCGCAGGACCTGCTGGAGCAGATCCGGATCACGCTCTACCACGAGATCGGCCACTACCTCGGCTTCGACGAGGACGAGCTGGACGGACTCGGGCTCGCGTGAGCCTGCCGCCGGGCTGCCGCGTCAGGCGAGGCCTTCGACGCGACCGCCCCGCACCACCAGCGGGAACGTCACCGGGCCGTCGTTGACCAGTTCCACCGCCATCTCGGCGCGGAACCGGCCGGTGGCCACCGGCAGGCCCTGGGCGGCCAGTTGCCCGGCGACCCGGCCGTAGAGGGCCTCGGCGAGTTCCGGTGGCGCGGCGCGGGTGAAGCTCGGCCGGTTGCCCTTCTGCAGATCCGCCGCCAGCGTGAACTGGCTCACCACCAGGCAGCCGCCGCCGGCCTCTGCGACGGTCTGGTCCATCGGCGTGGCGCCGGGGAAGCAGCGCAGCGCGGCGACCTTGCGGGCGGTGGCATCGGCGTCGACCTCGGTGTCGTCCTGCTCGACGCCGACCAGCAGCAGCAGGCCGCGCTCGATCCGGCCCACGCACGCGCCGTCGACGCGGACCTCGGCCCGCAGCACGCGCTGCACGACGGTGATCATGTTCGCACCAGACTAGGGCGGCGGCAGCGGAGAAGCATCTCCACCGCCGCCGCCGGTCGCGGGCCGCGCGGGAATCACTCGCCCTTGATCGAGATCCGGGTCGGCTTGGCCTCCGGCGCCTTCGGCACCGTCAGCGTCAGCATGCCCTTCTTGTAGCTGGCCTGGATCTGGTCGGCCTGGATGCCCTTGGGCAGGGCGATGGTGCGGGACAGGCGGCCGAAGCGCTGCTCCAGACGATGCCAGTTCTTGCCCTTCTGCTCGCGCTGGTCGCGCCGCTCGGCATTGACGTGCACGCGGCCGTCGTGCACCTCCACCTGGATGTCCTTCTCGTCGAGGCCCGGCATCTCCAGCTCCAGCGTGAAGCCGTGCTCGTCCTCGGCGATGTTGGTGGCCGGCACCAGGTCGGTCTCGAACAACTCGCCGACCGGGTTGCTGAAGAAGGTGTCGATGAAGTGGGCGAGGCTGTCGACCGGCCGGCGGGCGGCAGTCTGCGGCGGGCGGATGGTCATGGCCATGGTGGTTGCTCCTTGGGTTCGGGGTTCGTTTCGTGGCGCGCCCGATGGGGCGACGGGGGAGAAGAAGCAAGCGACGTGCCAGCCAATGCCAACAAGTCAGTAATATTCTAAAACATTATAATATATATAGTTATATCGTATCAAGCATCGCCAAAGGCCGGAGATTGGTGCCAGAATGGCATGGATGGCCAAAACGGCAGACAGTCAGCCGTCGGGTCGAGGCCCTAGCCCGGCAGCTGCAGCTTCACCGTCCGCTGGAACAGCTCGCCCAGCAGGTCGCCCTTCTCCGCCACCGCCCGCTGCTCCAGTCCGAGCGTGCTGCGTTGGCCCGGCAGCAGGCGGGGGCGCAGCGTGATCGCCTCGCCGCTGACGATCACCTCCACCGCTGCCACGATGCCGGCGTGCTGGCGGTCGAGCGCGTCGGCGACGCGCAGCAGGGCCGCCAGCCGTTCCACCACCAGTCGGTCCTTCCGCCGCAACACGCCGAACTCCGGGTGATCCGGCTGCGGCGTCGCCCGGCGGTGGTAGCGCGCGACGAGCGCCACCTGCTCGCGTTCGTCGTCGGTGAGGCCGACCAGCTCGCTGTTGCGGATCAGGTAGTGGCTGTGCTTGTGGTGGCCATGGTTGGCGACCGCGGCGCCGACATCGTGCAGCAGCGCCGCGGCCTCCAGCAGCACCCGGGCGCGGCGATCGAGCCCGTGCAGCTCGAGGGTCTGGTCGAAGATCTGGCGCGCCAGCGTCAGCACGGTCTCGGCATGGTCGGCCTCGTAGCGGAGCCGATGGCCGAGCGCGCGGCAGGATGCCAGCACCACGTCCTCGTGGTCGGCGGCGGAGAACGCGGCCAGGTGTCCCGCCAGCACCTCCTGGACCAGGCCGTCCTTGATGCCGACCCGGGGCACCAGCAGCCCGTCCTGGCCGGCGATGCGGCCGAGCCGGGCGTAGACCACCCCCGCCGGCACGATGGTGTCGGCGCGGTCGGGCTTCAGCCCCCAGCGCGCCGTGCGTTCCACCGGGCTGAACGCCGCCAGCTCGCGGACCACCCGCTCCAGGTCGTCCAGCGGCAGCCAGTCGACGCCCTGCTTCTTCGCCGCGGTGCCGCCTCCGGCCAGATCGCACAGCGTCTCGACGTTGCCGCCGGTGGCGACGCAACGATCGATGCGCGTGCCGCCCAGCCGGGCGGCGATGCGCTTCTCGACGCCGCGCACGTGGCGGTGCAGCAGGTCGAGGAGGTCGCCATCGCCGTTGGCCTCGTTGGCCGCGCGCAGCAGGCGCAGGGAGCCGAGCCGGTAGGAATCCGCCATCGTCACCTGGTCCTGCTGCAGCAGCACGACCTCGACGCTGCCGCCGCCGAGGTCGGCCAGCAGCGAGTTGCCGTCGGTGAGCGGCAGGACGGTCCGCACGGCCCGGGCCAGCAGCAGCGCCTCCTGGGTGCCGGTGATGACTTCGACCTCGATGCCGGTCTGCGTCCGGATCCGCTCGAGCACCTGGTCGCGGTTGCGGGCCTCGCGCACCGCGGCGGTGGCGATGGCGCGCACGTGCGCCACCTGCAGGCGATCGCAGGTGGCGCGGAACCGGCGGAAGGCGTCGACCAGTTCGGTCAGCGTGTCGGCGGCGATGCGACCGGAGCGGAACACCTCGCCGCCCAGGCGCAGGGGCACGCGGTGGTTCTCCAACAACCGCACCGTGCCGCCCGGCACCGCCTCCAGGATCAGCATCCGGATGGCGTTGGAGCCCATGTCGACGATGCCGAAACGGCCGACGGGATCGGTCATGGCGCGCACCGTAGCCGGCCGGGCGGCGCGGAGGGAGTCGGCTCCGGGCGACGTGCTATGCTCCCGCGGCGATGAGTTCCGAGCCCGATCCGCCGAAGCCCCCCTCCGCTCCGCCGCCGAAGCCGCCCACCGAGCTGTCGAGCACCCTGCAGCACGTGCGCGTGGTGCAGAACCAGGCCGGCCAGGCCGGCCATGACGACGCCGACGTGTCGTGGAACAACCTGCACGCCAAGATCGCCCGGTGGGTGCAGGAGGCGACGTATGGCCAGAACCTGCCCGTCGACCGGAGCCTCGACGACCTGACCCAGGAGGTGCTCTTGCAGGTCTGCAAGGACATCGGCGCGTTCGTGGTCGAGCCCGAGGCGTCGTTCAGCGGCTGGGTGCGGATGATCGCCAGCCGCAAGCTGAACGACTACTGGCGCCGCGAGCGGGCGAAGAAGCGCGGCGGCGGCAAGACCCGGCATCTCGGTGACTACGACGAGACCGGCGGCATGGACCGGATGGCGGATCCCACCGTGCCGCGGCAGAGCATGCTGGTGCGCTTCCAGGAGCTGAACGAGCGCCTGCACGAGGTGCTCGGCCAGCTCACCGACAAGCACAAGCGGGTGATCGAGCTGCGCCTGTTCCAGGGTCGGCCGTTCTGCGACATCGCCGCCGAACTGGGCTACACCAAGGAGGTGACGGTGCGGTCCCTCTACATGCGGGCGCTGCAGCGCCTGCAGGTGCTGCTGGCCGGCTTCGCGCCGTAAGCCGCCTGCCGGGAACCCTGCCCTAGCCGACGCCGCGGGGCAGTTCCTCGCCCTTGCGGTCGGGGCGGGGCAGGGCGCCGGGCCCGGTGGGGCCGGGCACGGACTCGGCGGCGGGCAGGCGGCGCGGGCGGGGGCCGCTCGGGCCGGCCGGGCCGGGCGTGGTGGAGGCAGGCGCTGGCGTCGTCGAGGCCGGCGTCCGGGCCGGGACCAGCTGCGGCCCGTCGGGGCCGTTGTCGATGTGCAGGTGCACCTCGCCGGTGTCGTTGTGGATCGTGATGTGGATCGGGTTGCCGGCCGTGGTCGCCGGCGGCGCGGCGGGGGCCGGTGCCGGCAGCACCGCCGGGACCGGGGCCGGCGCCGTCGTGGCCGGGGCCGCGGCCGCCGCCATCGCCCGGCGCAGGCGCTGGCGCAGCTGCTCCTGCTCGCCCTCCTGCTCGCCGAGCCGTGCGGTCAGTGCCTGGACCTCGCCCAGCAGCCGCGTGCGCTCGTCGGACATGTTCTGCAGGCGCTGCCTCGTCTCGTCGGCGGCCTTGGCCGCATCGCGCGCCTCCTGCTGCGCCTTGGCGAGCCTGGCGTCGGCCTCACGGGCCTTCTGCTGGGCCTCGCGCAGAGCCGACGCGGCGGCCTTCATCTCGGCCGCCTGCTGCTGCCGCGCGGCCTCCTCGGCACGCAGCTTCTGCGACGCGGCCTCGAGGTCGGCGCCGCGGGACTCGAGGGCCGCGGCCTTCGCCTGCAGCGCCTGGTAGTTCTTGTGCAGGCCCTCCAGTTCCTCGCGCAGCTTCTGCCGTTCGGCGTGCATGCCCTGGGCCTGCTCCTTGGCCTGATCGCCGAGGGCCTGTACCCGCTGCACGTTCCGCTCGGCAACCGTGAGCTGCTCCAGCAGGCCCTTCCGCTCGCCGTCGCGCTGCCGCAGCACCGCCAGTTCCTGCTCGGCGCGGTCGTGGGCCTGGCGCAGCTTCGCGGTGACCTGCTCGTTGCGGGCCTGCTCGGCCTTGCGTTCGGCCTCGCTGGCCTGGAGCTGCGCCCGGAGGTCCTGGAGCTGGGCGGCGAGCTGCTGCGCCTCCTGCGCGGCGATGCCCTGGTTGCCGCGCTGCTCCTGCAGCTGCTTCAGGTAGCGATCCATGCGCTCGAGGCGGTCTTCGAGGCGCTGCACGGTGCCGAGCACCTTCTCGCGTTCGGGATCCTGGGCGCGGGGGACAGAGGCCAGCAGGGCGGCGGTGATGGCGAGGATGCAGCTTCTGTTCATGACCGGGCTCCGATAAACAAGGTGGTCCCGGGCCGGGCGCGGCGCGGGAGGCCCACCACCTTACCGGTGCGGGCCGCTCCGACCCACGCCGCATCCATGCCGATCGAACGCCATCTCGGTGCCGCCTGGACCGTGCTGCGTGGTCCGCACGAGCCCCAGGCCCTGCTGCGCTGGGTGCTCGACGCCGGCTTCGCGGGAGTCCTGCCCGGGCCGGCGCTGCGCGCCATCGACTGGGGCGCGGTGCACCGTGCGGCCGCCGACCTGCCGGTGGACTTTCCGGCGGTCCGCGCATTCGGTCTGCAGGGTGCGACGGTCGGCGCCGGGCTGGTGTCGACCCGGGAGGGGGAGCAGAGCGCGGCGCTGCGCGCGGTGGCCGAGGCCGTGGCGCTCGGCCACCGGCTCGGCGTGCCCCGGGTGCTCCTGGACCTCGGCCACGTGACGGTGCTGGGCGATCCGCTCGAACTGGACGATCTGGGCGATCCGGGGCTGCGGTCCGGGGATCCGGCGGTGGCGGCGGCCCGGGCCCGCTGCAAGGTCGGCCGCGAGGCGGCGATGGATCGCGCCTGCCGGGTGCTGCACGCGCTGGGGCGCCGCCACCCCGAGGTCACGTTCGTGCTTGCCCTCGGCCGCAAGATCAGCTCGGTCGCCGACGCCAGGGCGATCGAGGCCATCTGCGAGGATCTGGGCCGGTCCAGGCTGGGCTACTGGCACGACGCCGCGGTGGCCTGGCGACGCCAGACCGTACTTGGCGAAGACCCGGCCGAGGCCCTCGAGGTCCATTGCAACCGCTTGGTGGGAATGACCTTGAGTGATGCCAGTCCGGACGGGCTCTACCTGCCGCCCGGCGCCGGCGGGGTGGACTGGCCCATGCTGGCCTCCTATGTACAGCGCTCCGGCAAGCCCCTCCCGGCGGTGGTCGAACTCGACCCCGCGGTGGATCCGGGCGAACTGCCGGGCATCCGTTCCTGCCTCGACCGGTTCGGCCTGTAGCCCCCGGATCCAGCGCGTCGATAGTTCCCACCACTCCCCATGAAGGCCCATTCCGCAGCGCCGCGCCGGTCGGCCGGCCGGAGCCACGAACTGGTGGCGCTGCTGCGGCAGCGGCGCCGGCTGCTGATCCTGACCCACACCAACCCGGATCCGGACTCGCTCGGCAGCGCGGTGGGGTTGCGCGAGTTCGCCGCCCGCACGGTCGGGCTGGAGAGCACGTTCGGCCTGTGCGGCCGGATCATGCGGGCCGAGAACCAGGAGATGGTGCGGCAGCTGGCCATCGAGATGGTGCCGCTCGACGCCCTCGACCTGCCTACCTACGACTGCGTCGCGGTGCTCGACAGCCAGCCCGGCTTCGGCCACACGTTCATCCCCGCCGGGGTCAAGGTCGACATCGTGATCGACCACCACATGGGCAGCGATGCCGCGCCGGCCGGGATCGAGGCGCCGTTCGTCGATGTCCGCCAGGACGCCGGCGCCACCAGCAGCGTGGTCACCGAGTACCTGATGGAGGCCGGGATCGAGCCCAGCTCGGCGGCGGCGACGGCGCTGCTCTACGGCATCCGCACCGACACCGCCGACCTGTCCCGCAACGTCAGCGACCTGGACCTCCGCGCCCACGACTTCCTGTTCCCCCTGGCGGACCGCGGGCGGCTGCGGGCCATCGCCCGGCCGCACCTGCCGCGGGTCTACTACCAGACGCTGAAGGAGGCGCTGAGCAAGGTCCGCATCTACGGCCGCGTGGTGATGTGCTCGATCGGCCGGACCCCCAACGCCGAGATGGTGGCGGAGGTGGCGGACCTGCTGCTGCGGATGCACGACGTCGACGCGGTGTTCGTCGGCGGGCTGAGCGGCACGACCTACTACCTGTCGGTGCGCACCGAGGTCGGATCGGGCGACGCCTGGAGCCTGATCAAGGAGGCGATGCACGACGAGGTGGGCTCGTTCGGCGGCCACGGTTCGGTGGCCGGCGGCAGCATCACCCTGCCGGACAGCGAGGCGCGCACGCTGCGCCGCCTCGAACGGCGGCTCGAGCGCAACATCCTCCGCGCGACCGGCGAGACCGGCACGACGCCGTGCTCGCTGCGTTCGATCGAAGAGGACTAGTCCGGTGATCGTCCGCGTCCTCTGCCTGGGCGGTCTCGACCCGGGCGGCGGCGCCGGGATCACGGCCGACGCGCGCACGCTGGCGCGGGTCGAGGCGCTGGCGCTGCCGGTGGCGATGGCGTGGACCGTGCAGAACCGGCGCGGCGTGACGGCGGTCCTGCCGGTGGCCCAGGACCACTGGCTGCCGGCGTTGCGGGCGGCGCTGGCCGATGGACCCCTGCACGCGGTGAAGCTGGGCTTGCTGCCCGAACCGGCGCACCTGCCGGCCCTGGCGGCGGAACTGCGGTCGCTCCCGGCGGTGCCGATCGTGCTGGATCCGGTGCTGTCGGCCACCGCCGGCGGCTACCGGCCCGCCGACGAACTGGCGCGGGGGATCGTCCGCCACCTGCTGCCGCTCGGCCCGGTGGTGACCCCCAACCTGCCGGAACTGGCGGCGCTGGCCGGTGCCGGCGGCCCGGCGGCCCTGCTCGCCGCCGGCGCCCGCGCCGTGCTGCTGAAGGGCGGCCACGGCGATGGGCCGGAACGGGTGGACGAACTGCACGGCGATGGCGCGGTGCGGCAGTGGCGGCACCGGGCGCTGGCGGTCGGCGCGGTGCACGGCACCGGTTGTGCGCTGGCCGCGGCGCTGGCCGCGGACCTCGGCCGCGGCCACGCGCTGCCCGAGGCCTGCGGGCGTGCCATCGCCCTGCTGCAGCGGGGGCTGCAGGCGATGGGGCCACCCGCCGCCGACGGCCTGCCGCGGCCGTTGTGGCTGCCGGCCTGAGCGCCCGCCGCAGCCGGACTCAGTCGCCGCCGGTGAACATCTGCGCCAGCAGCGCCGCGTAGCGCTCGTGCACCACGTGCCGCCGCACCTTCAGGGTCGGCGTCAGCAGCCCGTTCTCGGCGGTCAGCGGCTCCAGGAGCACGCGGAACGCGGCGATGCGCTCGCACGGCCGGAAGCCCTGCTCGCGGGTCAGCAGCCGCGCCAGTTCCGAGCGCAGGTGATCCAGCACCGCCCGACCCTGCAGGCAGCCGTCGCGCACGTCCCACTGCGCGCGGGGCACGACCTGCTCCAGGCAGTCCTGGTTGGGCACCAGCAGCGCGCCGAGAATCTTCTGGTCCTGGCCGACCACCACCGCCTGCTCGATGCACGGCGAGGTCTTGATCGCGGTCTCCAGCGGCTCGGGTTCGACGTTCTCGCCGCCGGCGAGCACGATGGTGTCCTTCTGCCGGCCGGTGATCCAGAAGTGGCCGTGCTCGTCCCGGTAGCCGAGGTCGCCGCTGTTGAACCAGCCCTGCGCATCGAGGACGGCGGCGGTCTTGTCGGGGTTCTGGTAGTAGCCGCGCATGACCTGCGGCCCGCGGATCCAGAGCACGCCGACCTGGCCGGGGCCGAGCGGGCGGCCGTCGCCGTCGCGGGCCTGCATCTCGGTCTGCTCGAGCGGCGGGCCGATGTGGCCGGGGCTGTTGCGCTCCGGCCGGCGCACGGCGGCCACCGGACTGGTCTCGGTCAGGCCGTAGCCGTTCAGCAGCGGCAGGCCGATGCCGAGCAGGCACTCGTCGACGTGGCGCGGCAGCGAGCCGCCGCCGGACACCGCCAGCCGCAGCCGGCCGCCGGTGCTGGCCAGCACCTTCGGCAGCACCAGCCGGCGGGACAGGCCGTGCAGCAGGCGTTGCGACAACGTCGCGCGGCCGCCGGCGGTGCGCCGGCACAGCTCGAGCGTGCCGCGCAGGATGCGGCCCTGCAGCCCGGGCAGCTTGTGGGCGTGGGCGACGATGCCGTCGTGGATCGTCTCCCAGATCCGCGGCACCGCGGCGAACACCGTGGGCGCCTCCTGCCGCAGATCGTCCTTGAGCTGCCGGCGGTCGGTGTAGACCAGCTCGGCGCCGGCGGCCAGCGCCAGGTAGTCCATGATCCGCTCGTACATGTGCCAGGCGGGCAGCACGCTGAGGAAGCGGTCGGCAGCGGTGATGTGCAGCGCGTCGCAGACCGTGCGGACGTTGGACAGCACGTTCTGGTGGGTGAGCATGACCCCCTTGGGGTCGGCGGTGGTGCCGCTGGTGTAGACGATGGTCAGCAGGTCGTCGGCCTGCACCAGGGCGCGCTGCGCCGCCAGTTCGTCGGGACGTTCGGCCTGCCGGGCCCGTCCGCGCGCCTGCAGTTCCGGCAGGGTCAGCACGCCGTCCACCCCGGTGCTGTCGCCGAGCGTGATGACGTGCCGGATCGCCGGCAGGCCGGCGTCGCGCACCGCCTGCGCCGTGCGGTCGTCGGCGACGAAGGCGGCGATGCTGCCGGAGTGGCGCAGGATGAACGCCATCTCCGCCGGCGAGGTGTCGGAGCCGCGGGGCACGTCGATGGCGCCGAGGCTGGTGATGCCCAGGTCGGCGATCAGCCACTGGCTGCAGTTCTCCGCCAGCAGCCCCACCCGGTCGCCGCGGCCGATGCCCAGGTCCAGCAGGCCGCTGGCCACCGCCGCCACCTGCCCGAGCAGGTCCTGGAAGGTCACCGGCGAGCGTTCGCGCGCTTGCCGCCGCGGCAGGAAGACCCTGCTGCCATGGCCGCGGACCTGGCGGTCCAGCAGCTCCGGGAAGGTGCGCGGTGGGGTCGGACCGAGGGTCAGACGGGCCGGCGGGGGCGCGACGGGGCGTTGGCTCAAGGGGCGTTCTCGGCGCTTGACTTCCACGGGGCGGATCTCTACGAATGCCGGCCCTTGGTTGCGGGTGTAGCTCAGTGGTAGAGCATCACGTTGCCAACGTGAGGGTCGAGAGTTCAAGTCTCTTCACCCGCTCCAATCCAGCAGGCCTGTCCCTCCGGGACGGGCCTGCGTCGTTTCCGGGCTTCGTTCTCGGACCGGATCCGATGCGGCCGGACGAACGTGCTACTGCCCGCGGGGCAGCTTCTCGGCCGGGGCCTGCCGGTAGAAGTCGGTGATGACCTGCCAGGCCTCCTGGGCCGACTCCGCGTAGCGGATCAGCTCCAGGTCCTCCGGCGAGATCGTGCCCTCCTCGACGAACATCTCCCAGTCCACCAGCCGCTCCCAGTAGTCGCGGCCGAACAGGATCACCGGGATCGGCTGCATGCGCTGGGTCTGGATCAGGGTCAGCGCCTCGAACAGCTCGTCCATGGTCCCGAACCCGCCGGGGAACGCGACCATCGCCTTGGCGCGCATCAGGAAGTGCATCTTCCGGATCGCGAAGTACTTGAACTCGAAGCACAGCTCCGGGGTGATGAAGCTGTTGGGCTCCTGCTCGAACGGCAGCGTGATGTTCAGCCCGATCGACTTGGCGCCGACGTCGTAGGCGCCGCGGTTGGCGGCCTCCATGATGCCCGGCCCGCCGCCGGTGACGATCACGTAGTCGAGCTGGTGGTTGGCCTGGCACTGGCTGCTGACCAGCCGCGCGAAGGCGCGGGCCTCCTCGTAGTAGTGGGCCTTCTTCAGGACGTTCTCGGCCACCCGCACCCGTCGCTGGGCGACGGCGTCGTCCGGCTTGCGGCGCAGGGCGGCGCGGGCCTCCTCCAGCCGCGCCTCGGCGATCGGCCGCTCGACGATGCGGGTGCCGCCGAACACCACCAGGGTGGAGCGGACGTTCTGTTCCTGCTGGATCAGGTCCGGCTTCAGCAGTTCGAGCTGCAACCGGACCGGGCGCAATTCCTCGCGGCCCATGAAGTCCGGGTCGAGGTGCGCCACCCGATAGCAGGACGACTGCTTGAGGGCGTGGATGCGTTCCTGGTGGGCGGGATCTTGGGCGGCCAACGGCGCGGCCTTGGTCTTGCTGCTCATCGGAGCGGAGTCGCGGATCGCGGTCCCTCCTGTGTCGGCATTCGGGGCGGGGTCGCCGGAGGAATCGCCGGGGATCCGGTGCCGGGGTCGATGGGCTGCGGCGGGCCATCGAATCGCCTCGTCGGCCGCTATCCTCGGCGGCCGGCATGAGCGAGGCCAGGATCACCTACTGCGGCAACGTGCACCCGGCCACCGATCTCGGCGCGTTCCTCGCCACCCTCGACGACTGCGTCGGGCCGGTGGCGGCGGCGGCGCGGGCCGCGGGCAGGCCCTTCGGGCTCGGCGGCTGGTGGAACAGCGACCTCGCGGCTCGGCTCTGCGAGGACGGCGCCGCGCTGGCGGCGGTGCGGCAGGCCCTGGACCGGCTGCAGGTGCCGCTCTGGACCCTGAACGTGTTTCCCTACGGCGACTTCCACGCCGGCTCGGTGAAGACCGCGGTCTACGAGCCGGACTGGACCCGCGAGGAACGCCTGCTCTACACGCGGCAGGCGGCGACGGCGGGCGCGGCGCTGCTGCAGAGGGGCGCGGTGCTGCCGCTGTCGACGCTGCCGCTCGGCTACCGGCCGCCGGGCGCGCCGCCGCCGGATCTGCGGCAGATGGCGCGCAACCTCGCCCGGGCGGCGAGCGCGCTGGCGGCGATCGAGGACCAGACCGGCGTCCGGTGCGTGCTGGCGTTGGAGCCCGAGCCGTTCTGCCTGCTGGAGACCGTCGCCGCCACCGCCGCGTTCCTCGAGGAATGGCTGTTCGAGGAGGGCGCGTGGAGCACCGTGCCCGGCGACGTGCTGCGGCGGCACCTCGGCGTGTGCGTGGACCTGTGCCATCTCGCCGTGGTGGGCGAGGAGCCCGTGGCGGCGCTCGCCGACCTCGCCGCGCGGCGCATCGCGGTGCCGAAGATCCAGGTCTCGTCGTGCCTGGAGGTGCGCGATCCGGCCGGCATCGACCGGTTGCTGGCCTTCGGCGAGGACCGCTACCTGCACCAGACCGTGGCGGCGAACGGCCTGCGCGCCCTGGACCTGCCGGCGGTGGCGGCGCGCCGCGACGAGTTCGCCCGTGCCGGCCGGCTGCGCTGCCACTACCACATGCCGTTGTGGTGGGACGAGACGGGTCCGTTCGGCAGCACCCGCGCCGAAGTCACGCGGGTGCTGGCGGCGCTGGCTGCCGGCGACGCGCCGTTGCCGTTGCTGGAGGTCGAGACCTACACCTGGTCCGTGCTCGGCGACTTCGCCGGCGAGGCGCCGCTGCCCGAGCGGGTGCGGCGCGAGATGGACTTCGCCGCCGCGGCGCTGGCCGGCCGCTGACGCGGGTTGCGCTCACGCGGACCACGCCCGTTCCGTATCCTGCGCAGAGCCATGATCCGACTGCGCAACGTCACCAAGAGCTACGGCGGCGAACGCCGGGTCGTCGCCTGCGAGGTCGGCTCGCTCGACATCGCCACCGGCGAGCAGGTGGCCCTGATCGGCCGATCGGGGACCGGCAAGACCACGCTGCTGCACATCATCGCCGGCATCCTGCAGCCCGATCAGGGTGAGGTCACGGTGCGCGACACCGACCTGGGCCGGCTCGGCGAGGCGGCGCGCGACCGCTTCCGCGGCCGCCACATCGGCATCGTCTACCAGACCTTCAACCTGCTGCAGCCGTTCACGGCGCTGGAGAACGTGCTGCTCGGCGCCCTGTTCGGCCGCGGCGCCGACGCCGCCGCCCGCCAGCGCGCCATCGAACTGCTGACCCGCGTCGGGCTCGGCGACCGCATGCACCACCGGCCGGGCCAGCTCTCGGTGGGGCAGGTGCAGCGCGTCGCCGTCTGCCGGGCCCTGATCAACGAGCCCGAGCTGATCCTGATGGACGAGCCGCTGGGCAACCAGGACAAGGAGACCGGTGGCCAGGTCCTCGACCTGTTGCTGGAGCTGGCGCGGGAGGGCAATCGCACCGTGGTGATGGTCACCCACGACCCCGAATCGGCCCGCCGCATGCAGCGCACCGTCGATCTGGCCCATCTGCGGAGGTCGGCGTGAGGCTCTGGTCGATCTCGCTGCGCAACGTGCGCATCCGCGTCGTGTCCAGCGTGCTCACCACGCTGGCGATCGTGCTGGCGACCGGCCTCTACGCCGCGATCCTGCTGATGGTCGACCAGACCCGGCAGCGCTACGAGGGCAGCATCGAGGGCTACCGTTCGGTGGTCGGGCCCAAGGGCAGTTCCGAGCTGGAGCTGGTGCTGAACACGGTCTTCAACGTCGGCTCGCCTCGCGAGCTGATCCGGCTGAAGACCTACCGCGAGCTGCGTGACGGCCGCACGCTCGGCCGCCGCACCCAGCTCCTCTACACGATCCCGCAGGCCCGCGGCGACGTGTTCAGCAAGTTCCAGTTCGCCGTGGTCGGCACCACCGACGAGATGTGGACGAAGTTCCAGCGCGGCGACCGGCCGCTGCCGTTCGCCGCCGGCGGGCCGTGGGCGTTCAGCCACGACGAGCTGATGGCGCTGGCCGAGGAACTGGCCGGGCACCTGTCGGCGAAGCGGACCGGCGAGACGCCGGTGCCGCCGCGGCCGGCGCTGACGCCGGCCCTGCGGCAGGCGGTGATCGGCGCCCGCGTCGCCCGCCAGCTCGGCATCGGGCTCGGCGACGAGGTGGTGCCGAGCCACGGCAAGCCCGGCGAGTTCGGCTTCCACGACCATCCGGAGGCCTCGTGCCGCATCGTCGGCGTGCTGGCGCCCACCAACTCGCCGATCGACAGCACGATCTACGTGCCGCTCGGTACCTATGCCCTGCTGGCGGACCACGAGGACAAGGTGTTCGTGGTGGACGTCCCGCCGGGCCGGAATCCCGACGATGCGAAGCACCTGCCGGTGAAGGCCGACGACCTGGCGCTGACCGCGGTGATCGCCTACCCGAAGGACCACTTCGGGCCGAAGTTCCTGCGCGACGAGCTGGCCAGCCGCCCGGGCGCCCAGGGCGCCTGGCCCCAGGAGGTCATCCCGCGCTTCCTGCAGCAGATCGGGTCGGCGGCCGACACCCTGGAGGTGGTGGCCTGGCTGGTCCTGCTGGTGGCCGGCATCTCGATCTCGGTGGCGATCTACAACACCATGAACGAGCGCCGCCGGGAGATCGCGATCATGCGCTCGCTCGGCGCCCGCCGGGCGCAGATCCTGGGCATCATCGTCGGCGAGGCGGCCTTCCTGTCCGGCTGCGGCGCCATCCTGGGGGTGCTGGCCTGCCACGGGGCGGCGTTCCTCCTGCGCACCACGGTCGAGGACATGACCGGGGTCTTCCTGGAATGGGGGGCATTTGCGCCCCGCGAGGGTATCCTGGTGGCCGCTGTCACGGTCCTGGGTGGCCTCGCCGGCCTCCTGCCCGCCGTGAAGGGGTCCCTGACCCAGGTTGCCGACAACCTCACGCCGAACTACTGACCCGCCTCCCCGCGCGTCGATCAGAGCCATCACCAGACCATCCTCCGACCGAGGCCTTCCATGATCCGTTCCTGCCTCCTCGCACTCACGCTCCTGCCCGCCCTCGCCATCGGCCAGGCGCCGCCCAAGGTCGAGCCGCCCAAGGTCGAGCCCGGCAAGCAGGATCCGGTCACCGAGAAGCCCAAGACCGACGCGCCCAAGACCGAGACCCCCAAGACCGAGACGCCGAAGCCCGGCGACAAGCCCGGCGACCAGCCGGTGCCCGGTTGGCCCGGCAGCGAGGTCGGCCCGAAGAGCGCCGACCCGGCCGACATCGCGGCCATCCGCAGCGCCCAGGCCATGATCGAGGCGGAGAAGAAGCTCGCCCAGATGATCAAGGACGGCAAGATCACCGGCCTCGACAAGATCGTCACCTTCGACGAGCTGACGGCGTGGCCCTACGAGGACGGCCTCAAGGGCATGCCGAAGAACGTCCGCGAGCTCGACGGCAAGAAGGTCCTGATGACGGGCTTCATGCTGCCGATCGACGAGGTGCAGAACATCAAGGAGTTCCTCCTCGTGCAGTCGCTGTGGGCGTGCTGCTACGGCCAGCCGCCGGACATCAACGGCATCGTCCGGGTGGTCATGCCGAAGGGGAAGACCTCGGACTACTTCTTCGATCCGCTCAAGATCACCGGCCGGTTCAAGGTCGAGTCGACGGTGATCGAGGGCTACTGCGTGGACATCTTCCAGCTGCACGTCGAGACGATCGAGCCGATCCGCTAGCCCGGTCCCGAAACGGGACCCGCGGGTGACCCCCTTGGGGGCGCCCACTCCCCGGCGGGGGCGGAACGCCCCCAGCCCGCCCGCCCTGGCGGCCGATAGAGGGACCGATGGTCCCGATCCATGGCCTCAGGCGCAGCATGCCGCTCTCGGTGCGGCTCGGCGCCGCCCTCACGGTGGCGTCCTTCTTCGTGGCGCTGCTGGTGTCGTTCCTCGCCGCGGACCAGCGGGCGCAGGAGGACCTGCGGTCACGCGACGCGGCAGCGGCTCGCTTCGGCGCCGATCTTGCGGCCCGGGTGGCGCCCTTGCTGGCGGCCGAGGACCAGATGCGCATCGCGGTGCATGCCGCGGCCGCCCGCGACCTCGTCGGCGGCCGGGTCCTCGTGCTCGAGGGCAGCGGTCGCGTGGTCATCGACACCGGCGCGGCCCACGGCGACCGCCAGCTCGGCCTGCTGACCGTCGCCGGCCCGTTCCAGCGCGTCACCGAACGGGAGGGCGACGTCCCCCTGCGCGAGGCCCTGGCGCCGGTGGTGCATGGCGGCGTGCTGATCGGCGAGGTGCGGCTGCAGCAGGACGCGCCGCCGCTGCGGGCGGGCTTCCCGTTCGGCCTGTTCGCCACGGTCTTCCTCTGCTGCCTGTCGCTGGTGGCGGTGGCCATGCTGGTCGGACATCACTGGCTCGGCCGGGTGCGCAGCACGACGCGGTCGCTGCTGCAGCTCGCGTCGGGCGAGGCGGGGCGGATCGAGGCGCCGCCGGAGCCGGCCGGCGCCGAACTGTCGGATCTGCAGCAGGCGATGCTCGAACTCGACAAGGGCATGCAGGAAGGGCTGACGCGGGTGGCCGAGGGCTTCCTGGCCATGGCCCAGCAGGTGGTGGAGGGGCTGGAGCGGCGCAACCTGGTGCCGCCGGGCCACGGCGAACGGACCGCACGCTACGCGGCGTTGATCGCCGGCCGCCTCAAGCTGGAGGACCAGGACCATCGCGACCTGGAGACCGCCTGCCGGCTGCAGGACCTCGGGAAGGCCTGGCTGCGGCCCTCGTTGCTGGAGAAGGAAGGGCCGCTGGACGAGGCCGAGCTGCGCTCGCTGGGCGGTCATCCGCTGCGGGCCGCCGACCTGCTGTACACCCTGCCCGGCCTGCGCCGCGCCGGCCTGATCGTGCGGCACCAGAACGAGCGCTACGGCGGCTCCGGCCTGCCCGACGGCCTGCGCGGGGATCGCATCCCGCTCGGCGCCCGGATCCTGGCGATCGCCTCGGTCTACGACCTGCTGACGGTCTGCGCCGTGGGCGATCGGCCGCTGGACTGCCAGGAGGCGCTGGAACGGATGGCCGCCGAGCGCGGCGAGGCCTTCGACCCGTGGCTGCTGGACCTGTTCGTGCAGGAGATCGCCAAGGCCCCGCCGACGAGGGGGGACCGGCCGGTGATGATCTCGGCCGCCGGCGTGGTGGCGCTGCAGACCGCGGTCGGCGGCCTCGGCGGTGACTTCGCCCTGGAGCCGGACGACGACCTCGACGCATCGGCGGAGCTGGACGCGGAACTCGAACTGGTCGACGAGGGCGGCGAGGAACTGCCATGAGGACGGCGTTGGCGTCGGGCCTGGCGCTGGCGTTGACGCTGGCGGCCTGCGTGACGACGCCGCGGGAGCCGTTCGCCGGTGCCGAGGCGGCCCGAGCGCGCGGCGACCTGGCGGCGGCGCTCGCCGGCTACGACCGCGTCCCGGTCGAGCATCCGCACTATGCCGAGGCCCGTTCGGCGGTGGTCGGCGTCGAGCGCAGCATGCGTCGGGCCCACGAGCTGCTGCTGGCGGGCATCCAGCTCCGCAACGAGTGCCGCGAGGCCGAGGCGCTGGAGCGGCTGCGGCTGGCGCAGGCCGAGTGGCCGGCCCTGCCGGGCGTGGCGCACCTGATCGCCTCCACCGAGAGCCGGATCGCGCTGTTCGGGCCGCGCGCGACCACCGAACTCGCGGTGGCGCGCGTGGAGGTCCCGGCCGCGTCCCCTGCCGCGGCGCCCGAGGTGGAGCCGGAGGTCCGCCCGGAGGCCGTCACGCCGCCGCCCGCCGCACCGCCGGCCGAGGTCGCGCCGGCCGCGGCCGTTCTGGATCCGGCCCTCACTCCCGAGCTGGCCGGGATCGAGGAGCAGATCCAGCAGGGCCGGATCGAGCCGGCGATGGCCGAGCTGGCAGCGATGGTGGAGCGGTCTCCCCAGGATCCGCGGGCGAGGAACCGGCTCGGGCCGCTGCTGCACCAGCGAGCCCTGCTGCGCTACGGCCAGGGTGAAGTCGAGGGGGCGGTGGCCGACTGGCGGGAGGCCCTGGCCCTGCGGAGCGATCCCCTGATGCGACGCATGCTGGCTGCCGCCGAGGCCGAACTGGCCGCCAGCCGCAGCCGTCAGCCTGCCCGCCGCTAGCGGCGAACCGCCGGTGGCGTCGGCCGTTCGGGCGCAGCCGAGGCGGCGGAGGGAAGGAAAAGCCGGGGGCGAAACTTCGGGAAAAGGGGAAGAAGGAGAGTCAAGTTTTTACATCCGTGGCGGACAACCCCCGGCGGAGTGTTCGTCGTCGTCCCTCGCGTCCTTCCGGACACTTCACGACTCGTAGCCGTGACGCTGCTCTGACTCAGTTCGTGACTCTGCAGACTGCTCGCTTCTGTCGCTCTTCGGTCGTGCGACTCACCGACCCTCGGGTCGTTCCGCTGGCCGGTGCTCTCAGGGGGAATTCTTAACCCGATTCCGGCGGGAGTCAATGGCCTTTCCTCCGACTTTCGGAGGGATCAGCTCCAGTCCGTGGGCGGTGGCCCGGGCGGCCCAGCCGCCGGGGACCAGGGTTGCCCCGGTCAACTCCTCGAGGACCACCGGCCCCGGCAACACCGTTCCCATGGGCAGTTCGGCACGGGGCAGCACCCCGATGCGGCCGGTGCCGACGGGTGCGCGCCGGTGGGCCGCCCGAGGCGTCCCGCCGCTGGGAGAGGCCGGAGGCGGCAGTCGCCGGCCGGGACGTTCCGCCCGGGCCAGGATCATGATGGCTTCGGCGGACGCGCCGTCGGGGACGAAGCCGAAGCGCCGGGAGTGGGCCGTCGCCAGGCTGGCCCGCAGGCGGCCATGGCCGAGCGGCAGGCGCAACCCCTGCCCCTGGCCGCGGTAACGCAGGACGACCTCGGCCTGGCCGCGGGCGCGGCCGGTCCCGGGCAGCATCGCCTGGGCGCGCACCAGCAGGGCCCGGGCCCGGCGGCGCAACTCGCGCTCGGCCTTGGGGTCGTCCAGGGGCAGGACCACCGGTTCCGCCAGCTCGGCGGTCTCGCCCGCCAGGCAGAGTCCCACCGCCGAGAACGCGCCGGGGTGCTCGGGGACCAGGGCCGAGGGCATGCCGAGGCGGGCCGTCAGGGTCGCCGCGTGCAGGCCGCCGGCGCCACCGTAGGCCACCAGCGGCACCGTCGCCGGATCGACGGCCCGCTCGACGGTGATGACCATCAACGCCCGCGCCATGTTCGCCTCGGCCACCTCCAGGATGCCGCGGGCGGTCCGCAGCGCCGACAGCCCGAGCCGCCGAGCGAGGCGTTCGATGGCGCGCACCGCCGCCGCCGGATCGATCGGGAAGCCGCCGCCGAGCAGCGTGTCCGACCCGAGGTGGCCCAGCGCGACGTGGGCGTCGGTCACCGTCGGCTCGTTGCCCCTGCCGTAGCAGGCCGGCCCCGGGTCGGCGCCCGCGCTCGCCGGACCGACGCGCAGGGCACCACCACGATCGGCGAAGGCGATGCTGCCGCCGCCGCAGCCGACCGTGTGCACGTCGACCGCCGGCAGGGGCAGCGGCAGTTCGGCGATGCGGCCCTGGTCGGTCAGCAGCGCGTGCCGCTGCACGAGGCAGACATCGGTGGACGTGCCGCCCATGTCGAACGCCGCCAGGCGCGTGCTGCCCATGGCCTCGCCGAGCCGGGCCGCCGCCAGCACGCCGCCGGCGGGCCCCGAGAACATGGCCCGCGCCGGAAAACGCGCCGCCTCGTCGGCCGGCATGATCCCGAGACTGCTGCGCATCAGGCGCAGCTCGCCCGGGCCGAGGCCCGAACGCAGCCGCGCGGTGTAGGCGCCCACCAAGGGCTGCGTCGCCGCGTTCAGGATGGCCGCGGCGAAGCGTTCGAACTCGCCGATGGCCGGCCACAGCTCGGCGCTGCAGGTCACCGCCACGTCGGGCAGCGCCCGCTGCAGCGCCGCCGCCAGCCGCTGTTCGTCCGCCGGCGCCTGCGGCGCGTGCAGCAGGCCGATCGCCACCGACGCCGGGCGCAGCCGCCGCACGCGGGCCACGGTCGCCGCCACCACCGCCTCGGTGAGGGGCACCAGGGCCTCGCCGTCGGCGCCCCGCCGCACCGGCACGCCGATCCGCAGCTCGCGGGGCACGGGCATCGCCGCCCGTTCCGGCTCCAGCGCGTAGAGGTCCGGCCGGTCCTGGCGGCCGATCTCGATCAGGTCCTCGAAGCCGGCGTTGGTGACGAACACCGTGCGGGCCAGTCGTCCGGTGAGCACCGCGTTGAGCCCGACGGTGGTGCCGTGCACGACGTCGACCGGCTCGTCGGGAGTCCGCCGCACCAGCCCGAGGCCGCGCAGGACCGCCAGCCCTGGATCCGCCGGCGTGCTGGGCACCTTCCGCACCTGCAGGCCGGCCTTCGTCCACCGCACGACGTCGGTGAACGTGCCGCCGGTGTCGATGCCGATGCGGGCCGTCACGGGGCGGAAGCGTAGGGCCCTCCGCGCGGCTGTCGATGCTCTTGCGCGGCGTCACGCTTGGCGCCGTGCCGGGCCCCGGCTTAGGCTCCGTGCCCGTGTCGCTCCCGCTCGGCTGCCTCGCTGCGTTCCTGCTCGGCGCCGTCCCATTTGCCTTCCTGGTCGTGCGGGCGTGCAAGGGCGTGGACCTGCGCACCCTCGGCTCGGGCAACGTCGGCGCCACCAATGCCAGTCGCGCGTTCGCCGGCAAGGGTGCCAGGCTCGCGGCGTTCCTGGGCATCTACCTGCTGGACGCGTCGAAGGGCTTCGCACCGGCCTGGTGGGGCCCGGGCCTGCTCGGCCTCGCCGGCCCCGGCCCGGCGGTGCTGCTCGGCGCCAGCGCGGTCCTCGGCCACGTGTTCACGCCCTATCTCCGCTGGAAGGGCGGCAAGGGCGTCGCCACGGCCTGCGGCGTGCTGCTGGCGCTGGACTGGCAGGCCCTGCTGGTGGCGCTGCTGGTGTTCTTCGTCGTGCGCAGGCTGACCGGCGAGGTGTTCTTCGGCAGCATCGCGCTCGGTGGCGCGCTCGCGGTGGCGACGATCGCGCTGCACCCGCAGGACGCCTTCGCGGCGCGCTGGCCGATCACCGCCCTCTGCCTGCTGCTGGCCGCGTTCCTGGTCTGGACGCATCGCAGCAACCTGCGGAAATTCCGGCAGGCCAGGAAGGAAGGTGCCGCGTGAGGATCGCCGTGCTCGGCAACGGCGGCTTCGGCACCGCCATGGCGATCGCCGAGGCCGGCAGGGGCCACGCGGTGAGCCTGTGGGGGCACGACCCGGACTACACCGCGGCGATCGCCCGCACGCGGCAGAACCCGCGCTACCTCGAGGGTCCGGTGCTGCCCGCTGCGGTGCAGGTCACCGCCGACGCGGCGCAGGCGCTTCACGCCGCCGAAGTCGTGCTGGCGGCGATCCCGACCCAGCACCTGCGCGCGACGCTCGCGCCGATGGCGCCGGCCCTGCCGCCGGGCGTGCCGGTGGTGTCGTTGGCCAAGGGGCTCGAGCAGGGCACCGCGGCGCGGCCGAGCCAGGTGATCACCGCGGCGCTGCCGGGCCATCCGGTGCTGGTGCTGAGCGGGCCGAGCCACGCCGAGGAGGTGGCGCTCGGCATGCCGACCACCGTCGTGCTGGCCGGCGGCGATGATGCCCTGCGGCTCGCCCTGCAGGACGCGCTCGGCACGAAGACGCTGCGCCTCTACCGCAACGCCGACCTGCTCGGCGTGGAGCTGTGCGGCGCCCTGAAGAACGTGATGGCGCTGGCGGCGGGCATCGCCGACGGGCTCGGCTACGGCGACAACGCCAAGGCGGCGATCCTCTCCCGCGGCATCGTCGAGATGGCGCGCTACGGCCGGGCCGAGGGCGCCGACGAACGCACGTTCCAGGGGCTGGCCGGCGTCGGCGACCTGGCGGTCACCGCGTTCAGCCGGCACGGCCGCAACCGCGCGTTCGGCGAACGCATCGGCCGCGGCGAGACGCTGGAGCAGATCCTGCAGAGCACCCGCAAGGTCGCCGAGGGCGTCTGGACCTCGCGGGTGGTGGCCGACCGGGCCCGCGCGCTCCGCATCGAGATGCCGATCGCCGAGGTGGTGGCGCGGGTCCTGTTCCAGGGGCTGGCGCCGGCGCAGGCGGTGCGGGCCCTGATGGAACGCGACCCGAAGGCCGAGGACTGAGCGTGGTGGCGGCGACGGCGCTCTCGACGTCGATCTGGCCTGAGCCAGCGCCGCGTTTGACAGCGACGCCCCGGCGCAGCAGGCTCAGGCGATGCCGATCCGTGCGATGCGCCTCCTGCCGCTGCTGCCGCTGCTGACCGCGACCCTCTGCCCTTGTCTGCCGGCCCAGCGGCATCTCGTCCTGCGGCCGCAGGATCCGCTGCTGCTCGACTACTTCATGGTGCATCCGCGGGAGGAGCCGAAGGGCTGGCTCGACGCGGAGCGCTACCTGGTGTTCGACGCCGGCCCGGCGGCGGTGCCCGGCGGCGACGCCCCACCTCGGTGGCAGGCGGTCGCCGCGCGCACCGGCGAGCGCACGCCGTGGCTCGACCGTGCGGCCCTGCGCGAGCGACTCGTCGGTGCGAAGCTGGCGCAGGACGCACTCGCGGCCGCCGACGACGCGTCGGCCTACACCTGGACCGCCGATCACGAACGCTTCGTGCTGGCCGCGGCCGGCGACCTGTTCGCCGGCGACCGCGGGCTGACCGCGTGGCAGCGGCTCACCACCACCGAGGGCGCGGAGGAGATCGTGCAGATCTCGCCGGACGGCCAGCAGGTGTCGTTCGTGCGCCATGGCGACCTCTACGTGATGCCGTTCGGCGGCGGTGAGGCCCGGCGGCTCACCGAGGGCGGCGGCGAGAAGCTGCGGCACGGCAAGCTCGACTGGGTCTACCAGGAAGAGGTCTACGGCCGCGGCGAATGGCAGGCGCACTGGTGGTCGCCGGACAGCAAGCGGATCGCGTTGCTGCGCATCGACGAGCGGGCGGTGAAGCCGTTCACCCTGGTGCCGCACGCGCCCTTCCGGCCCGAACCCGAGGTCACGCCCTACCCCAAGGTCGGCGAGCCCAACCCGGTGGCCAGCCTCGGCATCGTCGACCTGGCCGGCCCTGCGGTCCGCTGGCTCGATCTGCCCGACCACCGCGATCAGGAGCACCTGATCGTGCGCGTGACGTGGAGTCCGGACTCCGCCCGCTGCCTGTTCCAGGTGCAGGATCGCGCGCAGACCTGGCTCGACCTGCTGGCGGCGGACGCCACGAGCGGCGCCCTGACGAAGCTGTTCCGCGAGACCAGCGACTGCTGGGTCGAGCCCAAGGCGGTGCCCGAATGGCACGCCGACGGCAGCGGCTTCCTGTGGCTGTCCGAGCGCGACGGCTACCGCCACATCTACCGCTACGCCGCCGACGGCGCGCTGCAGGGCCGCCTCACCGAGGGCCCCTTCGAGGTGAAGGAGATCGTCGCCGTCGATGCCAGCGCCGGCCGGTGCTGGTTCCTCGCCGACCGGCAGGACTGCAAGGGCGTGCACCTGTTCACGGTGCCGCTGCAGGGCGGCGACCTGCAGCAGGTGACCAGCGGCGACGGCACCCACGAGGTGGAGATGGCGCCGGGCAACGGCAGCTTCCTCAGCCGCTGGAGTTCCCTGCGGAGCCCCGAGGCGATCTCGGTCTGCGCCAGCGACGGCGCCCTGCTGCGGGCCGTCGCCGCGCCGCGCCTCGAACTGCTGGCCCGCTACGGCCTGCCGCAGCCGCGCTTCGTGCAGATCCCCTGCCGCGACGGCTTCGTCATGGAGGGCCTGCTGCTGCTGCCGAAGAACGCCGCCGAGCAGCCGAAGCTGCCGACCCTGATGGCGATCTACGGCGGGCCCCACACGCCCCGCGTCCGCGACGCGTGGGGCGGCCGCGACTACCTGTGGCACCAGATGCTGGCGCAGAAGGGCGTCGCCACCCTGGTGGTCGACAACCGCTCGGCCAGCGGCAAGGGCCGGCAGGCGGCGAAGGCGTGCTTCGGCGCGCTCGGCGGCAGCGAGCTGCGCGACCTGGAGGACGCCGCCGCCTGGCTCGCCGAGCAGGGCATCGCCGACCCGGCCCGCCTCGGCGTCTGGGGCTGGAGCTACGGCGGCTACCAGACCCTCTACAACCTGACCCACAGCCAGAAGTGGAAGCTCGGCATCGCCGTCAACGCGGTCACCGACTGGCGGCTCTACGACACGATCTACACCGAGCGCTACCACGGCCTGCTGCCCGGCAACGAACAGGCCTACGACCGCAGCAGCGTGGTGCAGGCCGCCGCCAACCTGCACGGCGAACTGCTGCTGGTGGCCGCCGCGCTCGACGACAACGTGCACATGCAGAACAGCCTGATGTTCCTCGAGGCGCTGCAGAAGGCGCAGAAGCAGTGCCGCTTCATGGTCTATCCCGGCGTGCGCCACGGCATCGAGACGCTGGAGCAGCAGGTGCATCTGATCACGCTGATGACGGACTTCGTGCTGGAGAAGCTGTAGTGGCGATCGCGGTGGCGGGCCCGCTGTGCCGGTTCCACGCCGACGCGGGCCACGGTGATGCTGCAGATCTGCAGGCCGGCGTGCTGCGCTGGCGGCAGGACCTGGCTGTGGCCCTGGGCCCGCGTCTGCCGGGGGCCTTGTCCTGGGACGAGGATCCGGCGCAGGTGGTGCGGTGCTGCGATCTCGGGCCCGCGGGCCTGGTGGCGGTGCGCCTGCTGGCGGTCTACGCCCAGCGGCCGGAGCTGGAGCTGCCCGAGGCGGTGCCGGCGATCCCCGAGTTGGATCGGGCGTTCCGCGAGGCGGCCGACCAGAAGTTCGCCCGCAGCCACTTCGGCCAGCTGCTGGCCGCGGACCTGTGGCTGCCGCTGGAGTTCCTGTTCACCGCCCGCGCACCGCTGCCGGACGGCCAGGAGGGCGAGATCGGCTCGCTGCCGGTCCTGCGCGATCAGCTCCGCCGGCTGAACGAGCGGACCTTCGTGCTGGATGCGACGGCGCTGGCGGTCTGGCCGGACCTGCCCGCCGAGGCCGGGGGGGACCTGTTGCCGGCGGCCCGGCGCGGGCTCGGCGCATTGCTGGCCGCCGCCGAGGACGGGTGCGCCCGCGGGTTGCCGCTGGCGCTGCGGCAGGGCTGAGGTGCGGAGGCACGCGGCTTGCGCCGGCGGCGCGCCCGGCCCCGGACGTGTACCGGTCCGAGGACAGATCGCCTGTGCTGGCAGAGGTTTGCCGCGAGAAACCGTCGGCGACTCTTCGCCCGCGGGCTAGCCTACCGCCCTTCCCGATCGCCCCTGGAGTCCCATGACCGCTGTCGCGCCCACCGATCCGGCCCCGCAGGGCCATCCTCCCGGCCTCTGGATGCTGTTCTTCGCCGAGCTGTGGGAGCGCTTCTGCTACTACGGGATGCGCGCGCTGCTGGCGGTCTACGTCGCCGACCTGTTCTTCGTGCAGCAGAGCGAGGCGTCGAAGGTCTACGGCGCCTACACCGCGCTGATCTACGCCACCGGCACGTTCGGCGGCTACATCGCCGACCGCGTGCTGGGCTTCCAGCGCTCGATCCTGCTCGGCGGCCTGATCATGGCGATCGGCGAGTTCGTGCTGGTCGTGCAGGACCAGAGCATGTTCCTGCTCGGGCTGTCGCTGCTGATCGTCGGCAACGGCCTGTTCAAACCGAACATCTCCAGCCTGGTCGGCAAGCTCTACCGGCAAGGGGATCCGCGCCGCGACGCCGGCTTCACGATCTTCTACATGGGCATCAACGTCGGCGCGCTGATCGCGCCGCTGCTGTGCGCCTCGGCGGCGCGCTGGTTCCCGAAGGAGGTACCGCTGGATCGGGTGCCGCCGGGCGTCAAGGTGGAGCCGGAGTGGACCGCCCAGGGCTTCGCGGTGCTGCCGGACTACCGCTGGGGCTTCCTGCTGGCGGGCATCGGCATGCTGCTCGGCCTCGTGACCTTCTGGTTCGGCCGCCACCGGCTGGGCGACAAGGGCCTGGCGCCGCCCGGCCGCGAGGGCGCGGGCCCGCTGGGGCTCACCATCGGCGGCTGCATCCTGCTGACGCCGATCGTCTACTCGCTGATGGCCAACAAGCAGGTGGCGGGCTGGATCCTCGGTGGTCTGGCGGTGCTGATCGCCGGCTACATCGCGGTGACGGCTATGAGCTACCTGAACCGCGGCGAGAAGGACGTCGGCCAGCGCCTGCTGGCGCTGCTGGTCCTGCTGCTGGCCAACACGGTGTTCTGGTCGGCGTTCGAGCAGGCCGGCAACTCGCTCAACTTCTTCGCCCGTGACTACGTGCACCTGCCCACCATCCCGGTGGTGGGCGAGTTCAACTTCGAGTGGTTCCAGTCGGTGAACAGCACCTTCATCGTGCTGCTCGGCTCGGTGTTCGCCTGGCTGTGGGTCTGGCTCGACTCGCGCCGCAAGAACCCGTCGATCCCGACCAAGTTCGGCCTCGGTCTCGTGCAGGTGGGGCTCGGCTTCGGCCTGCTCAACCTGTTCATGACCATGACCGGCATGGAGGGCAAGGTGCCGTTCCTGGCCCTGGTCGGCCTCTACCTGCTGCACACCACCGGCGAGCTGTGCATCTCGCCGGTCGGCCTGTCGATGGTCACCAAGCTGGCGCCGGCCCACCTCACCGGCCTGATCATGGGCGCCTGGTTCCTGTCGATCTCCTGCGCCAACTTCATCGCCGGCTGGTTCTCGGCGATCGCCGGCGCGGTGGACGAGACCGCCGCCGAGACGGCCGGCGCCGTGCCGATGTCGAGCTACCACGATGCCTACCAGTTCCTCTTGTGGTACGCGGTGATCGCCGGCGCCATCCTGCTGGTGCTGTCGAAACCGCTCAACAAGTGGATGCACGGCATCAAGTGACCGGCTGAACCCGAATCCAACCCCGCGGCCGTCCTCGCGACGGCCGCGTTCGTCACCGGAGACCCCTTCATGATCAGTTCCAGCACCAGCAGCACCAGCGGCATGTTCTCGGGCCACCCCAAGGGCCTCTACCGGCTGTTCTTCATCGAGATGTGGGAGCGCCTCGCCTTCTACACGATGGTGGGCATCCTGCTGCTCTACTGCCTGGACAAGGAGTCCGGCGGCCTCGGCATGCGCCGGGACATCGGCAACGAGATCTACGGGCTCTACCTCGCCTTCGTCTACTTCACGCCGTACCTCGGCGGGCTGCTGGCCGACCGCTTCCTCGGCTACCGCAAGGCGGTGCTGATCGGCGGCCTGTTCTTCACCGCCGGCTTCTTCCAGCTGGCGCTGGGCAAGGACTGGAGCTTCGTGTCGGGGCTGACCTGCCTGTGCATCGGCAACGGCTTCTTCAAGCCCAACATCTCGGCGATGGTCGGCAACCTGTACCAGGCGGGCGACCCCAAGCGCGACGCCGGGTTCAACATCTTCTACATGGGGATCAACATCGGCGCGTTCGTGGCCAACTTCCTGGCGGCGATCATGCGCAACGAGATCGGCTGGCTGGCCATCTTCGTCGCCGCCGGTTGCGGCATGCTGATCGGCATCGGCATCCTGCTGTGGAGCTGGAAGGTCCTGGAGCGGGCCGACCGCCAGCCCGGCGCGCGCCCCGGCGACACGCCGTTCGGCGAGATCCTCGGCAAGATCATCGGCCCGGCCCTGCTGGTGGGCATCGCCGGCTACTTCGTCGCCGAGTACTGGCTGCCGGCCGACATCACCAAGCTGGTGAAGCCGTCGGACATCGGCTTCCTGGTCGGCGCGATCCCGATCATCTTCTTCTTCGTCCGGCTGTCGAGCCGCGCCGAGGAGCAGGAGAAGCCGGGCCTGCTGGCGCTGCTGCCGATCTACGTCGCCGGCGGCACCTTCTTCATGGTGCTGCACCTGAACGGCAGCGCCATGACCACCTGGGCCAAGGACGACACCGACCGCAAGCTCGGCTCGGCGGACCCGGTGGTGCTGGTGGCGGGCGGCCTGAAGTGGTTCGCCGGCGAGGCCTATCCGGGCTACTACGGCAACGCCGCCGCCGACGATCCCCGGCCCAACAAGCTCACCCTGCTGCCGATCGCCGACAAGACCCAGGCGACCATGTTCGGCCAGAAGCGCATGGACGAGGAGGCGCTGGCGGCGCTGCGGCAGAAGCTGCCCGCCGACGTGCGGGTCGAGAGCCTGCCGCGGAGCGGGGAACTGACCGAGCAGCAGAAGGGCTGGAAGAAGTACTCCGCCGACGTGTTCGCCGACGTCGAGGTCAAGGAGGGCACCGACTCCCACGGCCTGCCGACGGTGTCGGTGGAGGTGGCCGACGCGGCGCCGATCCTCGACCGGGTGGCCTTCGTGCGGACGGCCGGCGAGCAGCAGTTCCCGACCTACCTGGTGACGCAGGAGAAGTTCGACCAGCTCTACCAGGGCAACCCGCCGGAACTGCCGCCGGGCCAGTTCCTGCGCACGGCCAACGCCGAGCTGTACCAGTCGTGGAACGCGTTCTTCGTCGTCACCATGACCCCGCTGGTGATGATGTTCTTCGGCTGGCTGCTGGCCCGCGGCCGCGACTTCAGCACCGCCCGCAAGATCGTCGCCGGCATGGTGATCACCGGCCTGTCGACCCTGTTCATGGCCGGCGCCGGGCTCGCGTCCGACAACGGCGCGATCAAGGTCTCCGGGCTCTGGCTGATGGGCTTCTACGCCATCGTCACGGTGGGCGAGCTGTTCCTGTCGCCGATGGCGCTGTCGCTGGTCACCAAGCTGAGCCCGAAGCGCTTCGTCGGGCTGACCATGGGCGGCTGGTTCTTCGCCACCGCGGTGGGCAACAAGTTCTCGGGCTTCCTCGGCGGCCTGCAGGGGCAGATGGCGCCCACCGGGTTCTTCCTGGTGATCACCGGCGCGGTGTTCCTGGTGGCGCTGGGGCTCTACCTGCTGCTGCCCAAGCTCGACGCGGCGATCAAGAAGTACGGGGCGTAGGCCGGACTACGGCCAACGCCGCGCCACCTCGGCCGCCAGCGCCGCGCCCACCTGGGCCGCGGTGGCCGCGGCTGGGTGGCCCTGCGGATCCAGCGCCACCCCGTCCCGGTGCGGATCGAACAGCCCATCCAGGCTGACGCAGGCCACCCCGCGGGCCTGCAGCCGGGCGGCCAGTTCGCCGCGCGGATCCTCGCCGGGATAGACCGCCACCAGCAGCCCGTGCGCGCCCCTGGTCCGCACCTCGGCGTCGAGCGCGGCCAGCAGGGCCGCGGCGAGGTCGTGGTCGCCCGGCTGCAACGGCGGCCAGTCGAAGCCGGCGAGGCCGAGCAGCCGGCTCTTCTGCAGCACGTCGAAGGCGAGCGTGCGCCACGGCCGCGCCGTGCGGAACGGCCCGCGCAGCACCGGATCGCCGCCGGGCGCGAGTTCGAAGCACGGCGCGTCGATGCCGAACGTGCTCATCACGCGGAAGCGCCCGGCGATGCGGTCGAGGTGGTGGTCGATCCAGAGGAACACCGCCACCGAGGGCTCGCCCAGCGCCGCCGGCAGGGCGCCGGGCTGCCGCGCCAGCACCAGCGCGTGGTGGGGACCCCAGCCCTCGCAGCCGAGGTTGTGCACCCGCTCGGCGGGCGCAGCGCGCGCCCAGGCGGCGGCGATGGTCTCGCCGTCCGACAGGCCGAAGCCGAACGCGAACGAACAGCCGAACAGCAGCGCCGTGCGCCGGTGACCTTCGGCGCGCGGCAAGGGCGTCACCCGCCGGCCGTCCAGGCCGATGTGGTAGGTCGCGTCGGTCACCACGTGGCCGGCGCGGTCCCGCAGCACGACGCGGGCCGCGCCGCCGGGCCGCGGGCGGTAGCCGAGCGCCTTGTCGGGCTGCACCTGCTCGCCGGTGCGGGTCTCCTGCACGGCGGCGCGGTTCGGCAACAGCCGCAGCAGCCCTTCCGCCAGCAGCAGGGAGAGCAGCGTGGCGACGCCGGCGGCGGCGAGCCGCGGGCAGCGCAAGAACGGCCGCAGCAGCGTGGCGAGCACCGCCTGCCTGCCGAAAGCGGCTGTGGCGGCCGCCAGCAGGCCGAGCAGCAGCACCACCAGCAGCAGCAGGGCCCGCTTGCCGGCGCCGGTGGGATCCACCGCGAAGCGGTCTGGCAGGTGCTGCAGGCCGAGCGCGCCGAGCGCGGTGCCGGTGGCACCGAGCAGGACCAGGGCGGTGACCCTCCGGCCGGTGCTCATCGCCGGCCCCTCCCGCGGCGGCCGTCGCCGTCGTCGGTGTCGCCGTCGGCGTCCGGTGGCCGGCCGAGCCGGGCCTGCAGCGCCTGCCGCAGCAGGAACTCGATGTGGCCGTTCAGGCTGCGCATCTCCTGCTCCGCCCAGCGCCGCAGCTCCTCGTGGAGCTGCGGCGGCAGGCGCAGCAGGAAGCCCTTGCGGTCGTCGGCCAAGGGGCGCCCTCGACTACCCGTAGAGCGTCCCGGCGTTGACCACCGGCTGGGTGCCGCGCTCGCTGCACAGCACCACCAGCAGGTTGCTGACCATCTGCGCCTTGCGCTCCTCGTCGAGCTCCAGCACCCGGCTGGCGGCGAGCTGCTCCAGCGCCATCTGCACCATGCCGACGGCGCCGTCGACGATGCGCCGGCGGGCGTCGATGATCGCCTCGGCCTGCTGCCGCTGCAGCATGGCGCCGGCGATCTCCGGGGCGTAGGCCAGGTGGCTCAGGCGGGCCTCCAGGATGTCGATGCCGGCCATGTCGAGCCGCCGGGTCAGCTCGTCCTGCAGCTCGGCGTTCACCGCGTCGCTGCTGCCGCGCAGCGAGGTCTGCGCCGCATCCTCGCCCGAGGTGTCGTAGGGGTGGCAGGTGGCGAGGTGGCGCAGCGCCGATTCGGTCTGCACCTCGACGTAGCTGTCGTAGTCCTCGACGTCGAAGGTCGCCTGGGCGGTGTCGCGCACCCGCCACACCACCACGGCGCCGATCTCGATCGGGTTGCCGCGCAGGTCGTTCACCTTCAGCTTCTCGCTGTTGAAGTTGTGGGCGCGCAGGGACACCGCCTTGCGCACGGTGAACGGGTTGACCCAGTAGAAGCCGTCCTGGCGGATGGTGCCGCGGTACTTGCCGAACAGCAGGACCACCTTGGACTGGTTGGGGTTGACCAGGACCAGGCCGCGCAGGACCAGGATTCCGGCGAGCACGGCGCCGATCGCCAGGACGATCACCACGACGCCGAGCGGGCGCGTGCCATGGCTGTCGGCGAGGCCGGCGCCGAGGGCGATCAGCGGGATGAAGGACAGCACCAGGACGATGGCCAGCAGCAGCATGCCGAGGCCGGAGCGTGGGTTGGGGTAGGCGACTTCGCGGGAGCGGGCGGTGGTCATCGGGGTCTCCGTTGGATATCGGAATGATATCAGACGGATATCAGGTGGCCAGCCTGCCCCCGCGCCTGTCGCCGCCCGGACGGATTCTCATAAAACATTGGCGCATAACTAATTAGGAAGATTCATCCGCGGATTCTCCCAGCCCGGCCGGCAGCGACTGCACGAACCGCCGCCCGTAGGCCTTGGTCCGGATCCGCGGATCCATCACCACCACCTTGCCGCGATCCTGCTGGCTGCGGATCAGCCGGCCGAAGCCCTGCCGGAAGCGCTGGATCGCTTCGGGCAGCGAGTGGTCGTGGAAGGCCGACCCGCCCTCCCGCTCGATCGCCTGCATCCGCGCCTTGGTCAGCGGGTGCCCCGGACTCTGGAACGGCAGCCGCGTCACCACCACCAGGGTGCAGGCCTCGCCGCGCAGGTCGATGCCCTCCCACAGGCTGTCGGTGCCGAGCAGCACCGAGGTCGGCGCCGCCAGCTTGCGATGCAGCAACCCGGCCAGCGGCAGGTCCCCCTGCACCAGCAGTTCGATGCCCTGGTCCTGCAGCGCCGGCCGCAGCCGCGGCGCCAGGTGCCGGACCATGCTCCACGACGTGCACAGGATCAGCGCCCGGCCGCCGTTCCGCAGCACGTGGTCGATGGTGCGGGTCGTCACCTCGTCCTGGAACGCCGCCGGCTGCTGCGCCGGATCCGGCATCGCCTCCTCGATCACCAGCTCCGCCTGCCGCCGGTAGTCGAACGGCGAGCCGAGCCGCATGGTCGCGTAGCTGCCCTGCAGGCCGATCTGGCCGCACAGCCAGCGGAAGCCGTCGTCGTCGGCCGGCCCCAGCGTCGCCGAGGTCAGCACCGCCGTGGCGCCGCCCTCGAACAGGTGCTCGCGCAGGGCCTCTCGCACCGACAGCGGCGCGCCGCACAGCATCGCGTTGTCCTTGTGCCGCTCGATCCACCGCACTAGCGGCGGGCCCTGGGGCGGCGGCTGCGGCGTGGTGAGCGCGCGCAGGGTGGCCAGCAGCAGCCCGAGCCCCTCGGCGCGGGCCTGCAACTCCATCTGCACGTCCAGTTCGTCCTGCCGCTGCGCCGCCGCCAGCACCGCGTTGCACAGCTCGGTGAGCGGCCCGGTCAGCGGATCCGGCAGCGTCGCGCCTTCCAGCGCCACGCCCTCGCCCGCGCCCTGGGCCAGCCGGTCGCGCAGGGAGTCGAAGAACGCCTCGCTCTGGTCGCGGACCTCCTGCAGCAGCACCAGCCCCTGGCTGCCGACGTGGTCCAGCAGCAGGCTGCGCCGCGCCCGCGCCGGGTGCAGCCGGCGCAGGTGCCAGCCGACGGTGCCCGCGCCGAGCCGCAGCCCCAGCGCGTCGGTGGCCACCCGTTCCAGGTGGTGCGCCTCGTCGAACAGCACCACCCGGTGCTGCGGCAGGTAGCGCACGCCGGCCATCCGCAGCGCCACGTCGGCCAGGTACAGCGCATGGTTCACCACCAGCACCTGCGCGGTCTGCATCCGGCGCCGCGAGCGCTGGTAGTGGCACACCTCGTAGTGCTTGCAGGCCCGCTGCAGGCAGTTGCCGTGCTCGGCCTGCACCTCCTCCCACACCTCGGGCAGCGGCGTGAACGGCAGCTCCTGGCGCACGCCCTCCTTGGTGCTGACCGACCACTCGACGATCTGCTGCAGCTGCCGCCGCCGTTCCGGATCGTCGAACAGGTGGCGCTCCCGTTCGGCGAGATGCATGCGCCGCAGGCACACGTAGTGGTTGCGGCCCACCGCGGTCACCGCCGAGAACTCGATCGGCAGCACCGCCGCCAGGAACGGCAGGTCCTTGTGCTCCAGCTGCTCCTGCAGGGCGATGGTGCGCGTGCTGACGACCACCGGCCCGTCCTCGGGATGCTCGCTCGCGTGCAGCACCGCCGGCAGCAGGTAGGCGAACGACTTGCCGACGCCGGTGCCGGCCTCGGCCACCAGGTGCCGCCGTTCGGCGATGGCACGCTCGACGGCCATCGCGAACTGCACCTGCTCCTGCCGTTCCTCGTAGTCGGGCAGGCGCCGCGCGATCGGACCCCCGGGCCCGAGCAGCTCGCGGACCCGGCTCAGGATCCCGCCTCCGCGTCGGCCACCGGCAGCAGCCGGTGGCGGCCCGGCCGCTCCTCGAGGAACACCGCCTGCAACCCCGGCAGCACGTCGCCGGGCCGCAGCGCCAGCACCAGCTCCGCCAGCGGCGAACGGCGCGGCAGCCAGCGCCAGCCGCGCTGCTCGCCGTCGTGACCGGCATCGAACGCGTAGCGCACGACCACCTGCGGCGGGTTGGTGAAGCGCGTGGTCCGCGCCGACAGCAGGCGCGCCGGCACCGCGCGACCGTGGCGCAGCACGACCGCCGTGCGCCAGCAGCCGACCAGCCAGAAGGCGAACAGCAGCACCGCCGGACCCCACAGCCAGGGCAGGTACCAGCCGAGCCACAGGGCCGACCGGCTCCGCGTCGTGCCGCGCAGCCGGTGGATCGTGACGTCGTGCGGCAGGTATTCGAGCTGCCGCTGCTGTCCCGGCCGCCACGGGCCATCCAGCGCGTAGCAGCGGCCGCGTTCCCGCGCGCCGCCCTCGTCCAGCGGAAACGAGTAGTCGATGGCCCACACGGCATGGCTGCGCAGCCGCATGCCCACCGCCGTCACCTGCTCGACGGTCGCCTCGCGCCGCGCCAGCTCACCGGCGGCGTCCAGGTCCCAGTCCGGGAACGGCGAGCGGAAGTCGTCGCCGGCCAGGAGCACCAGCCCCATGACCGTGGCGAACACGCAGACGAAACCGCCGACCAGGCCGAGCGGCCAGCGGAACGCCAGGATCGCCCGACGCGCGATCCGGCGCGGCGGCGGTGGCAGTTCCGAGGGCTCAGCGGTCATGGAGTGGCGTTCTCCCGTGGCGTCGGTTCCGGCGTTCCCGGCAGGAAGTCGTCGGCGAGGCAGAGGCGGCTCCGGTGCGGGCTCGTGCGATCGTGCACCACCGGCAGCCGGCCGATCCGGTGCCGCCGCTGCAGCACCAGCAGGCGCAGCCCCAGCGGGCTCCTTGCCCGCACTTGATGGCCGCCCTGCTGCACCGCCGCGTGGTGATCGAGGAAACGGTAGCGCACGGCGACCATGGCCGGCACCGGGAAACGGCAGCGCCGCACCGACTCGATCTCGGCCACCGCCACCATCCCGCGCGCCATCAGCCGAGCCGTGCGCAGGGTGAGCGCGAGCCACACGAGCAGCACCACGAGCCCCGGCGCCACCACCATGGCGAACCACGGCTCGGGGTGCAGCCACCATGGCAGCAGGTGCAGGCGCGTGCCGACGATCCGGTTGAGGTGGGGGCGACCGGGGAGCAGTTCGATGGTCACCGTCTGCCCGGTGTGGAACTTCCCGGCCGGCGCGAAGCACTTGCCGGTGCGGTCGATGTCGCGGCGGAAGGCGTACTCGACCAGTTCGGCCGGCTCGCCGTGGATGGTGCCGGCATCGCCGAGGACCGCGGTCACGGTGGCCGTGGCGGTGACCACCGGCCCGGCGTCGAGGTCCCGGTTCTCGGCGGGCCTCGCCCCGAAGGCCAGGAACAGCATCCAGTTGAACACCGCGCCGTAGACCGCCAGCACCAGTCCGGTGAGGCACAGCGGCCAGCGCTGCCAGCACACCGCCCGCCACCGCACCCGGCGGGGGGCAGGCGGGATGCTGTGGATCTCACGGGTCATCGGGTCAGGCAGTGTGGCCGATGGGCTGCCCGGTGGCCATCGGCGAGGCGAACCGGGAAGAACGTCGCGTGCGCCGGCGCTGTCCCTCGCAGGCGACGGCGTATGCTCCGGGCATGGTGCGTTGCTCCGCCCGTTCGTTGCTGTCCTGGTCGGCAGGGTGGGTGCTGGCCCTGCTCGTGCCCGCGGGTTGTTCCGCCGCGCCCGGCGACCCGGCGGCCGGGCCGCAGGTCCTCTCCTTCGAACAGGACCCGGTGGGGGCGGTGCCGGCGGGCTTCGCCGTCGCCGAGACCGATGGTGCGGGCCGCACCGCCCGCTGGGCCGTCGCCGACGGGCTGGACCCCGACGATCCGGGCCACGTGGTGCGGGTCGAGACCGGCAACACCGGGTCGACCTTCAACCTGCTGCTCAGCGAGGCCCTGCATCCGGCCGATCTGGAGCTGTCGGCCTACGTGTTCGCGCAGAGCGGCGAGGAGGATCAGGGCGGCGGCCTCGTCTGGCGCGCGCGCGACGCCGACAACTACTACGTGACCCGCTGGAACCCGCTTGAGGACAACGTGCGGCTGTATCACGTCGTCGCCGGCCGGCGCACCATGCTGGCCAGCGCCGACGTCGAGGCCCGCGAGAAGATGTGGCACCGTTTGCGGGTCACGGCGCGGGGCGAGGACATCGCGGTGGACTTCGACGGCCGCGAGTGCCTGCGGCATCGGGACGCGACGCTGGCGGGTCCGGGCCGGATCGGCTTCTGGACCAAGGCGGACGCGGGTTCGCTGTTCGACCGCCTGGAGATCGCGCCCTTGCGGTGAGGAGCGCCGAGGCGGGGGATGGAATGCGGCTGGCTCTGTGATACCCGGCGTCGGGACTTTCGTGGGAGCAGTGGCCGGAGCGCTAATTGCGGAGTGGCTCATTGATTGAGGGTGGGTCATGGCAGGGTACGTGATGACCGAGTGCATGGCTTGGCCCCTCGGAGGCGGCTACAGGTGGACAGAGAATGGCGGGCCGCACGCAATCGGAGCAAGACTACGATTGCCGAGCGCGACATGGCCAGAATGGAGAGGCAAGGCCCCCAACTACTGCGTGGAAGACTTGTTTCGTCAACAAGGCAACCTCCAGCTGCCTTGCTTGGTTCACTTCCCTCGCCGCAACGGACGTGTGGCGCACCCGGGATCTGTGTACAGGAGGATCCGACGCTCCGCACTAAGGAATGAGGCCTGTGTAGTGCACGTGTGCTTCTTGATGATGGATTTCATTATATCGGAATCATTGATAGTGGACGGGCGACCTTGTCCAGTGGCGCTTGATGTGCCTGTCCCTATGAGGTACTCGCGCGTCGTGCGTCACTTTAGGGCACAGAGACGCAGGCTGGATGATGGCGTCAGCGCGGTAGGTCCTCTGATGGACGAGATATCGGCAACCGCGTGGCTCGAGGACTGACTGGCGACGATCAGTCGATCGACTGTCGAGGAGACGTTCCAGCAGGACAGCCTCGGCCGGACGCACCGCGAGTCGTTCCGCTACGGCAGCGGCGGCACCAACTGGACCGACGTGGTCAGTTCGTACGCGGGCTCGGACCTGTTCCGGTCCGGGCTCGGCTACCAGAACAACCTCGGCGGTGGCTTGCACGACCTGGCGATGAGCTACACTGCCGACCCGGTGGGCAGGCTGCAGCAGATCCAGTGGCAGGCGACGGGCGGGACGATGGTCCCGCTCGCGCAGTACTGGCACCAGGGCAGCGCGATCTCGCGGCGCGACACGTTCCGCGGCGGCGGCAGCTGGAAGACCGACTACCGGTACGATGCGTACGGGCGGATGGACCGGATCGAGCACCGGGTGGGGGCGGCTGTGCCGTTCTCGGAGTTCGACTTCGTCTACGACCTGGCCAGCAACCTCGTGAAAGAGGTCTACCGGAAGCAGAACCCGACCAGCGGGCCCGGCGAGGGCGACCGGTTCGCCTATGACGAGCACCATCGGCTGGCGAAGGCGTGGATCGGCGCCGACCCGGCGAAGATGGCGGCCGCCGATCCCGAGGCGCCGAACACCGGGACGGTGGTGCAGAAGCTGACGTATGGCCTGGATGCGGCCAACAACCGCACCCAGGTGCTGGACCAGCAGGGCGGCACCACGTGGACCAACACCTACACGGTGCAGGAGGCAGCCCCGCAGGGCCCGTCGAACCGCTACGAGACGGTGAACGGCGTGGGGCTGGTGCACGACGAGCGCGGCAACACGGTGTTCGACGGCTCCCTCTACTACGTGTTCGACGACCGCAACCGGTTGACCGAGGTGTGGACGCTGGAGGACACCGAGCAGGCGCTGCAGTCGTCGGGGTTGTCGAGCAGCACGGTGGAGCGGCGGGCGACGGGAGGCGGCCGGCGCTGGCGCATGCAGGACCGGGCGGCGGTGGCGGACGCGCGGCGGCGGGTGCTGGAACGGGTGCCGGGCGGCATGAGCAGCGTGCTGAGCCGGCACGCGGTGCCGGAGTTCCGGCGGCAGCTGCAGGAGCGGCTGCCGCGGGGGGCGCTGCGGCGGGAGCCGGCGGGCCCTTTGGGGCAGGCGCAGGCGTCGGGCGAGCCGGAGCCGGAACCGACGATGCAGTTGGTGGCGGTGTACCTGTACGACGCCTTCGATCGGCGGGTGGTGCGGATGGTGATCGGCGTGCAGACGTGGATGTACGCCTATGACCGCTGGGAGGAGGTGCAGGAGCTGGAACTGGGCTTTGTCGGCTCGACGTTGAGCGCGCTGCCGGTGCTGCAGAGCATCTGGGGCGAGCAGCTGGACGAGCTGGTGGCGTTCCGGCGGCGGTCGGGCTCGGCGTGGTACGAGCGTTTCGTCGCCGAAGGCGGCGCCCATTGCCCGGCCCGGGTGCTGGACGCGGGTGGCGCTGTGCTGGAGGTGCAGGAGTACGATCCCTACGGCAGCACGCGGTTCTACAGCGGCGGGGTCTTCACCGGCTACACGTCACTGTCGGGCAACCCGTTCCACTGGAAGGGGCACCGGTTCGACCCGGAGACGGGACTGGTGTACATGCGGCATCGGCATTACAGCCCGTGGCTGGGGCGTTTCGTGAGCCAGGATCCGTTGGGGGCGTGGGCAGATCACGCAAGCTACGGCAATGAGTACGGATATGTTGGCGCCAACCCGCTGACGCGGTCGGATCGCCTGGGCCTACAGACCGACCTGCCGGGTCACCAGCCGAAGGAGCCACCTTTGAACCACGAACTGCTCAAGCAGGCCGGCAAGGAGACTCTGAAGGGTATAGGAAAGGTGCTTGAGAAGTTCTCACGGGCCTACGTCAAGTACTATGAACAACCCATAGTCGACTGGTGCCGCAGTCTGGTGGGCTTGGATGTTCCTCTGCGAGCGCCGCCGTTGCCTCAAACCGACGTTGGTAATGAGGAGCGCGAGCGGCTAAGGCATGCGGTGGAGCTGATTCAGGTTGGGTTGGACCAGAGCTGGATGTATCCGCAGGATGAGGCAGGCCTGCCGCTGATATGGGGCATGAAGCACCACGCCGGCAGGGACATCTGGGCGGTCGAGCGGCACGGGCGGTCCGCGGCGGTTTGGTCCGTTGAGGTGGGCGTGGGATCTGGCGTGCTGGATCAAGATGTCTTCTCCATCGGCAGCAAGGGATTTGGAAGCGCGGCCATCGAGCTTCGCTTGAGGTTTGACCCATGAAAGCCAAGTTTGTTTCGGGTTGCGTCGTTTCGTTGGCAGTGACGGGTTGGCTGTTGCATGTGCCACTGTCAACAAGCACGGCGGCGGGGCTTGAAGTGCGCGATGCGGCGGGACGCGTTCGTATTCGAAGCCTCGAAGACGGACAGGGGGGTATGGCTCTTGTGCTCAGTGACGGCAAGGGGGCCGATCGGATTGTCCTGGGAGTGGATGGCCACGGCTTGGCTGCCATCCGACTGAGCGACCCGAGCACTGGAGGTGGAATCAGGATCGAGGACGATGGCGAGGGGCGCCGCACGTTGGAGGTCGCGACGGGTGCTTCCGCAAGCGTCCGCTTGGCTTGTTCGGCTGATGGGCGGACGGAGGTCGGTATCCGAGGTCCAGGTGGAGAATGGCTTGCGGGTTTTGCGCATGACCGAGGGCTGGGCTCCCGGCTGTCGTTGCGCGGAGGGGACGGCAAAGGGGAGCGGAATCAGGAGTTGTCCTTGGAGGTCGGCAGGGGCGAGATGGGCTTGAAAATGAGTGATGATGGCAAGGCATGCATCATGCTTGGCGGGAATGGCTCGACGCGCGTCCTGAGGATTGGTGAAGATGGCAGGGGCTTGCTCAATATCACGCGCCAGCAGGATGGCGGTGTCGTTTTGGTTCTGACGGACGAAGACGGAAGGCCAAGGATGGCACTGCAACACAACGCGGCTGCCGGATCTGGCATGCAGCTGCTCGATGCTGATCAGAGACCGCGACTTGTCCTTGGGATGAAGCCTGATGGCCGCCCGTCGTTTCGCGTGATGGGAGGCGACGGAGTAGTCTTATGGGAGTTGCCCATCGCGAAGTAGGCTCGGCGCGGGAGCTGTGCGTGGGTGCCCGATAGGCCCTGCTGGTCGGCCGCCGGGACGGCGTGGTCCGGCCGGTGCCGCGAACTCGACTGACACCAACCGACCCGCACCCGCGCCCCGCGCCGCGATTCGCCTGCCGCCATCCTACCCGGCCTTGTCCTTCGTCCGTCACGTTCTCGCCGACCATGTCCAGCATCCGCCGCAGTTCGTGGAAGTCCGGGTGCCGCATGCGCACGTAGGCGTTGGCCATGTGCCCCTGCTCCACGCCTGCACGCCCTGCGTCGCTGTGCCCGCCGGCGGCAGGTACAGGATCGATGATCCACTGGCCGTGGCGATGCTGCAGCAGGTTGACGCCCTCGCGCCACTGGATCGCGCCATCGCGGTCCGGGCGCTGCACCATCGTGCCGGCGCCGCACTTCCGCGTCACACGCTGCCGGATCTCGCCGAACACGATCGCCTCGGCCCAGGCGCGGTAGATGTCGAACTCGCTTGCGACGCCAAGAGACCCCACACCATGGCGTCTCGGCTGACACGGCCACGGGATGGTCGAGCGTGCGCAGCCGCGCGCCGACTTCTGTGCCTGGCCGTGAAGTCCGGCCCGGTGCGCCACCCAGCGGTCGACGATTCCAGCAGCAGTGGCGCCGGAGCCCCAGTCCGCGGCGGGCAACCGGCGCCCCCCGGGGATCGGGGATGCGCCGCCCGCCGGCGCCACATTCCCTGGGCAGCCGCCACGGCGCCACCTACACTGGCCGCCCACCCGCATCCCGAGACCGTCCCGCCGATGAGATCCACCGCCCTCCTGTTCCTCGCCCTCCTGCTGCCCTTCGCCGGGCTCCGCGCCCAGGCCGCCGACTTCAGCAAGGACGAGGCCGACCTGCAGCGCAAGGCCAGCAGCGCCCTGCTCCGCTTCGCCGGTACCGCCGAGCGCTACAAGGCCCTGCCGAAGGCCAAGCAAGCCTACGACCTGATCCTCGACCACTACGACGTCGACAACGGCCAGGCGCGCCGGGCGCTCGGCTTCAACAAGGTGAAGGACAAGTGGGAGCAGGTGGCGCCGGACAAGCGGCCGAAGTGGGAGGACCGGGCCACCTACGAGAACCGCTACAAGGTGGTGGACGAGTGGTACAAGACCGCCGTCACCCTGGCCAACCTGCACCGCGAGCTCGGCCTGAAGATGGTCGCCGGCGAGAACCTGGTGCGCGGCACCTACCACCTGGAGCGGGCCGTCGCCTTCAACCCGATGGACGCCGAGGCGCACAAGGGGCTCGGCCACAAGGAGGTCAACGGCTTCTGGGGCACCGACCCGCAGGTCGCCTTCGTGGCGCGGATGAAGGCGATCGAGACCAAGGCCCTGGAGCTGGCCCGCAAGGACTACCCGCTCGAGGCGCTGGCGCTCGACACGATGCCCGCCGAGCTGAAGAAGATGAACCTCGAGTTCCACGGCGCCAAGTCGGAGAACTTCAAGGTGTGGACCCGCGGCACGCAGGAGAACGCCAACAACTGCGTCCTGTGGTGCGAGCGCGCGCTCGACTTCCTGGTCTACCTGGTCGGCGACGAGCAGGCGCGGCGGCGGGCGGTGAAGCAGAACGCCAAGCGCTGGGGCTGGTACGGCTTCGTCTGGACCGTGGCCGAGCGCGAGGAGTTCCTGAAGCTCAACCCGCAGATCTACGAGGGCAAGACCCTGGAGGAGGCCAAGGCTTTCGCCAACGTCGCCTGGAAGTCGGATCAGGGCGGCGCGCAGGTGTTCATGAAGCTGACGCCGGCGCAGATGCACGACACGCTGATCGTGCAGGTGTTCCACTGGGGCCTGACGCAGCCGCTGAACAACGCGCTGGGCGAGGGCCTGCACCACGCGGCGACCTGGTACCTGCAGTCCACCTCGATCAGCCAGTTCGGCGCGCTGCCCGAGGGCACCGTCGGCGCCAAGGAACTGCACCTGCCGGAATCGACCAACTGGTGGCTGCGCAAGATGCGCGACGACGCGGTGGCCGGCGAGGACTGGCCGCTCAACCAGGTGCCGCGCGAGCAGCTCTCGCGCTTCCGCAACGCCGTGCGCATCAAGTCCTGGTCGTTCATGACCTGGGTGCTGGCGGCGTATCCGGACCAGTGGCTCGACTTCTACGCCCGGGTGCCGGCGGACAAGATCCCGTTCCCCGAGGAGATCGACAAGGCCGGCGAGGAGGCGTTCGGCAAGCCGCTGGCGCAGGTCGAGGCCGAGTGGCGCGAGTGGGCGCGCGGTGACTCCGGCGTCGCGTCGGCGACCGGCTACGGGCCGCCGCTGCTGCCGGAGAAGCCGAACCGCGAGGAGCTGGCGGTGCTGGAGCAGATGAACAAGTGCCGCAGCCTGGCGCTGGCCTACACGGTCACCGGCAAGGACCTGCGCGAGGGCCAGTTCGCCGCGCTGCCGCCCTGCGAACTGGACGCCGAGGCGTCGATGGCCTGCGAGGACCACGCCAAGTACCTGACCCGCTGGACCGAGGAGCACCTCAAGTGGCCGGAGGCGCACGAGGAGAACCCGGCGCGCGACGGCTTCTCGCCGCGCGGCATGCGGGCCGGCATGCGCTCGGTGATCGTGTTCCTCAACGCCAACGGCGGCGTCGGCTTCGCCAAGGACTCGGTGGATGGCTGGATCGGCACGGTCTACCACCGCTTCCCGCTGCTCGAGCACAACATCAACCGCTTCGGCTACAGCTACGTCTACGACAACGGCTGGTCGGTGGCGGTGCTGGACATGGGCTCGCTGGAGGAGCCCTACGATCCGGCGGAGGCGCCGAAGTTCGTAGCCTGGCCGCCGCCCAACATGGCGAACGTGCCGCTGCAGTTCCACGGCATCGAGCACCCGAATCCGCTCGACGACCAGCCGGAGAGCGAGCGTGACATCACCCGCACCGGCTATCCGGTGAGCCTGCAGATCCAGCGCGAGTTCGCCGGCACGCTGGTGGCCTCGGACATCAACCTCTACGAGGTCAACACCCGGGCCAAGCCGCCGGAGAAGTACCTGGCCGGGCCCGCCGAGCTGGCCGAGTGGCAGAAGCGTCGCAAGGACCCGGTCAGCCTGTGGGTGCACACGCCGCAGGTGCCGCTGCTGAAGCGCATGGAGCTCCGCGAGGTCGTGTTCGGCATCCCCAAGGAGCACCTCAAGCCGCGCACCACCTACCAGGTCGACGTGCTGCTGAAGACGGTGGCCAACGAGTTCCACTTCTGCTGGGAGTTCACCACCGGCACCCAGAAGGAAGGCCTGAAGCTCTAGGCGCCCAGGCCCGGCCCTTCCCGCTTGCATGGACCGGGCCGGGTCCCCACGATCCGCCCCGGAATTCCGACCCGGACCCCGGGTTCGCTCCGCCTTCCCCAACCCCGTTTCGCCCCCAACGACCATGGCCAACCGCGTAGCCGAGATCCTGAGCTGGTACGAGTCCGACAACCCCGGCGTCCTGAAGAACCTGCACTGGATGATGTCGACCGGCAGGCTGGCCGGCACCGGCAAGTTCGTCATCCTGCCGGTGGACCAGGGCTTCGAGCACGGCCCGGCGCGGTCGTTCGCCAAGAACGCCGCGGGCTACGACCCGCACTACCACTTCCAGCTCGCCCTGGAGTCGGGCTGCAACGCCTACGCGGCGCCGCTGGGCTTCCTGGAGGCGGGCGCGCGGACGTTTGCCGGCCGGATCCCGCTCATCCTGAAGCTGAACAACAGCGACTCGCTGTTCGGCGGCGACAACCCGAAGCCGGCGCTGACCGGCTCGGTCAAGGAGGCCCTGCGGCTCGGCTGCGCGGCGATCGGCTTCACGATCTATCCGGGCAGCTCGTTCCGCAACGACATGTACCTGGAGCTGCGCGAGCTGACCGAGGAGGCCAAGGCGGCGGGCCTGGCGGTGGTGGTGTGGAGCTACCCGCGCGGCTCGGGCCTGAGCAAGAAGGGCGAGACCGCCATCGACGTCTGCGCCTATGCCGCGCAGATCGCCGCCCAGCTCGGCGCCCACGTCATCAAGGTCAAGCCGCCGACCGAGCACATCGAGCAGGACGCGGCCCGCAAGGTCTACGAGTCGGAGAAGATCGCCGTCGGCACGCTGGCCGACCGGGTGCGGCACGTGGTGCAGGGCGCCTTCGGCGGCCGGCGCATCGTGATCTTCTCGGGCGGTGAGGCCAAGGGCACCGAGGACGTGCTGAAGGAGATCCAGGGGATCGCCGACGGCGGCGGCTTCGGCTCGATCATCGGCCGCAACAGCTTCCAGCGGCCGATGGCGGACGCGGTGAAGCTGCTGGGCCAGATCCAGGACATCTACAAGAAGGCGAAGTAGCCGCCGCGGCGGGCGGCTAGTGCAGCACGATCTTGCCGCCCGGCGACACGCTGAAGCCGAGCGGCGAGGCCGAACCGGTGTCCAGCAGGCCCCACTGGGCGTCGAACACGGCGCCCAGCAGGTTCAGGTTGTTCGGGATCGGCAGCGGCCAGATGGCCGTGCCGGTGCCCGGCCCGGCGCCGCTCGACGAGGTGAAGGTGAGCAGGTTCGCGGTGTTGTGCACCCGGCAGCCGCCGCCGATGTCGAACTGGGCCGGCAGGCCCATGGTGAACACCACCAGCGTGCCGCCGAGCCCGTTGGACAGGGTCACGGCGAAGTTGCCGTTGCCCAGGCTCGGCGCGCCGATGCCGCCGATCTGCGGCACGAAGTTGCCGCTGCCGGCGCAGCCGTTGCCCCACGACACCAGGCCCGGCGGCTCGAACACCATGCGGAACTTGATGCCGCCCGAGGTCGATGGGGTGCCGGTGGGCGAGCCGGTGTAGTTGGTGCTGATCATGCGCGGCACGCCGGAGCCGATGGCGGTGCGCAGGTACTGGCCGGCGATGGCGGCCTGGCTGGTGATGTCCAGCACGATGCCCTGGCCCGGCTGCCAGTAGAACGGATTGGCCAGCGGCCAGTCGCTCCAGGCGTTCGCCGCCGTCGGGATGCCGGCGATGGTCTGGCCCGACAGGTCGACCTGGACGCGCTGATCGGGCAGGTTGGTGTTCCAGGACGTGGTCAGCGCGGTGATCGGCGTCGCGCCGGCGCGCACCACGAACTGGGCATAGGGCACCGGCCCGGTGGCCGGGTCGGCGAGCTGCACGCCGATGCGGGTCAGGATCATCGGCGTCGTCGGCAGGCCGGCGAAGGTCGGCGGGCAGAACAGCTGGCCGCGGATCACGTTGGTGGCGGTGCCGGTGTAGATCGGGTACTGGCCCGACGTCGCGGCGATGGTGGAGTCGGGGTAGTCGACGACGGTCTGGGCGACCGCGCCGGCGGCGAGGAGCGACAGGGACAGGGTGAGCAGCACGTGGCGCATGTTGGATCTCGTGGTGTGGGTGGCAGGGGAAGGCAGGCGGGCGCCGAGGATAGCGTCCCCGGCCGGCCGTTGGCGGTGGCTAGAATCCCGGCCCAGTGATCGGCTTCCAACCTCGTCTGCCCGGGACCCGTCGACCCTCGACCCTGGCCCCGCTGCTGTTGCTGTTCGCCGCGTGTGGCGCCGAACGTCCGCCGGCGACCGCCATGCCACCGCTGGTGGTGGCGCCGGAGGGCGCTCCGGCCGCGGCGCCGGCCGTCGAGGCGCTGCACGGCCGCCTCGAGGAACACCAGGGCCTGCGCATCCTGCGCACCTGGGGCACGCCCGAGCAGCGCGGCTATGCGCATGGCCGGCTGCTCGGCCGTGACATCGCCGCCACCGCCGCCGCCGAGCTGGGCAAGCGCTTCGGCCGCAAGCAGGCCGTGCTGCGCACGGCGCTGGCGGGCCTCGAGCGCACCATCGCGTTCCCGCCGGACCAGCGCGCCGAGATCGAGGCGGTCTGGCGCGGCGTCGTGGATTCCGGCGCGCCGCTGCGGGTGGACGAGCTGGATCGCGACCTCGGCCTGCCGGACCTGCTGCTGGCCAACGCGCTCGATGTCTACGGCCTGATGGGCTGCTCGGGCCTCACCGTCTGGGGCGAGCAGAGCGACGGCGGCGGCGTGCTGACCGCGCGCAACTTCGACTGGCCCTTCACCGGGCCGCACATGGTGGACCAGGTGCTGCTGCTGGTGCAGCACCAGCAGGACGGCCGCGCCGTGGCCACGGTCACCTGGCCGGGCTACGTGGCCTCGGTGACCGGTTTCAGCAGTTCGGGCGTGGCGGCGTTCCTGCACGTCGGCAACGCCAACGTCAGCCTGGTGCCGCAGCCCGAATCGTGGCCGACGGCGGTGGCGGCCCGCGCGATCCTGGAGCAGGTGCCGGGCGACGCCGGCGCCGACGGGCTGGCCCGGGCCCGCGAACTGCTCGGCTACACCTCGGCGCCGGCGGGCTACATCACCCGCGTCGTGCTGCCGCAGCCGCCGCCCGGCGCGGCGCCAGTCGGCCTGTTCGAGACCGACCGCAACAAGGTCGTGCAGGCGGTGGTGGAGGACTGCGAGATCGTCACCAACCACTTCCAGGGGCGCGACGACGCCCGCCCGGCCAGCAAGGACAGCGCCGACCGGCACAAGACGATCCAGAAGGGCCTCGAGGCCGACCGCGCCGACGGCGGCCGGGTCGGACCCGAGCAGATGTGGGCGCACCTGCAGGCCGTGCAGCGGGGCGGCGGCCGGGCGTTCGGCACCCTGCACAGCCTGGTGTTCCGGCACGAGCCCTGGTGCTGCGAGCTGCGGATCGCCGAGCACGACGCCGAACGGGGCCTGCTGGCGGCGCCCATCAGCGGTCGCCGGTGGGCGCTGCCGCGGGCGGCGGTGTTCCCGCCAGACGGGCCCTGGAACGGCCGCCGCTGAGGTCCAGGCGAAAGCAGGTTCGCCCCGCGGCGGCCCGCTCGCTAACCTCTGCCACCCCCGATGAACGAGACCGCGGTTCCCGCCCCCGGCTGGGCGACGTTCTTCCACGGCTGGGTGCCCGGCCTGTGGCACTTCCGGGCCGGCGATCGGCGGGCGGCGCTGCTGGCCTTCGTGCCCTGCGTGGTCCTGTTCGCCGCGGGCTTCGCCATCGTCCAGGACCGGATCTTCTACTACGCGATGACACCGGAGGGCGGCACCGGCTGGTTCTCCACCGCGATCTTCTGGCTGGCGCGGCTCGGCTTCCCGACCTGCCTGCCGGAGCTGCTGAACTGGCCCTGCACGGCGGTCGGCGCCCTGCTGACGTTCGATGGCAGCTACGAGGGCTACCGCCTCTGGCGCATGCCCCGCGACCTGGAGCATCTCGGCGGCTGGCTCAGCGGCGCCAGCGGCATGCTGGCGGCGTTCTGGGCCGCCGACGCCCAGTTCCGCGCCAGCGTGCACCAGGCCGGCCGCAAGGCCCAGGGCGCGGTGGCCCCGGCGATGGCCGCCGGCCTGAGCTGGATCCTGCCGGGCCTCGGCCACGTGCGCGCCGGGCAGAAGGACAAGGGCGTCCTGATGGGTCTGGCGGTGCTGTTGGTGTTCGCCGCCGGCCTCGTCGCCAGCGAGGGGCACGCCGTCGACCGGCCGCTGATGCCGGTCTGGTGGATCGGCCAGAACCTGTGCGGGCTGGGGTCCCTGTTCGCCGCGCTGGTCACGGCGCCGCTGCCGATGGCCTCGACGGTGGCCGGGCTCGACCTCGGCATCGTGCTGTGCACGGTGGCCGGCCTGATGAACCTGGTGGTGATGGTGGACGCCTACACCGTGGCCGAGCGGGCGGCGGTGCCCGAGGTGGACGCGGTGCCGGCGGGCGAAGGCGGTGTCGCATGACCTGGGTGCAGCGCACGCTCCTCTACCTGCCGATCCTGTTCCTGATCTGCGTGGTCTACGCCGGCCAGCGCTGCACCAACGCCAGGGACACCATCGCCCTGGCGGTCCGGCTGACGGTGAAGTCGTTCGTCTACACCGTGGTGCTGGTCGTGGTGATGTGGCTGTGCGCGGTGCTGTTCATCGGCTGAGGTCGGCGGGGTTGCCGGGCGGCCAGCATCAGCCCGGCGCCAGCAGGTCGCCGGGCAGCACACGCAGGGCGCCGCGGGACCGCAGGGCGAACGAGGCCTTCAGGAACGCCTCGCGGGTGAGGCCGCATTCCCGCTGCAGGAGGTCCTGCGGACGGGGGCCGGCCCGCAGGGCGCGCAGCACCGCCTGCTCGTCGGCGGACCCCTGCAGGCCGAGCGCCGCCTGCGCGCTGGGGGCGGGCTGCAGGCCCAGGTCGCGCAGCAGTTCCACCGGATCGGCGGCGATCTGCGCGCCCTCGGCGATGAGCTGGTGGCAGCCGCGGCTGAGCTCGCTGCCGTAGGGGCCGGGCACGGCGAACACCAGCGCGCCGGCGTCGGCACCGAAGCGGGCGGTGTGCAGCGCGCCGGACCGGCTGCCGGCCTCGACCACCAGCACCGCCTGGCAGGCGCCGGCCAGGATGCGGTTGCGCCGCACGAAGTGGCCGCGGCGGGCGCGGGTGCCGGGCGGCGCCTCGCCCAGCAGCACGCCGCCGGCGGCGGCGATGGCGTGGGCCAGCTCGGCGTGTTCGGCGGGATAGACGCGGTCGAGGCCGCCGGCCAGGACCGCCACCGTCGGCGTGCCGGCCTCCAGGCTCTGCCGGTGGGCCTCGGCGTCGATGCCGCGGGCGAGCCCGCTCCACAGGGTCACCGTGGCGGCGGCGAGGCACGCGCCGAAGTCGGCGGTGGCGGCGATCCCGTAGGGTGTCGGCGTGCGGCTGCCGACCACCGCCACCGCCGGGCGTCCGGCGGCCAGGGCGGCGAGGTCGCCGTGCGCGAACAGCACCAGCGGCCGCAGGGGCGCGTGCCGCAGGCGGACCGGGAACGCCGGGTCGGCCGGCGTCAGCACGTGCTGGCCGAGGTCCCGGGCGCGCCGACGGACGGCGGCGGCGTGCTCCCGCAGGCTCGGGTCGAGGAGACGCCGCGTGACGCGCGGCGGCAGGTCGGGCGGCGGCGCGCGCAGCAGTTCCGCCGGGTCGGCCGACGGATCGAGCAGGGCCGCGACCGGCGCCTCGTCGCAGCCCTCGGCCAGGGCCAGCATCAGGAACGGCAGCTGAGGGTCCACGCCTCTCTGTGCTGCCGGAGGCGGCGGGGGTGACGCGGTTTCCGGGCAAAAGCGACGCGCCCCCGCCGGGTGGAACCCGACGGAGGCGCGTGGGTGGGGCGGGTCGCCGGCCCCTGGCCGGCTAGCGGCCCTTCTTGCCCTCGGGCTTGTCCTTGCCCTTGCCGCTCGGGCCGTCGCCGTCGCCGGCGCGGGGTTCCGTCGTTGCCTTCGGGCCGGCGCCGGCCGTGGCCCCGGCGGGCTCCGGCGGCTGGGCCGGCTTCGGCAGCGGCACCATCTCGAAGTGGATGTCGCCGTCCTTCACCGACGCCTTGACCAGGAACGGATCCTCCATCGTGCCCTTGAGGATCTGCTCCGACAGCGGGTCCTCCAGGTGCTTCTCGATGCCGCGCTTGAGCGGACGGGCGCCGAAGTCGGCGTGGAAGCACTTCTCGATCAGGTGATCGACGACGTCCTGGCCGACCTCGAGGGCGTGGCCCTTCTGCTTGAGGCGCTGGTTCACCTTGCGCAGCTCGTTCTCGACGATGCGCTGCATGTCGTCCTTCTGCAGCTGGTTGAACACCACCGTCTCGTCGAGGCGGTTGATGAACTCGGGCCGGAAGTGGCGCTCCACCTCGCCCTTGATCATCTCCTCCATCTTGTCGGTCTGGCCGCCCTTGCCGGTCAGCTTGCCGAAGCCGAGGCCGGCGCTGTTGCGGATCAGGTTGGCGCCGATGTTCGACGTCATGATGAGGATCACGTTGCGGAAGTCGATGTGGCGGCCGAACGAGTCGGTCAGCCGGCCTTCCTCCATGATCTGCAGCAGCATGT
>CAZMGG010000019.1:38921-58600 GCA_964565715.1 uncultured candidatus Brocadiaceae bacterium | reverse complement strand
TGGAGTGTTGGGCCTCGCGCGCCCCGGCGGGGGCGCCGGGGCGCCGCCGCGGGGCGGCAACTTGATTGCGCACTAATCGCAACTTCGCATCCACAATGGGGTTGCGTTGCGCGCGTTGCGGCGAGGTCATGCGCGGCGGCGTCGCCGAGGCGGCGCGTCACCGCCGCGTCACCGCCGCGGCTTCGCCGCGGCGGTGGCGCCGTCGGCGGCCGTGCTAGCATCCCTCGCCTGCCTCACCAGCCCCCCCGCCACGCCATGCGCCGCACCGCCCTGCCCGCCTGCTTCACCACCCTCGCCCTCCTCTCCCTCGCCGCCGCCCCGGGCCAGCGGATCATCGCGCAGGCCACCGGCCTCGCCAATCCGGCCCAGGTGATCGACTTCGGCGCCAACCTCCTGCCGAACTTCACGCCGATCACCACCCAGATCCCCGGCCTCACCATCACCCACGCCAGCTACTTCACCACCGGCGTGTCCAACAACCTCATCGGCGGCTTCCTCACCAACGACTTCGGCGCCGGCCAGCCGAACACGCTCCGCATCCGCTTCCAGACCCCGATCAGCGACCTGAGCTTCGTCTACCACCAGATCGGCACCAGCCAGCCGTCGGTGTTCCGCGCCATGCTCGGCGCCACCGTCGTCGACACGTTCAGCAACCTGTCGAACCAATCGCAGACCAACAACTACTTCGGCTGGCGGAACACGGTGTTCGACGAACTGCAGCTCGACTTCGTCAGCGACTTCAACGTCGACACGCTGGCCTTCAACCACGCCGGCGCCTACTGCCGCTCGCGCAACGGCACCGGCATCAACCCGGTGGCATACACCTGCCAGACCCGGCCGATCCTGGGTAGCAACTGGCAGAGCCAGATCGCCACCACTCCCAACACGATCCTCACCTACCTCGCCTTCGCCAACGGCCCCGACCCGGGCACGCCGCTGCTCGGCGGCGAAGTCCTGGTGCAGTCCAGCCCCGCGCCGGTGCTGGTGGCCGGCGGGCCGTCGTGGTCGGTGCCGATCCCGAACGGCCCACAGTGGCTCGACTTCCTGGTCAGCACCCAGGGACTGCGATTGGAGGCCAGCGGGCCGGGCGTGACCTTCCAGCTGCTCAACGCCATCGACCTGCGGCTCGGCCGGTAGCCGCGGCGGCTGCGCAGTTCGGCCCGGTGTCGGCGCCGCGGCCGCTGCTCTACAGCCAGCCCATGCACTCCCCGATGCCCTGGGCCCGTCTTGCCCGCCTCTCTCCTGCCTGCCTCGTGATGACCGGCCTCGTCGTCCTGTGCGGCTGCCGCGGCGAAGCCCCCGACCGGACCGGTCCGTGGCGCGCCGACGACCACACGCACGCGGCGATCGCCGCCATGGAGAAGGTCCTCGCCGACCGGGTTCCTCCGCTCACCGCCACCGATCCGGCGCCCTTCACCGCCCTCGGCACCGCGCTGCAGGACGAGATCGATGCCCTGATCCGCGGCTGCACGATGACCGGACCGGATCACGACCAGCTGCACGTCTGGCTCGACGAACTGCTGCCGCTGGTGCGAACGCTCCGCGAGGAAGGCAGCCTGGACGCGCGGCGGGCGGCGCTGGGCAGCCTGCGCCAGCACCTCGGCCGCTTCCACGAATGGTTCCCGGACCGTGCGGAGCAGGGGCGTTAGAACCCCAGCACCATCACCATCGGGCCGTGCTCGTCGCCGAGGCGAAGGGCCGTGCCGACCGCCCAGTAATCCTTCGGCAGGTAGCCGAGACCGAGCCGCCCGCCGCGACCATCCACGCCACCCGGCAATGGCAGGGCCCGCATCACCCGCCCCACCGGCACGCCGTCCTCGGGCTCGCACAGCGGCACCGGCGCCGGGATCGCGCCCTCGCCAGGGAGCCACAGCAGCACGAGCCGGCGGTTGACGTGACCATAGGTGTCGATGCGCGCAACGATCTCCTGCCCGGTGTAGCAGCCCTTGCTGCGCGAGAGGTGGTCGTCGAGGTCCGCCTCCAGCGCCAGCGTCGCCGGCTCGGAGTCGACGCCGACCCGCACCAGGCCGGCCAGCATGCCGAGCAGCTCCGCCCGTTCCGCCGCCAGCGGCGCCGCGCCCGCCGGCACGCCGTCCGCCACCGCGCCGTAGCCGCGGACGAAGGCGACGCCGCGGCGGGCGAACGCGATCCGCACGCCGTCGCCGCCGTCCTCCACGCCGGCCGCCACCGCCGCCGGCAGGTCGCCGCCGATCCACTCGGCACAGCCCGCGGGCCCGGCCTCGAACTGCACCTTCTCGGTGAAGTGGTAGCGGTCGAGCAGGGCGAGCAGGCCCTCGCGCTGGTCGGGATGCGTCTCCAGCCAGAACCCGTCCTGGCCGCGCCCGAGCAGACAGGTGTGCTGCAGCCGGCCCTTCGGATCGAGGAACGCCGCCGGCCGCAGCCCGCCCGGGCCCAGCGCCGCCACGTCCTGGCTGCACAGCCGTTGCAGGAAGTCGGCGGCGTCGCGGCCGCGCACCGCCAGCAGGGCCCGGGCCCCGTCGTCGCGCCGGAACGGCCCGCCGGCCAGCAGCCGGTCGCGCACCTGAGCGAGGGTCGTCATCGTCGCTACCTTCCCTGCCAGCGGGGTTTGGCGAAAGAGCCTTTGTCCGGGGCGCTTTCCGCCGATGCCTTGAAAGAGCCCCAATCCAGGGTTACTTTCGGACCCCTTCGACCGGCGGCGGACCATCCCACCAGGAGCCGCCCGGACCGACTGCCACGCGACATGCTGCGCATCTCCAAGAAAGCCGACTACGCGCTCTTCCTGCTGGGCACCATCGCCCGGGAAGGCGCCTATCCGGGCGGCCCGGAGGCCGATTCGGTGGTCAGCGCGCAGCAGATCGCCCAGCAGGCCGGTCTCAACAAGTCGGTGGTGGCCAACCTGCTCAAGGACTTCGCCCGCGCCGGCCTGCTGGAGTCGGTGCGCGGCCTGAAGGGCGGCTACCGGCTGGCGCTGCCGCCCGCCGAGGTGTCGCTGGCCCGCATCCTCGGCGTGATCGACGGCCCCTTCCAGCTGGTTGACTGCATCCGCAAGCTCGGCGGCGCCGCCCACGCCGCCGCCGACGCCTGCACCCTGATCGACTTCTGCCCCACCAAGAACCCGATGCGGGTGGTCCACGAGCGGATCGCCGATCTGTTCCATCGCATCAAGCTCGACGAACTCTGCGGGCTCGCGCCGAAGGGCGTGGGCGCCCTGCGGTGACCCGATGACGACCGCCGTGAAGCTCCCGATCTACCTCGACTACAGCGCGACGACGCCGTGCGACCCGCGGGTCGTGCAGCGCATGCTGCCGTTCTTCACCGATGCCTTCGGCAACGCCGCCAGCCGCAGCCACTCGTTCGGCTGGACCGCCGAGGCCGCCGTCGAGGAGGCACGCCAGCACGTCGCCGACCTGATCTCGGCCCACCCCAAGGAGATCGTCTGGACCTCGGGCTCGACCGAGGCCAACAACCTGGCGATCAAGGGCGTGGCCGAGATGTACGCCCAGAAGGGCCGGCACCTGATCTCCTGCATCACCGAGCACAAGGCGGTGATCGACCCGCTGAAGCGCCTGGAGGCCGAGGGCTGCCGGGTGACCTGGCTGTCGGTGGACCGCCAGGGCCACGTCGACCTCGCCGAGCTGGAGGCGGCGATCGGCGAGGACACCATCCTGGTGTCGCTGATGGCCGCCAACAACGAGATCGGCACCCTGCACCCGATCGCCGAGATCGGCGCCCTCTGCAAGAAGAAGGGCGTCCTGTTCCACACCGACGCCACCCAGGCGATCGGCAAGATCCCGATCGACGTCGAGGCGCAGCACATCGACCTGCTGTCGCTGTCGGCGCACAAGTTCTACGGACCGAAGGGCGTCGGCGCCCTCTACGTGCGCCGCAAGAACCCGCGCGTGCGCCTCACCGCGCAGATGGACGGCGGCGGCCACGAGCGCGGCATGCGGTCCGGCACCCTCAACGTCGCCGGCATCGTCGGCATGGGCGAGGCGGCGCGTCTCTGCAAGGCCGAGCAGGCCCAGGAGATCCCGCGCCTGCAGGCCCTGCGCGACCGCCTGCAGGCCCGGCTGCTGCGGCAGATCCCCGATGCGGTGGTGAACGGCGACCCGCAGGCCCGCCTGCCGCACCTCACCAACATCTCGTTCCCCTACGTCGAGGGCGAGTCGCTCATCATGGGCACCAAGGAACTGGCGGTTTCGTCGGGCTCGGCCTGCACTTCCGCCAGCCTGGAGCCCAGCTACGTGCTGAAGGGCCTTGGCCTCGGCGACGAGCTGGCCCACAGCTCGATCCGCTTCTCGCTCGGCCGCTTCACCACCGAGGCCGAGGTCGACTTCGCCGCCGACAAGGTGGCGCGGGAGGTCCTGCGCCTGCGCGAAATGTCGCCCCTCTGGGAGATGGTCCAGGAGGGCGTCGACCTGTCCAAGGTGAAGTGGACCGTCCACTAGCCCACCACCCGCGAACCACCGAACACAAGAACCCACGAGAACCACCATGGCCTACAGCGACAAGGTCCTCGATCACTACAACAACCCGCGCAACGTGGGCTCCCTCGACAAGAACGCGCCCGACGTCGGCACTGGCGTGGTCGGCGCGCCGGAGTGCGGCGACGTGATGAAGCTGCAGATCAAGGTCGGCAAGGACGGCCAGATCCTCGACGCCAAGTTCAAGACCTACGGCTGCGGCTCGGCGATCGCGTCGTCGTCGCTGGCCACCGAGTGGTTGAAGGGCGCCCGCATCGACCAGGCCGAGCAGATCAAGAACACCCAGATCGTCGAGGAGCTGAGCCTGCCGCCGGTCAAGATCCACTGCTCGGTGCTGGCCGAGGACGCGATCAAGGCGGCGATCGCCGACTACCGCAGCAAGCAGGGCCAGCAAGAAGGCCAGGCGCAGCAGTCCCCGGCGCCGGCGGACGCCGGCAGGCCCGCCTGACGTGCCGCCGAGGAGAACCGATGAGCGACAGCAAGACCACCACCCCCGCCGAGCCGAAGCCGAAGCCCAAGCGCGGCATCGAGGTCACCGAGCGGGCCGCCAGGGAGATCCAGCGCGTGATCGGTGAGAACCAGCTCGCCGACGCCTGGGTGCGGATCGGTGCCAAGGGCGGCGGCTGCTCCGGCTTCACCTACGTGCTCGACTTCGACCGTGACGGCCCCACCGAGTTCGACCTGTCCTTCGAGGAGCACGGCATCAAGCTGGTGATCGACAAGAAGTCCGAGTTCTTCATGGCCGGCACCATCCTCGACTTCAACGACGGCCTGCTCGACCGCGGCTTCGTCTTCCGCAACCCGGCGGCCAAGACCACCTGCGGCTGCGGCACCTCGTTCAGCGTCTAGACCGCCCGCGTCATGGCCAATCCGTTCGCCGTCCTCGGCGTCCCCGCCCAGCTCGACCTCGACGAGACCCTGCTGGAGCAGCGCTACCTCAAGCTGTCCCGCGACTGCCACCCCGATCACCTGCACGGCGAGGGCCAGGACTGCGTCGCCGTCCTGCAGCGCTCGGCGGAGGTGAACGACGCCTATCGCGCCCTGCGCGATCCGTTCGCCCGCGCCCGCCTGCTGGTCGATCTGCTCGACCCGGCGGCGATGGACCGCAACCAGAAGCTCGACCCGGACTTCCTGCTCGACGCCCTGGAGCAGGCCGAGCAGGTGGCCGCCACCGCCCCCGGCCCCGACGCCGCCGAGCTCGAACGCCGCCTGCGCGCGCAGATCGAGGCGACGCTGGCCACCGTCGCCCGCGCCCTGCACGAGCGGGACGCCGACCAGGCGGCCACCGCCCTGCACCAGGTGCAGTACCACCGGAAGGCGCTGGCCGACCTGCTCGGAGACGAGGCGTGAGCACCGCCGCCCAGGCCGGCCGCATCGTCATCGGCATCGACCTCGGCACCACCAACAGCCTCGCGGCGGTGCGCGGCAAGCGCGGCCCGGTGGTCCTGCGCGACCAGGACGGCGAGGCGCTGATCCCCTCGGTGGTCACCTTCCCGCCCGACGCCGCCCCCCTGGTCGGCCGCAAGGCCCGGGCGCTGCGCCTGCAGCACCCCGATCGCACGATCTTCTCGGTGAAGCGCCTGATCGGCCGCGCCGGCGCCGAGGTCGAGGCCGAGGCCCGGCTGCTGCCCTACCCGGTCGAGCTCAGCGACCGCGGGCTGGCCCGCATCCGCATCGGCGAGCGCGCCTTCTCCCCCGAGCAGGTCTCCGCCCTGATCCTGCAGCAGGTCAAGGCCCAGGCCGAGGCCGCCCTGGCCCAGCCCGTCGCCGCCGCCGTCATCACCGTGCCGGCCTACTTCGACGACGCCCAGCGCCAGGCCACCAAGGACGCCGCCGCCCTGGCCAACCTCGACTGCCTGCGCATCCTCAACGAGCCCACCGCCGCGTCGCTCGCCTACGGCATCGACGGCAGCAAGGACGGCACCGTCCTGGTCTACGACCTCGGCGGCGGCACCTTCGACGTCTCCATCCTGCGCATCCAGGATGGCACCTTCCGCGTGCTGGCCACCGCCGGCAACACCCACCTCGGCGGCGACGACTTCGACCGCCTGCTGGCCGAACGCTTCCTCGCCCAGGTCGGCACCGCCGTGCCGCAGACGCCCTACGTGCGCCAGGCGGTGCTGCAGGCCGCCGAGGGCCTCAAGCTCGAACTCAGCCGCAACGACGAGGCCACCCTCGCCCTGGATCTCGGCGAGCACGGCAGCCACCGGCACACCGTCACCCGCCAGGATTTCGAGGCCATGATCGCGCCGCTGCTCGACGAGACGCTGGCCTGCTGCCGCCGCGCCGCCCGCGACGCCAAGGTCGATCTGCAGGGCCTCGATCACGTGGTCCTGGTCGGCGGCAGCACCCGCGTGCCGCTGGTCCGCGCCCGCCTGCAGGAGATCACCGGCCGGCCGCCGCGCACCGACGTCGATCCGGACCTCGCCGTGGCGCTCGGCGCCGCCATCCAGGCCGACGTCCTGGCCGGCAACGACAAGTCGGTGCTGCTGCTCGACGTGATCCCCCTCTCGCTCGGCATCGAGACCGCCGGCCACGTCGTGCACAAGCTGATCCTGCGCAACGCCACCATCCCGGCCAGCGTCACCGAGGAGTTCTCCACCGGCGTCGACCACCAGACCGCCGTCGACATCAACGTCTACCAGGGCGAACGCGAGATGACCCAGGACTGCCGGCATCTCGCCAGCTTCAAGCTGCGCGGCATCCCGCCGATGCCGGCCGGCCTGCCCCGCATCGCGGTGACCTTCCTGATCGACGCCGACGGCGTCCTGCGGGTCACCGCCAGGGAGAAGCGCACCGGCATCGAGCAGGGCATCCAGGTGGTGCCGAACTTCGGACTCAGCCGCGACGAGGTGCGCAAGATGATGCAGGAGTCGCTGGAGAACGCCGAGCGCGACGTGGCGGCGCGCCAGCGCGTGGAGCTGCGGCAGAAGGCCGAGGCGATGGCGGCGGGCACCGTGAAGGCGCTGGCCTTGAGCGAGCTGCCGCCGGACCAGACGTTTGCGGCGCACAAGGCGGCGAAGCGCCTGCAGAAGCTGCTCGGGCAGGACGGCACGGCCGATGCGGACCTGCAGGCGGCGGTGGACGAGCTGTCGAAGCTGACCGCGCAGATCGCCGACGACGTGATCGGCTCGGCGGTGCAGAAGGCGCTGCGCGAGGAGCAACGGCCATGAGCATCGACGCCAGGGTGCCCGAGGGACCGAGCGCGGAGCTGGTGGTGCGCGGCGGCAAGACGATCCGGCTGGGACTCGGCCAGAGCGTGCTGGAGGCGGCGATGGCCCAGGGCGTGGCGCTCGACCACGCCTGCGGCGGCGTGTGCGCGTGCTCGACCTGTCACGTGGTGGTGCACCGGGGGCTGGAGTGCTTCCCCGAGCCTGGTGAGGAGGAGCTGGATCAGCTCGACGAGGCCCGCGGCGTGACGCTGCAGTCCCGGCTGGGATGCCAGGCGCGCCTGCAGAAGCTGCCGGCGGACGGGCGGGTCGAGGTGTCGATCCCGAGCTGGAACGTGAACCTGGTCTCGGAAGGGCACTGAGCTGATCAGCGCGGGGAGGATGTCCTGCCCGCACCGGCCGCTTCAGCGCGCCAGGCCGCTACACACGCCCGCATCAGCCTTCGCCGAAGCGATCGCACTTGCTGCAGGTCATCTCCCATCTCGAGATGTCGCCATACCACATCTGCGACGCAAGATACTCAAAGTGCAAGGTGTAACTGCCGTCGACGAGCTCCCCCTCGTCATTCAAATAGCCACAGTCCATATCCCACTCAGCGCTGAACTCGATCTCCTCCGTCTTGCCCGACTGCACCTCCTTCCAGCCGGACAGCGTTCCATTGTGATTGATCTGGTATCGGATCGTGTAGGCGCTGATGTTCTTGAACTTGAGCACGCCCGTCATGTCACACGGCCTCTCTTGACGACAGGGAGGCGGGGGCGACTGCTTGGGATCACAGTCGCCATTGCTGAGCGTTGGCTCCTCCAGCCACTGCACGCGCCCGGAAGTGGCTGGTGTAGGGTGCCCATAGCGGCAACTATCATCGCAATCCACGCACCGTGGTGACGCAAGGCCGGCCAACGCCACCGCTGCGGCCCCAAGCGGGGCGATGACCAGTCCGTACTTGAACCAATCCATGATCAACTCCTCTCCTCTCGTCAGTGTACTTGAGCGGGAACAACACGTGCATCCAGACAGCCGTCCACACGCCACGCTTCTTTGCCAGGATTCAACCTATCAGCGACTCTGGGGCTGGATGACGGCGCCCAGCTCCCTCTTGATGGCCTCGACAAGCCCTGCCCGAGCAGCGTCTAGCCGATTGCTCGCCTCCAGCAAATGCGCATCGCTGGCGATCTGAATCCTCGATACGAGCTTCTTGATGTTTCCCTCCGCGGTGCTTCCCGCGGAGTAGCCGACCATGAGCTGCTCCCCGGCCACCCTCGGTGGATCCGGGGCGTCCGCGGCATAGACCTCAACCCCGCCCTCCTCACAGCGCTGCATGTGGATCTCACCGGCGCGCTTCCAGTACTGATGGTATGCAGAGTTGATCTCCGTCCGGAACGCATCCACTGCCTGCTGGGCATTGGCGACCTCGACGGTGGATGGCACACCCATCACCTCGAGCCTCACGTCCGTCAGCCTCCTTGTTGCAACAAGAATCGCCTGGACCGCCTTCAAATGCGCGTCCTCGTGCCGACCCTTGTCACTCTTTGCCGGCGAAGGTTGAGGCGAGGCATCGCGCCTCCCGCTGATCTCCCGTGCCTCAGCGGCCTTCTGCTCCACCACGTGCACGCCCGCCCCGCCAGGTGATACGGGGTTCGGTGCCAGACCAATCGCTGGTGCGGGCTCCCTCGACTCACCTCGGGATACCAACCACACGACGCCCAGCGTCGAAGCCAGCAAGACTCCCATGACGATCTGTGATTGCCGATTCATGGCACGGATGCGCTTGGGTCAGGAGGCATCGGGGGCTTGGGGCTTGGGGCTTGGGGGCCGACGAGCACCGGATCGGACAAGAATCTCTGGATTCTTCTGCGCCCAGCCTCCGCCTGTCCGGCGCTCCACCCCAATCCGGCGGCCGCCTCCGCAAGTTTCAGGCCATCCCAACGCAACGCAAGGAACAGCTGGATGTCGCTCTTCCGCAGCAGCCCCTGCAAGGACGCCGCCAACTCCTCCCGGGCCAGACCAGGATCCCACTCCTCCGATTCCCGGAGGTCTCCGTCGTCAGTCCACTCCTTGACCCCGGGTCGCCGGCCCGCCTTCCGCATCGCATCCACCCACCGATGGTGGGCCACCCCAAGCGCATAGGGCAGAGCTTCCGCCGGGTCCACCAGCCGTCGCTCGTCCACCGCGCGCCACACCGCGGCGAGCGAATCCTGGACGAGATCCTCCACACGCAGCCCTTCCGGCATCCTGCGCCGCCTCAACATCTGCCGGAGCATGTCCGCCACCGCAGCCCACGCCACCACACAGGCCGCACCTTGGCCATCACGATCTTGCGCGTCTTCCTGCTCACCCATGACTGCCGTTCCTCGCCCCGACACGCCGCGTCGGTTCTGGCGTCAGGGTCCAGAAATACGCCCCCACCTGACTGCCCGTCAAGGGCCAGCGCCGAGGCCGCCGTTTGCCAAGGTCGACGCACCCGACCCACCACCTCACCAGTGCGTCGGCGCGTAGTCCTTCAGGAACTGGCCCCACACGTGCACCCCCGTGTTGAAGCCGCTGAAGATCGGGTCCACCACCCGCGCCGCGCCGTCGACGATGTCCAGCGGCGGATGGAAGCCGTGCTCGCGCGTCTTCCGCGCGGCGATCGCCGCCGGGTCCTCGTCGGTGACCCAGCCCGTGTCGACGCTGTTCATGTGGATGCCGTCCGCCACGTAGTCACGCGCCGACGTGCGGGTCATCATGTTCAGCGCCGCCTTTGCCATGTTGGTGTGCGGGTGCTTGTCGGTCTTGAAGCTCCGATAGAACTGCCCCTCCATCGCCGACACATTGACGATGTGCTTGTCGCGGTCCGGCGCCCGCAGCATCAGCGGCTTCAGCCGCCCATTGAGCACGAACGGCGCCACCGCATTGACCAGGTGCACCTCCAGCAGCTCGATCGTCGACACCTCGGCGAGCGGCAGGCGCCAGCTGTTGATGCCGCGCAGGTCGACCTGCTGCTGGTCCTGGTCGAGCTGGCCGTCGGGGAAGATGCCACCGCCGCGCAGGTGGTCCTCGGCCAGCAAGGCCACCTGCGACAGCTCCGGCGCGTCGTGGGCGCCGAGTCCGCGCAGGGCGGGCAACGCCCCCTCGGCGTGGGCCTGCCGCAGCTGCTCGCCCGACTGCAGCACCGCCCGGGCCGCTGCCGGCAGGGCCGCCAGGGGCTGCCGTTCGCGGCGCAGCAGGTGGTCATAGAAGCCCGCCGGCCGGCGTACCGTCTGACAGGCGTTGTTGACGATGAAGTCGAGCCGGTCGAGGGTGCCGTCCAGGTGCCGGCACAGGGCCTCGACGCTCGGCGTATGCCGCAGATCGAGGCCGTGCACCTGCAGGCGGTCACCCCAGTCGGCGAAGTCCGGCTCCTCGGCGTAGCGCCGGGCGGCGTCGTGCGGGAAGCGGGTGGTGGCGATCACCCGGCAGCCGGCGCGCAGCAGCAGGATGCCGGTCTGGTAGCCGATCTTGACCCGGGCGCCGGTGATCAGCGCCACGCGGCCGCGCAGGTCGGCGGTCTGCGTGCGCTTCTGGAAGTTGAAGTCGGCGCAGCGCTGGCAGAGCGCGTCATAGAAGTGGTGCAGCTCGTGGAAGCGCGCCTTGCAGACGTAGCAGGTGCGCTCGTCGGTGACGCTGGGGCCGCGCGGCCGCGCCGGCGGCAGCGTCGCGTCCAGATCCTGGCCGGGCAGCGCCGGTGCGGGCTGCGGCGGCGGCGTCACGAACACCGGCTGCGCCCGGAGCTGGCGGATGCCGGTCTGGCTCAGCTTGCGCTCGTCACCGGCCCGCCGGCGGTCCTTCTTCTCGCGGCGCGCCGCGCGCAAGAGCGCCAGCTTCTGGGTGGTGTCCGGCCGCACGACGCGGCCGGCGGCCTCCAGCAGGGCGTGGCGCAGATCCTCCTCGAGGTGCAGCAGGAGCGCGCGGTCCTGCAGGACGGCCTGCAGGAAGGCACAGGCCTGCTGGCCGCGTTCGCGCCAGGCGGCGGGCGTGGGCGGCGGGACCTCGGGATCGGACGGCGGCAGGGCGGGCGACACCGGCGCAGGATAGCAGGCGGGCCCGCGCGGTCCGCTACTGGATGTTGATGTCGAGCGCCGCCGAGGCGGCACCGACGGAGCCGGCCACCAGCCACTGGCCGTAGACGTGGAAGCCGCGCAGCGCCGTGTTGTTGGGGATCGGCACGGCCTGCGCGGCCATGCCGCCGGCGGTGACGTGGAACGAGGCGTTGAACCAGTCCACCTGCAGGGCGCAGCCCGGGCCCAGGATCGCGCCGAGGTCGAAGGTGCCGAAGGCGCGGGGCGCCATGCCGAACACCAGGCCGGCCAGGCGGGCATTCTCGGCGCCGGCGAGCTGCACGGCGAAGCCGGCATTGCCCAGCGCCGGCGCGCCATTGGCGCTGATCTGCGGCACGCCCGCCGTCCCGGCGCAGCCGGCGCCGAACGGGCCGGTGGTCGGGTTCTCCGCCTGGATCATGCCGATGATCTCGGCCACCGAGAGCGCCCGCGAATAGAGGCGGAAGTCATCCATGTCGGCGAAGGCCGGGAAGGCGGCGCCGGTGGACGTGTGATAGCCGATGTGCATCTCGGTGATCACCGCCGAGTGGGCTGCGGCGAGGGTGCGCGGCGCCTCGGGCACGCCGTCGAAGTACCAGGTGCCGGTCCCGGCGGCATCGTCGATGACCAGGGCCACGTGCCGCCAGACGCCGAAGTTGCTCTGCACGTTGGTGGTGGCCAGCACGTCGCCGACCGTCGAGCCGCGGTAGAGGATGGCGGTACCGGCGACGCCGCCGGTGAAGATGCGGACGCCGGCGGTGCCGGTGCCGCCCCACGGATAGGTGGCCAGCGACACCGGCGCGCTCGGCCGCTGCCACCAGGCGATGGTCATGCTGCCGGTGATGGTCACCGGCGCCTGGCAGTTGACCAGGTTGGTGTTCTGCAGGCCGTTGGTGCCGGCCAGCATGCCGGCCCCGGCCTCGTTGCCCTTGAAGCGGACGCGGCCGGGGTCGCCCTGCCAGTTGGCGGTGCTGACCACGGCGGTGGCCGGCAGGATCGAGGTCGAGGCGGTGTTGGCCACGGCCTGGCCGCGCACCTCATTGAACTGGAACTGGGCGATCTCCGGCGAGCCGGGATTGGTGGTGGCGCCGACCACTGTGATCAGGTTGTTCTTGATCTCGGTGTCGCTGTTGCAGGCGTTGCCCGCCACCAGCCGCACGTTGTAGACGCCGGCCACGCCATAGGCCCAGGTGGGGTTCTGCAGGGTGCTGTCGATCGTGCCGTTGTTGTCGAAGTCCCAGGCCCAGGTGGTCACCGGCCCGCTGCTGGCGTCGGTGAACTGCACGATGAGGGGCAGCGCGCCGATGGTCGGCGTGGCGGTGAAGTCGGCGGCCAGCGGATCGACGTCGATCAGGTTGCTGCGGACCAGCGTCTGGCTGCCGTGCAGCGCGTCGATCACCGTCAGCGCCACCGAGTACCTGCCGCAGCTGGTGTAGGTGTGCACCGGATTGCGCAGGCTGGAGTCGATCACCGTGTCGTTGTCGAAGTCCCACAGCCAGACCAGGATGCCGGCCGGATCCGAGGTGAAGGAGCCGTCGGTGAAGGTCACCGTGAGCGGCGAGGAGCCCACGGTCGGCGTGGCGGTGAAGGCCGGGAACAGCCCCGATGCCGGCACGTAGCCCACTTCGACGGTGACGCCGACGTTCTGCTGCACCGAGCCGGTGGGCGACGTGTAGCTGGTCAGGTTGTACATGCGCGACACGTTGGCGCCGGTGGTCTGGCAATCGAGCGCCGCGCCGGCGCCGCCGACCCAGCCGGCGGCGTCGGTGGCGAGGTCGATGTTCAGGTCGCCACCGAGGCTCGGGTCGTAGACGAACGGCGGGGCCAGGGGGATGTCGACGTACCAGTTGTTCGGCGTCGTGCCGCCGCCCGCCAGCACGGTCACCGGGCCGTTGTGGACCGTGGCCAGGTCCGGACCGTGATTGCTGGCGAACGTGGTGCTCACCGCCGCCTGGTCCACCGGACAGGTCGACATCTGCACCTGCACCGTGTTGTAGGCGCCGCCGGCATTGGCCGCCCCGCCATTGGCGCGCCAGCGCAGCCGGTTGATCACGATGGGATAGGTGACGCCCTGCTGCGTGAAGTGCGTCGTGTCATAGACGTACTGGACGCGGATCTGGGCGGTGCCCCGGCCCCACGGGTATGCCGTCGACGAGTTGCCTTCGACGGCCGCAAGGCCATTGGGGATCACGACGGTGGCCTGGGCCGGCAGGGCCGCGGCGAGAAGGACGGGGAGTCCGAGGGCGAGCGTGCGCATGGTGGTTGGCCGGTTCGAGGTGGCAGGCGGGAAGCCTAGCCAGCTCCCCCGCCGGCCGGCGCGGCAATCTGCCCGCGTGCGCCGCAGCGCAACCGTCACGGCGGCGGCAGGAAGCCGCGGAACGGGATGGGTGCGGGCTGCACCGAGGCGTAGCCGGCGTAGAGCCCGAACCAGCCGACCGTGGCGACGCCCTCGGCCCGCAGCCTGCGCCCCAGGCACTCCAGCTGCACGCTCGACGGCGTCCACGACAGCCGCAGCGCGAGCCAGCGGTCGGGATCCACGGTCACCGGCACCGACTGGTACTGCAGCGTCCGGTAGCTGCTGCCCTGCCGCCGCTGCACGCTCAGCAGCAGCCGGTCGCCTTCGCGGTAGACGCCGATCAGCAGGTGGTCGGTGCCATCGCCGCCGCCCAGCCGGAAACCGCCGGCGCAGTGGCTGGCCGGCAGCCGCAGCTGCACCGTCACGCTGCCGCTGTCGGGCCGCGCCTTCGTCGTCGGGCACTGCCACATGCCCGAACGCTCCGGGCTCCGGCAGCGCCCCGGCTCGAAGTGCCAGCGCGGCGCCTCGGACGTCTCGGCCACCTTGCCCGCGCCAAACCACTCCACCAGCGCCGCGTCGTCGGCCTCGCCGCCCGCCAGGGCCTGCTGCCGCGCCGCCTCCCGTGCAGCCGCCGCGTCCACCGCAGCCGCCCGCAGCGGCGCCAGCGCCGCCGTCTGCGCCAGCGGATCAAGCCGCTGCGCCCGTTCCTGCAGCCTGCTCGCCGCCAGCGGCCAGCCAGCGGCGGCGTGCTGCTGCGCCAGTTCCGCCAGGGCCGCGGCCGTGGCCGTCCGGGCCTTGAGGGCGAGCGGCTCCAGCGTGTCGGCCTTGCCCAGCACCGCGGCGATGCGCGGCGGCAGGTCGCCCAGTGCGGCCAGCTCCGCCAGTTCGGGCAGGGCCGCCGCCGCCTGGCGCAGCAGCAATGCCGCCGCCTCGGCGTGCTTCTCGGCGGGCTTCTGCTGCTGCCGCTTCTCGCCCTTCTGCAGCAGCTCCTCGGCCCACTTCGCCAAGGCCACCGCCCGCGCCTGCCGCGCGTCACCGACGTGCTCGGGCAACGGCAGCACCGCGACGTTGAGGAACGCCACCGGCTGGCGGTTCTCGCTGTCGCCGCTGATGAACAGCCCGAGCCGGCCGCGCACCGGCCGCGCGGCCTTGGCGTCGAGGCGCAGCCCCTCGCCGGCGCTGCACGACAGCACATTGCCGCGCACGTCGATGGTGAGCGGCCAGACCCCGGCCAGCACGGCGAGGCCGCCGATCTCCGCCGAGGCGAGTTCCTCCACCGCCTCATTGCGGACCTGGAAGGCGCGCAGCAGCAGCGTGGCCTCGGGCGTCCGGTACAGCTCCACCAGGAAGTAGTCCGCCCAGCCCTGATGGCCCACCATCACGGCAGCCTTGCCGGTCACGGCGCCCATCGACACATCGACCCGCAGCCGATGGTCGGCGTGCTCGGTCTGGGTGATGAGGAACGGCGGCGCCTGCGGGTCGTGCATCACCGGACTGGTGGCGTGATTGTCGAGGCAGCTCCAGCCGCCCTGCTGCTCCTTGATCAGCAATCGCTGGTCTTGGCCCTCGGCCGGCGCCACGGGATCCGGCGCCAGCACCTTGTTCTTCGCGTCGACCGCCAAGGCCGCCATGGCGCGCTCGGCGCTCGGGCCGTCGAACGTCACGGCCTGGCGCAGGACGATGCCGGCGGTGCTGAGCCAGCCGCGCCGGCGATACTGGCTGCCGAGGTCGGCGAAGCGCCGGGCGGCGGCGGTGAGGGCCGCGGTGCGCGCGGTGTGGCGCGGATCGGCCTCGGCGAGTCGGGCGGTGATGCGGGCGCGGATCGCGGCGTCGGGGTTGGCGGCCTCGGCATCCCACAGCAGCACGACGGCCGCCTCGCGCAGCCCGTCGTGGCCCGTCTGCAGCCGCCATTCGGCCGCCTGCAGCAGATCGGCGGCTTGGTCGAAGGGCGGCTCCTGCGCCGGCGTGGAGCGCAGCAGCAGGGAGAGGATCAGGAGGGAGGCGAGCCCGCTCTTCACCATGGGCGGCATGGTGCCGCGCCGGGGCCGCCGGCGGAAGCCCGCCGCGTGGACAGCTCTCCAGGTTTCCTCCACACCGAGCCCTACGCCACACCACCGCCTGCGCCGTCGTTTTCGCGCAGGCCGTCGCTACAGTCCGCCGGATGACCGTAGCCACCGACCAGCTCCAGCTCGTCGCCAACACCATCCGCGGGCTCGCCATGGACGCGGTGCAGAAGGCCGATTCGGGCCATCCCGGCATGCCGATGGGCATGGCCGACGTCGCAGCCGTGCTGTGGACGGGGGTGCTGCGCCACTCGGCCAAGGACGCGCAGTGGCCGGGCCGCGACCGCTTCGTGCTGTCGGCGGGGCACGGCTCGATGCTGCTCTACTCGCTGCTGCACCTGACCGGCTACGACGTGTCGCTGGAGGACCTGAAGCAGTTCCGGCAGCTGCACAGCCGGACCCCGGGCCATCCCGAGCACGGCGACACCCACGGCGTCGAGACCACCACCGGGCCGCTTGGCCAGGGTTTCGGCAACGGCGTCGGCATGGCCATCGCCGCCCAGATGGAGGCCGGCCTGTTCGCCAACCCGCTGCTGCAGAACCGCGTGTTCGGCATCGTCAGCGACGGCGACCTGATGGAAGGCATCTCCAGCGAGGCGGCGTCGCTGGCGGGCCACCTGAAGCTCGGCAACCTGGTCTACCTCTACGACGACAACCGCATCACCATCGAGGGCCACACCGACCTCGCGTTCAGCGAGGACGTGCCGGCGCGCTTCCGGGCGGTGGGCTGGCACGTGCAGTCGATCGACGGCCACGACTTCGACCAGATCCGCGAGGCGCTGCAGAAGGCCTGCGCGCAGACCGATCGTCCCAACCTGATCTGCTGCCGCACCACCATCGGCAAGGGCAGCCCCAACAAGGCCGATTCGCACGAGAGCCACGGCGCGCCGCTCGGCAAGGATGAGGTGAAGCTCAGCAAGGAAGCGCTCGGCCTGCCGCCGGACGACTTCCACGTCGAGCCGAAGGTGCGCGAGCTGTTCGCGGCGGTGCAGCAGGAGAACGAACGGCTGCGGCAGCGCTGGATCGGCGAGATGCAGGCCTGGGAGGGCAAGGCGAAGGAGCAGGCCGCGCAGTGGCGGGCGTTCCGCGAGCGCAGGGTGCCCCAGGACCTGCTGGCCCAGCTGGTCACCGCGGCCGGCGACGCGCCGTCGGTGGCGACCCGCGTGCTGTCGGGCAACGTCATCCAGAAGGCGGCGGCGCTGGTGCCGGGGCTGGTCGGCGGCTCGGCGGACCTGGATCCGTCCACCAAGACGCGGATCAAGGCGAGCGGCAGCTTCCAGGCCCGGGAACGCTCGGCCCGCAACCTCCACTTCGGCGTCCGCGAGCACGCCATGGGCGCCATCCTGAACGGGATGGCGCTGCACGGCGGCTTCCTGCCGATGGGCAGCACGTTCCTGGTGTTCGCCGACTACGTGCGGCCGAGCATCCGGCTCGCGGCGCTGATGAAGCTGCCGGTGACCTTCGTGTTCACCCACGACAGCCTGATGGTCGGCGAGGACGGGCCCACCCATCAGCCGGTCGAGCAGATCCCGAGCCTGCGGCTGATCCCCAACCTGCACGTGTTCCGGCCCGCCGACGGCATGGAGACGGCGGCGGCGTGGACCCACGCGCTGTCGCGGCGGGACGGGCCGGTGGCGCTGGCGCTGACCCGGCAGAACCTGCCGAAGCTGGAGCGGATGGCGGGCTTCGCGCCGGAGATGGCACTGAAGGGCGGCTACGTGCTGCAGGAGCCGAAGGACGCCTGCAAGGCGGTGATCGTCGCCACCGGCGCCGAGGTGTCGCTGGCGCTCGAGGCGGTGAAGCTGCTGGAGAAGGACGGCGTGCCGTGCCGGGTGGTGTCGATGCCCTGCGTCGAGCTGTTCCTGGCCCAGGGCCCGCAGTACCTGGAGCAGGTGCTCGGCAAGGGCATCCCGCGCTTCGCCCTCGAGATGGCGCGGCCCGAACTGTGGGCCGGCATCACCGGCTGCGTCGGCCGCTGCATCGGCCAGACCGGTTTCGGCGCCAGCGGCCCCTACAAGCAGGTCGCCGAGCACTTCGGCTTCACGCCGGCCAAGGTGGCGGCGCGGATCAAAGCCGCGCTGTAGGTCTCAGGGCCGGAAGCAGCCGTAGCCGTCCTGCTGCAGGCTGACCACGGCCACGGCGCCGGACGGTACCGTGGTCACGCCGGGCAGCAGGGCGTCCCGCGGGATCGACCGGTCGCGCATGGTGTTCTCGCAGGCGTCGAAGCGCACCCCGGCCGCGAGCAGCTTCGCCACCTCGTCCCCGTGGCGGGTCTGATCCTTCACCACGAGGCCGATGCCGCCGCCGTGACATTCGACCACCACCACCGCGGATTCACCTGCTTCGTCGAGCATGTTGCGGATGTTCTTCAACCCGTGTCCTTGCCGTTCCGCATCATCGAAGTTGATGTGCACCACGGCCTTCAGCGCCGCGACGGTCGCAGGCGGCGCGGTGGGGACCGGAGCGCCGGAGAGGAGGCCGAGCCCGAGGCCCAGCCCCGCCAGGGCCGCCGCCACGGTCGGCCAGGTCATCGTGTCGTCCAGCCCGGTTCCGGGGTGGCCGCGGCGCGCTGTCGCTGGCTGAGCCGCACGCCCAGCATGGGACGGCCCCCGCCGGCGGGGAGGAAGCTGCGCAGTCCGCGATGGCGCCTGTTGAGGAGGATGGGTGAGAGGGGCTGGTTCGTCATGCCCCCCCCGACGCAACTCCCCTGCCACAGGGGAAGCTCCTGCCAGCGGCCGGGTCCTCCGAAGCAGACGGGCCCGGGTCGGGAACCGCCACTTCTCCCGGGTCGGCACTGGCAACTCCGGTTGCACAGCACGCGCCCACCACCGCCGCCCTAGAACATGCCGACGATGTTGCCGTCCTGGTCGACGTCGATCCGCGTGCCGCCCGGCTCCTTGCCGAGCCCGGGCATGGTCATGATCGCGCCGGCCAACGGATAGACGAAGCCCGCCCCCACCGACACCCGCGCATCGCGCACCTGGAAGCGGAAGCCCTGCGGCCGGCCCTTCAGCTTGGGATCGTGGCTCAGCGAGTACTGGGTCTTGGCCATGCACACCGGCAGCCGGCCCCAGCCGTGCTCCTCGAAGCTGCGCAGCCGCGCCTCGGCCTCCGGGCTGAAGTCGACGCCGTCGGCGCCGTAGACCTTGGTGGCGATGGTCTCGATCTTCTCCTTCAGGCTCATCTCGCTCGGATAGAGCAGCCGGAACGAGTTGGGCTCGTCGGCGGCGGCCACCAGCGCGTGGGCCAGCTCCTCGCCGCCCTTGCCGCCCTCGGTGAACAGCCGCGACTCGTGGCAGGCGAACGCGCCGGCCTGCATCGCCCGCTCCTTGACGAAGGCGATCTCGGCCTCGGTGTCGGTCGGGAAGCGGTTCACCGCCACCACCACTGGCACGCCGTGCAGCCTGACGTTCTCGATCTGCTTCTCCAGGTTGCCGATGCCGGCAGCCAGCGCGTCGAGGTCCTCCTGCAGCAGGCCTTCCGGCAGCGGCTTGCCGGCGACGATCTCGAAGCGGCCCGAGTGCATCTTCAGCGCCCGCACGGTGGCCACCAGCAGGGCCGCATCGGGCCGCAGCCCCGAGTTCCGGCACTTGATGTTGAAGAACTTCTCGGCGCCCATGTCGGCGCCG